>CAVOEV010000006.1:0-45129 GCA_963694825.1 Planctomycetota bacterium
CGTGCGTTTCTGAACGGTTCCGGCGGCAACGACACGCTGACCGGTGGTGGATGGTACGACCGAATCTTCGGCGGTTCGGGTCGCGACCTGATCATCGGGGGCATCTCGGTCATCGATCCGGGCACCGATGGTTACACCTACGATGTGTTGCGAGGCCAGGGAGGCAACTACGACACGCTGGTCGGTGGGGACGGCAACGACAAGCTCAACGGCGGCATCGGCCACGACAACCTGATCGGAGGCGATGGTGACGACGTCCTGACCGGTGAGAGCGGCAACGACTCCCTGGACGGCGGTGACGGAACCGACCGCTTGTACGAACGTGGCAATGTCGACATGACATTGTCGGACACCGCCCTGAGTGGTGGACTGGGCAGCGACGGCGTGCAAAACATCGAGACGGCCTACCTCAAGGGCGGCAACGGCAACAACCTCCTGGACGCGTCGTCCTTCAGTGGCGACGTGACCATCATCGGCGTGGGGGGTGACGACACGCTGAAGGGCGGAGCGGGCAACGACATGCTCAACGGTCGTTCGGGTGACGACTCGATCACCGGCGGCGACGGCGACGACACGCTACAGGGAATGCGTGGTGCGGATGTTCTCAATGGCGGTGCCGACAACGACTTCCTCGATGGCGGTACGCAGGCTGACCGGCTGAGCGGCTGGACGGGCGACGACGAACTGTACGGCCGTAGTGGCAACGACACGCTGGTCGGTGGCGAGGGGAACGACATTCTCTTCGGGTCGGCCGACGACGACATCCTGCAGGGTGACGATGGCAAGGCCGCCACCGACCACATTCGTGACGACGACCGCCTGGATGGTGGCGACGGGACCGATTCGGTCCGGGGCGGCGGCGGCAACGACACGCTGGTTGGTGGTGACGGTGACGAGAGCTTCGTCTACTGGGACGAGTGGGTCGATGAGGTGTGAACGAAGGCCTCGTCAAACTCGCCCAGACAGCTATTCGGCCGGCCCAACGACAACCGTCTCATCAGCCCAATGTGTGGCCCGACGAAAAAGTCGCCCGCCGCCACTGGCGAGTTAACCCGGGCGGTCGTCTGTTCGCAGGAACCCCGAGCAGGGATAGCGAAAAATTGAAGCTCCATCCACGGAAGAACTGATGACGACCAACTTCCGTGTTGAATCAAGTTAGTTCAAGCGGCTGGGATACGAGAATCTGCTTGGTCGCAATCCCAATACCGAAAGCGGTTTGGACTTCGGCGGACTGTTTTTGACCCTACGGGGTGTGGAGCGTGGAGACATCGGCTTGCATGCCGAATTACATGCCGGTAGGTTAGCTCGGCCGTTGGATGATCATGTAATCATCGCTGTGTAACTTTTTCAGAAACCGTCTTGAAAGCTCTATCTCCATGTCCGATCGCATCATTTTCCGCACTGGCGAAGCCCTGGTTGCCGGCGGCCCGCCCTTCACTGCTGCAGAACCGGAAGTGGTGATCGGAGAACTCGATGGACCAGTCGGCACCGCGCTGGCGACTTTGACAGGTGATCAATCGATGGGGCACTCGAAGGTGTTTGCCATCCTGAATACCGATATCCAGGTTCGTCCTGTGACGTTGTGCGTTAGCAAGGTGACGGTCAAGAACAGCCGATACACCAACATTCTGATGGGAACTGTCCAGGCTGCGATCGCCAATGGTGTGCTGGATGCGGTTCGCGCTGGTGATCTGCCCAAAGACCAAGTCAACGACCTGGGAATCATCTGCAGCGTGTGGTTGAACCCTGGAGTGATTACCGACGACAACCTTGACCACAAAGCGTTGTTCGACATCCACCGTAAGGCGATGGCTCAGGCAATTCATAAAGCCATGCACAACGAACCCTCGATTGACTGGCTTCTGGAAAACCAGGACAAGATCACCCACAAGTATCATCAGATGGGTTTGGACGGAAAGATCTGAGTGGACCCAACTCCCGTTGGGTCAAAATACTCTGCCGTCTATGAACTTCAATGTCGGATGTCAGTTCGGTCAGCGGGCACTAGCGATTCTCCCTCGAATCGAGCCCCTCTTGTGCGGCTTGCCCTGTTGGGGTCTAAACGATCTCACTCCACCAGCAACCCCGCAGTGTGGTTGTCGTCTCCAATGGTGGTCAGCCTGTTCTCATCGTAGTTTCACGGGAACGTAATGCGGGTTGGGCAGCATCATCCGGGCGTGGACCTCCTTCCTCCAAGCCTTCAACAGCGTCTGTAATTCGGCGACCTTCCCCGGCTTGGTCTCGGCCAGGTCGTTCTGCTCGCCGATGTCCTCCTTCAGGTTGAACAATTGCACGGTGTTGTTTTCAAAGTACTCGAGCAGCTTGTAGTCCCCGGCACGGACGGCACCGCCGGGACTTTGCATGCCGTGATTGCTGTAGTGCGGAAAGTGCCAGAAGAGGGCTTTTCGGTTGAGCGTCCCGGCCCCCTTGACTAACTCCGCGATGCTGACTCCATCGGCATGCTGCTTCGGCTGCGGCGGCAGGCCGACCATCTCCAGGATTGTCGGAAAGAAGTCCGTGCTGATCACCGGCACATCACAGACCTTTCCCTGCTGCCCCTCGTGAGGCCACTTGACGATCAGTGGTTCGCGAATTCCGCCCTCGTAGAGCCAGCCCTTGGCACCGCGGAGTGGCAGGTTGGATGTCGAAAAGGCCCGGTCCAGGCGACCGGGTGCAATGACCCGCCTGGGATTCCCGAAGTTCCCGGCGGACATTCCGCCGTTGTCGGAGAACAGGATCACGATTGTGTTGTCTTCGAGATCGAGTTCCTTGAGCTTGGTGAGCAGCCGGCCAAGGCTCTCATCGACCGCCTCCACCATGGCAGCAAACTGAACGTTGTCCTGGTTTTGCTTGATCTTGACAAAGCGATCGGGCAGGACGCGGAAGCCCGACCAGACGGGATCATGCAGGCGGGCGGTCAGTTCTTTCTTCGACAACGGATGCACAGTATCCGGGTTGCCTTCCAATACGAAGTCGGGCCCCCTGGACGGCGGATGCCTATCGAGTTTGTCCTGGTACTTGCCGACAAGGTCCTTTCGTCCGTGGATGGGATCGTGGACGGCGAAATGAGCCAGGTAAAGGAAGAAGGGCCGGTCCTTGCTGGCTTCGATGAACCTCTCGGCCTCATCGGTCAACCGGTCGGTGAGGTAGTCTCCCGCCACGTCCTCGAGGCCATCGAGTTGAAACGGGGCGTGGTAGCCAGCCTTGGGCCAGCCCTTGTTCCATAGCGGCACCTGGATGTCGAATCCCTGCTGTCGTGGACCGAACGGTTCTTCTCCCAGGTGCCATTTTCCGATGTGTGCCGTTCGGTACCCGTGTGTCTTGAGCGCCTCGGCGATCGTGACTTCGCCGTGAGGCAGATGTTGGTGGATCTTCGCGTTCTTCAACTTCTGAAAAGGGAATTCTCTTCGACCGGGTAACCAATCGGTCAGCTGAAGCCTGGCCGGGTACTTTCCGGTCATGATGCTGGCACGGGTCGGCGAACAGACGTGGCAAGCCGCATACGCCTGCGTGAACCGAACGCCCTGTTTTGCAAAGCGATCGATGTTCGGCGTCTCGTAGAAACTGCTGCCGTAACATCCCAGGTCACGCCAGCCCAGGTCATCGACCAGAAAGAACACGACATTGGGACGACGAAATTCGGCCTCCGCGGAGGTCGCCAACAGCGACGCCAGTACAATGGCCCCAATGAAGGTCCCGGCTATGCTTCGTCTCATCGAGCATTCCTCTTGCGCGGAGTTTGTGTGACGCTTGCCTAGTATTGTTCGCGGACCAAGAACCCGCCTTCAAGGGAGGTTCCACAGTCTAATCGGGCGTGGCACTCATTCCAGCCTGTTGGCAGATGAACGCGAGTCGTCCGGTCCCTAGAAGAGGTTTCCAAGACAGTAGATTGGGATGACCGGGTGAAACCCGCACCGCCGAGCGGCTGAAGGGGCCGTGGCCGATTCGCAAACAGGTGGATGTGATCTGCCTTTAACCCGTGTTCCCGGATCACTGCAAGTGGATTCCGCGACGTCCGAGATGCAGCCGAAGTGCATCCACATTGGGCTTTTGTGGGGCGGGGGCAGGGGCGGGGCGGGAATTGGGGGGTGCCGTTGTGGTACCGTGTGACTCATGCAGTGCTGATTCACGGCTTGTCAAACTGCGTGCCGTCACCTGTAGTGCAACGAGGAATCCAGGAAATGAGTCTGCTGAAACCTCTCTTCATCATTCCGTCGTTCCTGTACGTGGCCCTGGTCAGCAATTCGGTGTTGGCCGCTACGATCCGGGTGCCGGAGGATCACCGGACGATCCAGGCCGCTGTCAACGCAGCCATGCCGGGTGACAGTATCATCGTCGGCCCCGGGACCTACCGCGAACGCATTCGCATGAAAACGGGGGTCGCGCTCAAGAGTGCGGGAGATGATGCTGGGGGAACGCGTGGCTTGAAGCGTGCCGAGACGACGATTATCGACGGCAACTTCGAGAAGGCTTCGGGAGCCGGGGTCGTCATGGCCGAGGATTCGACCCTGGATGGATTCACGGTCACCGGTGTCGGCAAGTACGACGACGCTCTCTGGAAAAAGCACCACGCGACACTGGGTGAGGAGCAATCTCACGAGCATATCGGCGTAGCTGGAACAGCCGGGATTGCTGTTGTGGGAATCACACGTTGCACGGTCAGGGACAACATCGTTCATCACGTTGGTTACACGGGAATTGCGATCACCGGTGCTGAGGGCAAACGGGTGTCGCCTCATGTTCTCAGGAACGTCACCTATCGCAACATGGGCGGCGGGATCGGTTCGATGAAGAAGTCAGCGGCGGTCATCGAGGGCAACGTCTGTTTCGAGAATTTCTATGCCGGAATCGGTCACAACGATGCCAGTCCACTGGTGATTGGCAACACCTGCCACGGCAACGTCCGGGCGGGAATCGGAATCAGCGAGGGCTCGTCTCCGGTCGTGCGTGGAAACAAGTGCTACGCCAACCGCCGGGCCGGAATCGGGATTCGAAGCGGCGAGTCAACGCAGCCGATTGTCGAGGACAACACCTGCTACGGGAACCAGATGGCAGGAATCGGCAACCGGGACCGGGCGCGGCCGATCATCCGTCGCAATCGCTGTTTCAAGAACCGGATGGCCGGTATCGGCTCACGTGATGGCGCACGGGCGGTGATCGAGGGGAACGAGTGCTACGAGAACGAGATGGCAGGCATCGGCTCACGGCTCGGTGCGGCACCGGTCATCCGAGGGAACCGTTGCTACCGGAACCAGATGGCCGGCATCGGGGCGCGTGAAGGGGCGCGGCCCGTGATCGAGGACAATGAGTGTTTCGAGAATCTGATGGCGGGAATCGGAACGCAGCAGGACGCAGTCGCCGTGATTCGTGGCAATCGCTGCCATCACAACGAGATGGCAGGCATCGGGTCGAGGCTGGGTGCTAAGCCGGTGATCGTCGATAACGACTGCCATGACAACCAGATGGCTGGTGTCGGATCCCGTGAGGGAGCGGCACCGGTCATTCGCGGCAACCGGTCCTTCAAGAACCGGATGGCCGGATTCGGGAACCGGCGAGGGGCAAGACCGGTGATTGTCGATAACGAGGCTCGCGAGAACCTGATGGCGGGCATCGGGGTCCGCGACAAGCAGACGACTGCCGTGATCATCGGCAACCGATGTCTGGAGAACCGACTCGTGGCGGTCGGTCTTCCCGATGGCGCGACGGGGTTGATTCACGGAAACACGCTGTTGCGGACCGGCGGGGGCGCCCCGCCGTTGGTGGCAGTCAAGGGAGGATCACGGGGTGTCGTTTCGTACAACAGCATCAGCGGCGGCGGCGTGGCGGGTGTACTGGTCCAGGGAAACGTCCAGGTCATCGGAAACCGTTTTTACGGGAAAGGTCTTGGCCAGGGTTCAGCGATCTGGGTCTGGAAAGGCTCGCATGTCACTGCGTCCGGCAATCATGTCGAGGGTTACCGAAATGCCGTCAATGCCAGTGGCTCACATGTTACGGCACTCGGCAATGTCACCCGCTCTTTCGAGGGTCCATCGATCATCGTGCGGAAACCACCGGATCCGGCTCGCGTGCATGGCAACACGGCCATTTCCAGCAATCCCAAGGACAGCGCCGCCAGCGTGGACGGCGTTGCGGATGCGGGTGTAGACAACGTGCTCAGGGGGCCAGAGAAGAACGACGAAGCCGGGTTTTCCGGTCCCACGACCTGGCCGTTGCTGACCGGGAATGCCAACGGAGATACCTTTCATTCTTTGGCCCGATCCGGGAAGCGGGTCGAGGTCCGACAAGGCATTTGGAAACTCGTCGTGACCTATGGTAAGACGACGACGTATCGGCTGTTCAACCACGAGGACGATCCCGCGGGGACAAAGGACCTCTCCGAGAAACTGGAACAGATCTGCTTCCGGATCCGGGGCGTACTTGAAAGACAGCAGGAGCTCGAATTCCAGGCCGAGATTCGCGGCAAGAGTCCGGGACCGGCTCGCAAATGACAGCTTCCAGTGACCACTGCGGTGAACGGAATCACCAAGGATGTCGCTGTTGCGGGCCAACTGCAGGGCATCATCCCGAGGGGACATCGCTGAATGGCAATTCGGTGATGTGGCCCTGTTGCCTTCCGCCGGCACACGTCGGTATCGTGGGGATTCAAACGCAGCCGGTCGTCCTTCGCACAGGTGCCATGCCATGAAACTGATGCTGCTGGTCTTCGCCGTGTTTGCTGCGGACTCGCTGCCCGTTTCGGAATTCCGCGTGTTGCATCGGCAACTTCAGCCACGGCAGGATGAGGTCTGGCGCACGATTCCCTGGAAGGTGTCACTGCTGGAGGCTCAGCGAGTTGCTGCTCGCGACAAAAAGCCGATATTTGTCTGGGCCATGGACGGTCATCCGCTGGGCTGCACGTGAAACAACGGCGTGCTCGACCGTGCGTCGACGTTCAGCGATCCCAGGGTTGTCAAGCTCCTGAAGACAAAGTTCATCCCCGTCGCCATCGACCAGGCCTACCAGCGCCGGCAGCAGGATGCCGAGGGGCGTTTCTATCAGAAGATTGCCAACCAGGGGCCGAGGAAAGTCGGTCGAGGCACGACGCAGGGGCTCTACGTGGCAACGGCCGACGGACGCTTTCTGGGCTTCAACAACAACCGCGGCTCCGATCGGGTGCAGCGGATGTTGCATCAGGCGCTGGTCGACTTTCGTCCTGTGAATGTTCGGCCGATTACCCGCGGCAAGCCCGATGCGAAGTACGTTCGGATTCCACCCGAGGGTGGACTTGTCATTCGCGTAACGTCGAAGGTGCTGGGTGGTTATGCGGAGACCGACGACAAGTGGCGGCTGATGTTCCAGCAGTCTCTGGGCCGCGACAACCTGTGGGTGCGCCGCGATGAGCATCAATCGCTGGTTGGTGGACGACTCCAGGAGAGCCTGAAGCAGCGTCTCGCACGGTTCCATCTGATTGACAACACCCGCGGCGAGCCTCCGATGTGGAAGCCGGAGGAGATCCGCAGTTTCGACGTCAGCCTCAAGGGCGGGCAGTTGCGTGGGACTCTCCATTTGCAGACGGCGTCCGGTGATCGCGGCTATCAAGCCGATCTCCGGGGCTTTGTCGAAAGCAAGGACGGCCGGGTGACCCGTTTCGACGTCGTCGTCAAGGGCCTGTTCTGGGGTCACGGCCGGTACACTGCCGGGGCACCCAAGGGCAGATTCCCGTTCGCGGTCGCTTTCACCCTGGCGACAGGGACCGACGTGGCTGACAAGGTGCCACCGCAGGGTTCCCGGGGTTGGCTGGACGGGTACATCCGCTAGCTGGCGGGCCGGGAACCGCCGCCGCACAAGTCGCCGCTTCAAATTCAACTCAAGCAAGGGCTACAGGGGAACAGGACGGGAGCGGCGGTGCTACCATGCCGATCGTGATTTCGTGACAATCCCCCTCAACCTGCGGAGATCGAACGATGGCATCCGAAATCAACGGCAGCTCCAGGCATTCGACCGATCACGCTCCAGGGCACCGTCGTGAATTTTTGAAACAGGCAGGGACGCTGGCCCTGACCGCTGCGGGCATTCCGCTGCTGGCGAGAGAGACCGCGGCCGCCGGCATCCTGAAGGTGAAGACGCCCGAGACGCTGGTCAAGACTCTGTATGACACCTTCAGCGAGAAACAGAAACAGGCGGTCTGCTTCGACTGGAATTACGTCGATCCGGCACGCGGACTGCTGAGGACGCGGATCGAGAACAACTGGAAGATCACGAAACCGTCGATCAAAAGTGGCTTCTTCAGCGCCGAGCAGCAATCGTTGATTCGCGGCATCTTCGACGGTATGACACATCCGGGCTGGAGGAAGCGGTGGGATCAACAGCTCAAGGACGACGTCGGCGGTTTTGGCCGACAGCAGTCGATCGCCGTCTTCGGTCAACCGGGGACGAACCAGTTCGAATTCGTGCTGGCCTCACGCCACATGACGTTGCGTTGTGACGGCAACAGCGCCGACCACGTCGCCTTCGGCGGCCCGATTCTCTACGCGCACGAAGGCGAAGCCATCTTCGAAAAGCCCAATCATCCCAGAAACGTCTTCTGGCACCAGGCGTTGGCGGCGAACAGGTTGTACGACATGTTCAACGGCAAACAACGCTTGCAGGCGTTGGTGACCAGGGGCATGCCCACCGAAGAGTTGGTCGGGTTCCGCGGCCCGAAGGGCAGGTTCCACGGAATCCCTGTGACCGAAATGTCGGCGGACCAGAAAGAACACATGCAGTCGGTTTTGAAACTGCTACTGGAGCCCTTTCGCCAGTCCGACCGTGACGAGGTGACTCGCTGCCTGAAGACTCAGGGCGGTCTCGATGCCTGCCATCTGGCGTTCTATAAAGAGGGCGACCTCGGCACCGACGGTCTGTGGGATAACTGGCGTCTGGAAGGCCCCTCGTTCGTCTGGTACTTCCGCGGCAACCCGCACGTTCACGTGTGGGTCAACGTGGCCGACACGCCGAAGATCGAGCTGAATTCGTATCAGGATTCCGTCGGGGTGTGAACCGGCGGGTTGAGTCCTAACAGGATCATGCCGACGTCGTCGTTGAAGATCCTGGGTGGTCGTGGGCGGCAAGTGGTCACCGAGACATACCACACAGAACTTGTTCGGCTATCCCGTAGAGGTGTGTTCTGCTGCGCAGGATCAGCAGCCGGCCAGAGACGGCTGGCGAAGCCATGAAGCTGCCGTCGAGCGTGTTGGTGGCCACGCGACGATAGCCGCGTGGGTTGGCAGTAAAGACGTGGCAGATGCCCCGTTCCTCCTCGAGACAGAAAATCCTATCGCCGACAAGAATCGGCGAAGCAGAGTACTTGCCAGTGAGCCTGGTGGTCCAGCGGGTTTCGCCGGTCGCGATGTCCACGCAGGAAGCGACTCCGGTGTTGTTGACCATGTAGATAGACTGATCGACGAGCAGCACCGACGGCCGAGATGGAACACCTCGCATCGTTGACCAGTTGACGTGGGTGTTCGTGACGTCGCCGTGGCCATCGGGTCGGACGGCCAGGAGTTTATTGGACACATCGCCGCTGTTGAAATAGAGCACGCCATTTTGAAACAACGGTGGACAACTGGCGTTGGCTCCGCCGTGGATGACTCGCCAGAGTTCCTTGCCGCTGGTGGGATCGTAGGACATTGTGGCCATCGCGCCGGGAACGACGACCTGTGTACGTCCCCGGTGGATGATCACGCGAGCAGTGCCAAAGGCCTTTCTGTGGGCGCCACCCTTTCCGCCGAAGTCAACGTTGCGATCGGTTCGCCAGAGAGTCTTTCCGGTCTGCTTGTCGAGCGCGACGACGTATTGGAGGTCCGAGCCGTCGAACGGCAGAAACAGCAGGTTGCCGTGGATCGAGACACTGGAAGCGGGGCCCCGGAAATGATCACATGGCAGGTCATTTCGTTTCCAGATGACCTCGCACGTGTCGGAATCGAGGCAGGCGGTTCCGAGGCTGCCGTAGTGGATGTAGACCCGTCCGTCTTCAACCCACGGCGTCGATGATGCGTAGCTGTTGAACGGGTGAGAGTACTGCGGTTTCACCGGCTTGAAGACGGTCTTGTCGTGAAGGACTGTTCCGGTGTTTCGGTCCAGGCAGATCACGGCCAGGCGGTGTCCATCCACGGTCGCCGTCGTCAGCCAGATCCGATTCTTCCATGTCACTGGAGACGACCAGGCCTTGCCCCAGATTGCCGTTTTCCAGGCGACGTTGCTCGTTTCACTCCACGTCGTGGGAATGCCAGTTGCCGTCGATGTGCCGTCACCGTGACCGCCGCGAAACTGGTTCCATTCCGGTTCGGTGGCTGTGCCGGTCGCAGACAGAGCGCACAGGATCACTAGCCGCAGCACACATTTCATCGACTGGCTCAATAACTGTGGTGAGGGGACAGGTGAAGATCGCCGCGGCCAATTCCAGTCGGCGTCGACCGTGGTGCTGGAGTTACTTCACCGAACGTTTCGCGAACTCAAGGAAGGCCTTCTTGATGTGTGCTGGTGCAGCGTGGCCCATCTTGGGTTCATTGATGATGGTCTTCTCGCCCTGCAACAGATTGAAAGCGGCGTAGCAACTCGAGGGCGGGCAAACTGAGTCAGCAAAACCAACGCTCATGATGGCCTTCGCCTTGCAGCGACTGGCGAAGTTCACCGCGTCAATGTACCGGGATGCCTGGAGCACCTTTTTGTTGGGTTGTCCGTTGCCGTCATAGGGGACGATCTTCGGCCAACCGTTTATTTGCCCGGTCTCACGACCGCCATGGTCACACAAGGCGGGAACACCCGTGGCAATTGCCGTGACACGTTGATCAATCCCGCCGGCAGCCAGGGCCTGTCCGCCACCCTGGCTATGGCCGATCACAATCACGTTCCGTCCGTCCCATTGCGGTTGAGCGGCCAGGAAATCAATGGCCCTGACAATCCGCAGGTACATTCCTCGGAAATAGATCGTGTCCCGGGACTCTCGTCCGGCGTGGCGATAATTGGCCAATGGTCCCCGGGCCTGCTTGGCATAGAACTCCTTGGGTTTTCCGTTGGGAAGTCCGTGTGCATTGATGTCCAGTGACAACATTCCCTCGCGTGCGCCGTTGACGGAATTGCCCAGGGACGAACCTCGAACACCAGCTCCGTGAACCCAGAGAATGGCGGGGTGTTTCTTTTCGCTGGAGCGTAGTGGTCGCGAATAGTATCCCGAAACGGGAGCATCTCCCAAACAGGAAACCTGGAGATCAAAGCTCTCGACCTGCGGGTCAGTCGAGGTGACCGGAGTCATTTCAACCTGCATCTTTTCACGGGCCAGGGATTCTTTCTGGGCTTTCCAGAACTGGTCAAAATCGTCAGGGACCGGCAGGCCAGGTTTGATCTTGAGTGCCGAGAATCCAACCGAGCTCGCTGCGGTGACTGGTTTGCCCGTGGCCGGTGAATAGGTCACCACACAACTGAGGAATTGGGCTTTTGTTGACTTGAACGGGATGGTCGTTCCTTTTGCGGACAACTCGAGTTGAGAACGCGGGACGAGGATGTCCAGGAAGTTGTTCACGATGTACGACAAGGAACCCGTAGAAACCGGTCGGCCATCGTCGGTGACACGTACGGTGAAGGTGGCTGTTTCTCCCACGGCATACAGGGATGTCTTTCGATCCGGTTCAACTGTCAACTTTACGGCAGAGGGCAGGTCAACAGCTGCCACAAGCAAGAGAAGGGCACACACACCGGTGGGCAAACAACGAGTCCGGAATGGCATCGGCATGAAATGGCCTTTCTGAATCTGCGGAAACTGGAGAGCTGAAGTTGATTTGACAGAGTCTGTAGTCGGCTGTGACGTTCCCACCGCGACAGGGTATTTCCTTTACGGTGATCGTGACAACTGACGCACCACAACATTGTCCATTTCAAGCCGTTGTTATCCACGGTCTTGTGCTTGTCGGTGCTCAGTCGCCGGAACCAGGTGGTTCGTTTCGTGGTCGCGGGGTCGTGATACTGGAGTAGTCTACAGCAGAGTTGGCAGGCAGTGGCTTCAATCGAGAGATCCATACTCAAAAAAGCACCACCGGTCCGCTCCTGATGGCTCACAGTGGGCCTGGTGTGGCAATGAAGGCCCGTCGATGAATAAACCAATACTGGCAAAGTTCCCTGTGCAGGATCGCATTCCTGGCGGATCACCAATCCTTCGTAGAGCCGCCAGTCACGCCAGCGGACTGCGACCAGGTGCCAGCGGACGGCGTCATTGGGTTTGATTGTTGAGCCAGAACAGATTATTGAAACGCATCACCGTTGCGCTCGCCGTTCAGAAACGGAAACAGGTCAACGCCGTCGCAATGGCAGGGAATCTGCTGCCGTAAGGAGTGGGGCAATGAATAGAATACTGATGGAGAGTAGTTGTTTCATATTCCAATTCATTTCCCGCCATTTGTCGGATGGATGGCGTTCATCCATCGGTGTACGGATTCGAAGAGGGGCTTGTCCTTCCTGGCCACCTTTTCCACCGTGGCCAGAGTCGCCTTCGCTTTTGATTCAAAACCAAGCCGGTGCATTGCCCAGGCTGCCATCATCTGCACCTCGGTGCATTCGTCAGCGAGTGCATTCTCCAGGGTCTTGACCGTAGGCCTGGCCTCGTCTTTGAGGAGAAACAGCCCGCAGGTGGCCCAGTAGCGAATACCTTCGTCCGGATCCTTCATTGCCTTGAGCAATCGGTCGAGATTGTCTGGATCCCGTGACAGGGCCACGTCTGAGAAGTCCAGGTACTTCTTTAGGGGATACAATTTGGGATCCCGAACCATTTCGTAGATAGTCATCCCATTGTCCTGGGCACGGCGCAGTCGCATGTTTTCAGGGAGAAGTCCGGAATCGAACAGTTCCAATTGCTTCTTGCGCATGGCCTGCTTCAACTCCGCAATCCTGGCCTTGTGCCCGGGATCGTCTATCAAGTTGTTGACGTTGTCGAAGTCTGTCACCGTGTCGTAGAACTCGTCGGACGGTCTTGGTTTGAAAAATCGACCGGTCACTTCGTCGCACTTGCCTTCCTGGTAGTGTTTCTCCCACGCCCGTGTTCCGGCCATGGTCCACATGTAATCGAGACGCTGTCCGTTGGGGGCCCAGGGCATGTAGTTCCTGATATAGGCGTAGCGGTGGTCCCGCATTCCACGGACCATATCGGCGCAATTGTCGGCCCGTTCCCGGAAGCTCAGATGGTACTTGGGGGCCTCCTCGATTCCGTCTCCCAGGAAGATTCTGCCCTGGTAGCTCCTGGGGACTTTGGCACCGGCAAGGCTCAGGAAGGTCTTGGGCATGTCGACAAAGCTCACGATGCGGTCCACCGTCATTCCCGGCTTTTGTGCCGGCCAGAAGTGTTTCCATTTTTCAGGAATCCGAACGATGAGTGGGCAGTGGATCCCACTCGAATAGAGGAATCGCTTGCTGCGAGGCAGAACACCGCCGTGGTCGGAGCAGTAGACGACAATTGTATCTTCCTCGTGTCCGTCTTCCTTAAGTTGCGAGAGGATTGCTCCCACCTTGGCATCCATCCTCTGAACGGCATCGGTGTAGGTGGCATAGGTCATCCGCATCTCCGGAAGATCGGGATGGTAGGAGTGCAGGACCATCCTGGCCGGGTCGGTCTTCACCTGTACGTCCTTCTTGGGGAAGGCCCGGCTCTCGTGGCTGTCGTTAATGTTGCGAATCTGAAAGAACTTTTGTTCGGGTTGGCGTCTGGGAACTTTGCCATCGATTCTCCAGACCCCCCGGTCATCACGACCCCCAATGTTGTAATCCGTCTTACCTCTGTTGGCGACATGGTAGCCTGCTGTCCGCAGTAGGTCGGGGTAGTAGGGGATTCTGTCATGCGGAATCAGGTAGCGACTGCGCATCGGCTGAGTTCCAATCGAGATTGCATAGTGTCCCGTGATCCAGGTGGCGCGGGTCGGAGCGCAGACTGCCGCATTGTCGAAACAATGGGTGTAGCGGAAGCCTTCCTTTGCGAGGCGGTCGATGTTGGGCGTCTTTGCATTCTTACTGCCGTAACAACTCACCCAGGAGATGCCGTTATCCTCACTGGTGATCCAGAGTATGTTTGGTCGGTCTGCAGCTTGAGAGCACAGCGGTACTACGACGAGAAGGATAGTGGGTAATAGAGGAGTGCGAATCATGGGGAGTTAGTGTCCTGCTTGAATTATTATTGGTTCGTTTAAAGTGTTAGTTGTAAAATACCGGTAGATCCTGGCCGGAAGGGTGTTTACCTTCCCAGGCATCTTGTCAGCGAGATTGGTTTTACAGTCTTTTCTCGGGCGGACGTGACCTTCGATCCTTGGGCGTCTGGATTTCCGGGCCCGCTTTCTGCAGAACCTCCAGGATTCCGCGAGGAATCTTCCCGTCGGACGAGACCGGGACGTCCAGTGTGACAACGCCGCCCTGGTTATTGATGAGGCCAATCCGGTCCTTCAGCGTGTCCACATCAAATCGGGATGTCACACCTGCCCCCCAGCCCTTGCTGAGAGGTAACAGGAGATGCCAGATGACCCCATCGGGTGCAGGGAAGTTCCGAGGAGTCAGGAGTTTCCCAGTCCCTTTCTTGGTTCGTTGGTGGAAGCCGTGGTTTTCCCCCGCCGTGAAAGTCTGGTGGGGACAGAGTCTGCCGCGGGTGCACAGCGAAAGAATCGGATGTGCGCCAGCGTTGAATGCCAACTCGGTATCCGGATTGCCCGAACGTACCGCCGTGACCCAGGTGTCGATGTTGTACTCGTGTTGTTTCAGCCCCTGGTAGGCGTTCTTCATCTCCATCTTGTAACCATCAAACCACCATCCGGAGACCAGGCTGCCATAGCGAGTGGACCATTCGCCACATACGCTCCCCCAGTTCTTGAGGAAGGTCGGGGGCGGAGCCTGGTTCTCACTGCGTCTGAATCCCTTCACCTTTCGGGGGTGAGACATCGTGTTGACGCCGGGGCCGGCTGGCTTGCCGTTGATGGTGGGAAGGGCATCGCCCATCGCCTTGATGATCTTGTAGTGCCGCATGGGTGCGCGGGCTGTCATGTAGAGAATGAGCCTGATGTCTCGTCGCTTGAGTTCCTTGCCGATCTCCATAATCAGGTCGCGTCTCGAAGTCCAGGCCCCTGCTCTAACGCCCAGTAAGCGTTCATATGTGGCGTTTGGCGCACAGTATTTTCCCCAATGCTGACCGACGGTGAAGATCACGTAGCGTGCTTTCGTGCTTTCGACCGCATCGGCAAATGGGATCACCTTGAAGGACT
Source organism: Planctomycetota bacterium (assembly GCA_963694825.1). Lineage (GTDB taxonomy): Bacteria > Planctomycetota > Planctomycetia > Planctomycetales > Planctomycetaceae > UBA8437. Next base: position 15,246 of record CAVOEV010000006.1, read on the forward strand.
CGATGACCTTGTTGTAGGACGCCGAGGTGTGATTCGAAAACACTTCGTAGTGAAACATCAGTCCGAAACCGGCCTGGCTGAGCCAGCGTTTCTTTCCGGAAGCCCTCGCTGTCGGGCTGGGGGCTTCTGCGGCCGGCTCAGTATTTCCGAGGGTTACCGCCTTGTCATCGACGCCGCTGACGACCGGCTTTGCGTCCAGATGGACATGCCCACGCACGGCGAGGGCCGGGTTTTCCTTGAGTGTAAACGAAGGTTGGTCGGCAGGGTAACCAGTCAACCCCACGACAAGCAGCAACGGAATCAGAACTCGCATCATATCTCCCCAGGCTCAGAAACGGAGTCCCCAGTGCCCCAACCCAGCCAACCAATCACGGCGCCGTCTCCTCCTGGTGCTTCACTGTTTTGGTTTTCCGAGCCGCGGTGTTTCTCCTGTCGAGGATCCCCTTCAGCTTCTTCAACTCCGCAGCTCGATCCTTCGGAGTGATTTCCTGTGGCCGGATGTTCTCGCTCGCCAGCTTCTTGGCCCTGGAATCGTCCGTAGCCGAACCGAGCGATACCAGATTGGAACCCCATGGTCCTGTAACTTCAGCTTCGCGACACGGCTGTCCAACTTACCGCCCCGCAGCCGCTGCCGCTGCCGCTGCAACAGCCGCTGCAAGAGCATAGCATAGAAGGATTGCTCGACAACTTTTACCAGAACACGCACCTGCTTGATCGGTTTTGTCTTTCGCAGAACATCGTCAGCGTCACAACTTTCTGTTTGACGGCGACGGACACTGGCCACGTGAGTTCCCAGACGCGAAACTCGGAGACCATGAACTGGCTCACAACTCGCGGCCTCACCAATGAACACCGCTGATCAACTCGTCCGACAACTCACCAGTTCGGAAGTCAACACGACGTTCTCCGAGGCGGTTCTCACGCTGGTTGACGGCACCCGTCTCTGCTTCTGCCACACCGTCGATCAGCGGTGGGCCAGGGCGGTGGGTTCTGAAGAAGACGAATCTGCCCGTGGACTGGCTATCGGGCTGGTTGAGCAGATCAGCGGCTTCCGGCTCAACTCCAAGCATCTCGACATCCAGTTCGCCGACGGCAGCCGCTTCGACCGACCGCTGTCGCAGTCTGAGTGAGGCAGGTTGCCAGCAGCGGCCCAACGAAACATCGAGCCAGGCTGGCCAGCGGTCCGTCCCACTACGGCGAACCCCGCCCCGGTGATACGTGGCGTCCAGCGAGACATCCATGTGTGATAAATCGTGGCCGCCAGGTCGCCGGGCGTGACGGGCCGTTCCTTGATGTGACCACCATCTCGCTCGCAGGCCTGGATCACTTGCGCGTTCCGTAAGGCGGGATGTTGTCACCGCGGGCGGCCGGTGAGAGTGCTATTGCGACTGGAAGTCGGCATGCAGAAGTCGATGAAAATGCAGCATCGGTGCTTCGAATCCGGGAGCGTACACACCCTGGTCGTAAACCCCTGAGTCGAGACCCGCCTGGACTCGGTTGCAGATCTCGATATCTTCCTGCTGAACTTGGTCAGACGCGACCAGTGATTGTTCCAGGAAACCGGTCTCGAGGGGGCCTTCGTGGTAGTAATCGAAAATGACGAGGCAACAGTCAAAGGACAGAGGGATGACGGTGTTCGTGTCCATCCAGGGGCCGTACCGATTGATCATGAAATTGGGGTAAATCCACGCGTAGTCCGCGTGTTGGCCGACGCGATGGGCAGAGTCCCCTGACGAATCGCTGCTGTTGCCTGAGGTGGCCGCACAGGATTGCATTGACCACCGTTCGCCCAGGGTGCGGTTGTAGGACGAGATATCCAGTTGGCCGGTCAATTCAGGGTGCACGTGCGCCACGTGGTAGCCGCCATCCAGGTAGTTGTCCACGAATACTTTCCAGTTGCAGTCGACTTGGTAAGTGACCCGCCGCACAAACTGGATGTTTTCAAATGGATGGGCAACGAAGGTGTCCAGCAAACCCGCGACGTCCGTTTCCAGCGAGGATGAGGGAGTACCAAAATGCAGGGCAATGAACGGACCCCACTGGCTGACCGGGATCGGCTTCAGGTCCAGGTTGCGTTGTTTCAGGGATTGAAGTGCACCGGCTTGGGGCGCTCGGATGAGTGTCCCTTGTCGATCGTATGTCCAACCGTGATACGGACAGACGAATTGTTCGGCCGTGCCCTCTCCTGAAGCCACACATGCTCCGTGATGGGAGCAGACATTGTAGAAAGCCTGTGGAACATCTCCGTCGTCGAGAACAACCACGTAGGGCCATCCCAGGAAGGTCCCACTGAAATAATCGCCCGCCACCTGCAACTGATCCTGGCGGCCGACGAAAAGCCATTGGTTCTGGAAAACAGAATTCTTTTCCAGGTCATGAAATGAGTTTGAGGTGTACCAGGTAGCCGGAGGTGTGGCCGCACTCTCGATCGGATCGTTTGCTCGGAAGCGTTGGATGTCTGCCAGCAGGTTGATATTCTGTCGCATTGAGTGAAATCTTGTTGTGCGATGTTCCCGAACTGATTGAAACTCGCCTACTTTTCGAGCGGATGAAGTCAGCAGTTCCCTGATCAACCATGTTGCGGAGACGGCCTGCAAAGCAGCTTCGCCGGTGACCGTGAAGAATCAATGAGCGGCCCGAAAAGCCCGAAACTTCTGTTTCAATTTAGAAATAACTAAAAGATTTGACTTTCCGACATGGCTGCAATCGTCGTAATTTCCCCCTACAATCGATGAATCACCAAAAGCAGCCGTGATTGCGACAAAATGAAGCATGGCGATGATACGGACAATTGGGAATACAAAATGTCGGTTGTCGACCCAGCGACAAATGCGATGTAGCGAAAGTCTGATTGCCGACAGACGAAATGTCCATTGGCAGTTGGGAAATGTCTTAGACATTCAGAGGAATGAATAACATCATGATGAAACGAACCAAAACTCTGCCTAGCCGATGTGGGTCTATTAGGCTGGCGCAACGCCCTTCCGGACCAACCGGGTTTCTGAGACTACTCGTCGTAGTGTTGTCAACATGGTCTATCGTCTCCGTCGGATGCAAAAAAGAAACTGCCCCCAAAGCCGTACAAACGGAAGCGAGCGACAAGCGGGCCACTAGTACTGAGGTGACCTTAGAGGATCTTTTCCCACGCGATCATGTCCTGGATGTTCAAATCACCGTTGAACAAAAGGATTGGGACACCATTCGAATGCAGTCCCGAAACATCAGGACGGCACTGGCGCCAAACCGTCAATTCGAACCAATTGACGGTCCTTATACGTATGTCAACGCCGAGGTCACGATTGACGGGGCGAAATTCCCGACCGTGGGCCTTCGCAAAAAAGGATTTATCGGATCACAAAGCTCGACTCGACCGTCGCTCAAAATCAAGCTCAATCATGTTGACGAGGGGGCGAATGTCGGCGGCTTGGCAAACTTGACGTTTAACAATAACAAGCAGGATATCAGCCACATGAGCCAGTTTATGGCTTATGCCTTCTTTAATGCCGCCGGTTCACCGGCTCCCCGCTGTGCACTGGCCAAGATTACAGTCAACGGCGAGAACCTGGGGATTTATTCTCATGTCGAAACGGTTCGCAAGCAACTGTTCAAACGAGAATTCGGCAGCGACCAAGGTACGCTCTACGAAGGGACTGTCGTCGATTTCTTTCCCGACTGGGGAGGAAGCTTTGAGAACAAGTTCGGCGATGACGAGGCCGCCCGAAAAAAGATTCTCCAACTCATTGATGTCCTAAAAGGTGAAGAAGGGGATAAACTCCTCACATCAGATGCGACCGGACGAGCCTGGGTACCCCGAAATAATCCCCAGCGTGGTAACAAGGACCTGGCCGACTACCAGGGGGACAGCGCCCAGGTCGATCCATCGTTGTCATCCGTGACGGCAACGATTGCCGAAATCAAGAAAACCCTCACCACCCCAACCCCCGCATTGGCCGCGGCGCAGGCGAAGTGGGAAGCCAAAGTTATTCGTGAACAAATCGCTCTTTCCCGCTGGTCGATGATCGGTCCATTTCAGACTGCGAAATTTGAAGAGACCTACGACAAACCATTTCCACCGGAACAAAAGAAGGTTGATCTGGCAGCGATTTATAAAGTGGGTGAGAGAACGCTTTCCTGGGCCAGACCACAGCGACTGGTTGACGGAAAGCCTCTTCGACTGGGTGGCCAACCGAATGCCGCGAGGTATTTTGTTCGCACGATTACTGCGCTGGCAGCCAGGAAACTGGTTATTTCTCTTGGCAGCGATGACGCCATCAAAGTCTGGCTGAATGGAAAAACCCAGTTCGAAAACAAGATCCAGCGTGGGATTGACCAGGACCGTGACGAAGTTGAACTAACGCTGTCAGCCGGCGAGAACCAGCTGCTGATCAAGATCGTAAATGGTGCTGGAGAATCAGGGTTTTATTTCAAAACGGAACAGCAGTCGTTGCCAGCCAACCTGTTCGTGGCCTTGAAGGTATCACTCAAAGAACGTGACGCGGCTCAAAAAAAAGCCGTCAGCGATTATTATTTTAGCGTTGCGCCACAATTGCAGTCGACCCGCGAACAGCTGACAGCTGTCAGGCAAGAGCATTACCAGCAGTGGACCAAGCCTGGCTTCGATGATTCCAGTTGGACCATCGGTCAAAATGGTGCGGGCTTTGAAAGCCAAACCGGCTTCCAAGACCTGATCAGTGAAGCATTTGATTTCAAAGAACAGTTGTACAAAAAAAACACATCGCTCTACCTGCGTTTTCCGTTCGAGATTAGTGATCTTCAGCAAGTTGCCTCGGGCGAGCTGAACCTGCGGATGAAATATGACGACGGGTTTGTTGCCTATCTCAACGGACACCGGGTGGCTGCAGCCAATGCACCAGCACAACTTCAATGGAATTCCCGGGCCACGGCCAGCCATGGTGACCCGTCGGCAACGCAATACGAGGTGTTTAATATCTCGAATCACCGGGACAAACTGATCCGGGGGGAAAACATTCTGGCAGTTCATTCCATCAACATATCGGCTGAAAGCACCGACATGTTGCTCGTTGTCGAGATCGAAACCAATGATTTCAATTTTGAGAAAGCGATTGGTGAACTGGTTGACCTGGATGCCTTTTATAAGTTCTGGGCCGTGGAAGGATTGCTTGGCTTCTGGGACGGGTACTCCGGTAACCGCAACAACTTCTTCATTTACTTGAACCCGAAGACCGACAAGTTTCACTTTTTACCCTGGGGCGCAGATGCACTCTTCGAGAAGTTCAGCAAGTTGCGAGTCGATCGCCGGGCGCCGGTCTCTGTGAAGACCATGGGGCTGATTGCCCACCGACTTTACCAGTTGCCCAGCGCCCGAGGCCGCTACGCGGGGACCATGCAAGAACTTCTCGACAAGCATTGGGACGAAAAAACGTTGCTGGCGGAAGTTGATCGGGCCCAGGCCATGATCGAACCACACCTGACTCCCGCCCAAAAGCGAGCCTTGCCGCGAGGAGAAATCCGTCGCTTTATTCCCTCCCGCCGAGCCGATATTCTCAAGGAAATTAGTGACGAGATGCCCCTCTGGGCAAGCGCACCGGGCCCGCCGCCAGTGATCGGAGCACCCAGGAACAATAACAACCTCTGGGCCGCAGCCAGGAGAGGGGACCTTAGGCTTATTGGGCAACATCTTGCCAAGCAGGATATCAACGCCCGCGATGGCAATGGAGGTACCGCCTTGGACAACGCGGCCCTGGCAGGACGCCGGGAAGCCGTCTCCTTCCTGCTAAAAAAGAAGGCCAATGTTAATTCCAAAAACAACGATGGTAACACGGCCTTGCATGCCGTCGCTTTCATTGGTCGGCTGGATATCGCTCAACTGCTCGTAGAACATGGAGCCGATGTCAACATTAAGAATCGGCAGGGAGAGACTCCTCTCAACAGCGCCTCGGGCCCCTGGAGCCCGGAACTTGAAGGAATTGTTTCCTTCGTGGAGACCGTCGTTGGGATCAAGTTCGACCGTGCGAAGATGAGAGCCGGCAGGCCCAAGGTGGCTGAATTCCTCCGCAGTAGCGGTAGTAAACTGGGCGGTGTTGTGGTCCCGCAACCCCAAGGTGACCTCTGGAATGCTGCCAAGAGGGGCGACATCGCGTCCCTCAAGCAGCAGATCGCCAACGGCCGTGACCTGAATGAGTTGGATGCCAGGCTGGGACTGACCCCGCTGGCCTGGGCCAGCATGGCCGGCCAGTTAGAAGCGGCCCGGCTCATCATCAGCAAGGGGGGAAATGTCAACACTCAAAACAAGGACGGTAGCGTGGCTTTGCATGGGGCTGCGTTTCTTGGACAAGTCAAGATCGTTGAACTGCTGCTGAAAAACGACGCAAACGTCAATGCTGAAAATTCCATGAAAGAAACTCCACTCGGTACGGCCGCCCAACCCTGGAATGCCCAAGTCCAGGGATTCGTCCAGTTCCTCGGGACTATTCTGCAGATCCAAATTGACGTCGAACGGATCAAGGCAGGTAGGCCACAGGCCGCCGAGCTGCTGCGGAAGCAGGGTGGTAAAACGGCCGCGGAAATGAAATGAATCGCAGGTTACCTCTGCATGTAGAGCCAGGCAAAGCCAGTGCTCTGTTCGGTGATAAACTGCGGCCGCTGATGATACAACTCCGCGTTTCAGGTTGAACAATTGTACGGTGTGATTTGATCGTGACCGTGCGATCGGGCAGGACGCGGAACCCGGACCAGGCCGGATCTCGCAGGCCAGAGGCCAGTTGTTTCGTCGAAGGCCACAACTAGGGGATGGCGTCCTGGATCACCTGGCCGTGAACATCGGTCAGCTCCCAGGAGACTTCCAGATTCTGTAGTGACCTTATCCCCTCTCGTTGTACCAGTGGAAATGAGAGAGTCACCCGGATCTGCGTGATCCGAAAAGGAGATTCTCAAGATGTCCAGAAGACGTCACAGCGTGGACCAGATCATCGGCAAGTTGCGTCAGGCGGATGTGGAACTGGGCCAGGGCAAGACCGTCGAGGAAACCTGCCGGGCCCTGGAGATCACCGTGTAGACCTACTACCGCTCGCGTCAGAAGTACAGCGGCATGTAGCCGGCGATGGCCAAGCAGTTGAAGGCGTTGCAGAAGGAGAACTCTCGCCTGAAGAACGTGGTTGCCGAACAGGTGCTGGACATGGAGATCCTTCGCGAGGCCGCCCAGGGAAACTGGTAGGCCCCAGGCGAGTTGCGGCGGTCACGGAAGTTCGTCGTCGTTTGGGGCCGGATCGTGTGTCGGAACGTTGTGCATGCCGGGTATTGGAGCAACCTCGCAGTTCGTACCGTCACCGTCGTCACTCGCGAAAGGGCGAAGCGAGGAACCGGCGTCTTCTGCTGGAGATGCGTCGCCTGTCACTCGGTGGCAGCCAGAACAACTGTGTTCGCCACCGGGCGATGCGGAGGAACCATGTCTGGAGCTACGACTTCGTTGCCGAGCGAATCGAGGACGGTCGCACGTTGCGGATGCTGGTGGTGATCGATGAATTGACCCGCGAATGCCTGGCGATCGAGGTGGGGCGGACGCTCGCTGGGTGATTGACCGTTGGCGTCTTAACGACAACCACCGGCGACCGCATAGTGCCCTCGGCTACCAGACCCCGGCCGCGTTCGCGGCCAACTGTGTTCTGGAGGAGTCCGCTACGCTTCATCCACCAGAACACAGAACGACCACTGACCTGAAACTCTCTCGTTAGGAGTGGTACAAGATTTGGGGGTAGGTCACGCACTCGCAGTGCAGCGTGTTGGTGGAGAACTTGTCCATGCTAGCCGATCTTCGGCAATCCGGTACTTACCTGTACGAGCGGGGCCGATTGCGAGAGTTTCAGTCCGGGGGATCCGTTTGGGTCTCGATCGTGGCTGCCTCGCCAATGATCCTGGCCGGCTGGTCCTGCCGGACCTGCAACAGGCGGATTCTCGGGACGTAGTCCGGATAGATGTCGTCGCCGAGTTTTCCGGTGGGGTTGCCGATCCGGCTGTTGATCAGCAGCTGCCCGATCCGCGTTTGCTGGAGGGTGACCGATCGGACAGGGCCCTTGGAGCCGTTGCCTTCGGGGGGGTCGGTTCCGGCAGCGAATCCCAGGTAGACCGGGCCGTCGAAACGGCCGCCCCGGATCAGGATATTCTCGACTCCCCAGGCAATCGTGGTTCGTCCTACGCACTGGCAGTCCAGCAGCCGAATGTTTCGGGTGCGGATTCCCGGCCGGATTTGTGGTCCAGGAGCCGTGGCGATCCGGAATCCGTCCCCGTTGACCTTGCTGACACGGCAGCGACGGAACGTGACATCGTCGACCAGCACCGGCCAGCGGTAGCCATGGTGGCGGATATAGAAACCGGTCCCGGTGCCACCGAGGTTCTCGACCACGCAGTCCTCCAGCAGGATCCTCTGGGCCCCTTCCTCGACTTCCCAGGCCTTGACGCATCGCGGGGTGTCGACGGCCCTGCAGCGACGGAAGGTCACGTCGGTGCAGCCGCCGTTGACACCCCATCCCGATGCTCCGAAGGCGTCGTGATCCCAGTCGGTGACTGTGACGTTTTCGACCAGGCAATCCCGCGTGTTGGTGGCCAGGCTCACTCCGCACCAGGCGTCGCGGACCTCGATGTCACGGATTATGACGTGGCCAGCATGCTCGACCCAGATGCAGCGGGGCAGGCCACCGGCGCGTTGTTGGGGCTGGCTGCGATAATTTCCGTCGAGCAGTAATCCTGACACCTGGATGTGCTCGGCGACCGACCGGGTCGCTCCGTCGCCACCGATGTGCAGCAAGTGGATTCGACCAACACCGTCTTTGAGCTTCAGACTTGCTCCCGCACCGGTCAAGGTGACGTGGTGGCGCCGGATGCGGATGGTTTTGCCCAGCAGGTAAAACGCATCGGTGGCCGGTATCACCACGCGACCGCCTCCGAGTTGCTCGGCCAGTTGCACGGCGGCCTGGATGGCCGGGGCGTCATCCTGTTTTCCGTCGCCCAGGGCTCCGAATTCGCGGACATCAATGACAGGCAACGTGGGGGGCGAGGGGGTCGGCACCGGCTTGAACGCGCCCAGGTAGCCACCGTCGTCGGCCGCGGTCGCCAACGGAGATTTCGTCGAAATTCTCAGGAACAGCGGGTGCGAGGGATCCCGCGAGATGAAGTCGGGGTCGGCCTGTGTGTCATGGGTTCCCGGTCGACCGTCAGCGTCTCGGTTCCATCCCTTGCCGTAGGCAACGGCGACGTGCCACAGGCAGTTGTGGTCGCCGCCGGCGTGACCGGTCAGCGCAGGGATCCGCAAAGAACCCATCTGTGCCACGATCGAATTGGTGAGGCGGACCCGTCCGGAGGATTCTGAACTTAGGGCCCCGTACCGGTGGGAGGCGAAGATCGTGCAGTGATCCACGTCGAGATGAGACACGTAGGGAGAACCGTTGGCCGAAATGCCCTGGAAACACTCGTAGATCACGCAGTGGCTGATCGTGGTGGCCGCCGTGTTCCAGGCAGCCACGGCATTGGCGAAGCGGCTGTGCAACCGGCAACGTGAGATGGTGACATGATCACACTGCACCAACCGGATCGCGTCATTGTCTCCGTTGATGTCCCGACCGGAAATGTGAATTCGGCAGTCCGTGACCAGGGAGTGGCTCAAGCCGATGAGGTCCAATCCGGGAGCTCCGTGGTTTCCGTCAGCAGCGTTACGGATCTCCAGGCCGGACAACACGACGTGTGTCGTGAGTGGCGATCGGAGGGAGCCCAGGTGGCGTACCGGTGAACGGTTGTACCGAGTGGACACCAGCCGCGGTCGGTGACCGGGCGCGGGTCGGTAGGTGATCGGTCGGTCGGCGGTTCCGGGTTGGCAGAAGTTCAGTGGACGATCAACCCACTGGCCACCGGCCAGTAGGATCACGTCACCCGGAGCGAATGACCGACCTCCCAGGAGGTTCGCGTCGTAGACACGAGCAAAGGCGGCGGTGTTTTCCGGCCAGGGCTTGGCCAAAACGAACGAACGCTCGGTTTTGGCCACGTAGGCGACGGTGTGCTTGCCGACCCGCAGTCGTCCGCTGTCGAGGAATCCCTCGGTGGAATATACCGGCAGTTTCGGCGAGCCGCGGGTGACCGTCTCGTTGACGCGGGTTGGTTGCCCCCGCGAGGGAGACGCCCACGCGTTTTGCCTGGATTGACCATCCAGGCGATCATCTCCTTCGGGGGCCACCCAGTACTCGCTCGCTGACAATGACTGTGTTTGTCCGGTGTTGGCCAACAAGATTCCGGCCAACAGGATCAACACGCGTCGTTTCGGTGATGAAGTGGTTGTCACGCTGTTGGATCCTGGTCGTGGACAATTGTCGCACCGAGCCGATGTTACCCATTGGTTGGTCCGAAGTGGTATAACCATGGACAGTCTCCGCCGGAAACACTGGTTGGACCTTCCTTACTTTTTCCCCAGGCCGTCCGGGATGTCGATTTCTCTCTGTTGGTTCTGTCGAGGGCAACCGTCGTGTGTCGTTGCCCTGGCGATGCTGGTTGCGATGTGTGCCGGCAGCACAGCCGCCGAACCGGTGGTGTTGAAGCCGCTACTCCAAGAGACTCCGAAGCCGCGATATGGCGTTCCGGTTCCAAAGCGAATCACCGGTCGGGTTGAACGGAAAACGACCGATGCGACCACCGGCGCGGAGGGCGTCTCGGTAACCGACGGCTATTCGGTGGTCAAAACGGACAGGGAGGGGCGTTTCTCGATCGTGCCCGATCCGAGTGCCGTGTTCCTTTATCTCACCCGACCATCTGGACACGACGTTGTCGGTAACTGGTACAAGCCGTTGTCGGCTGAAGTGGATTTTTCGATCAAGCCCGCCGCCGGTGACGAGAGCGAGTACACGTTCATTCATGTCACCGACACGCACGTGTCCCGGAACCGCCGCTCGCTGGTTGGACTGAGCCAATTTGTGAATGAAGTCAACGGCCTGACACCCGGACCGCGATTCGTGGTCAACAGCGGTGACCTGCTGGACCTGAACAAAGCGCTGCTGAGCAAACCCGCATCCGGACATGCTGATTTCCGGCACTACGTTGGCATCATGAACCACCTCAAGATGCCCCATTACAACGTCGCCGGAGATCACACGGATTCGTCCTACCGCCTGGAGGAGTTTCCCCGGGGTGATCACCGCTGTGGCAAGGCGTTGTATTGGGAGTACCTTGGGCCGAATTTCTTTTCGTTCGAGTACGGCAAGATTCACTTTGTCTCGGTCGATTTTGGGTATCACCTCGGCCAGAGAAAAATTCTGGTCAACGGCAAGAATCTGGACTACCCGACCAACCGGGTCCAGCCGATGCACGTGAAGTGGTTGCAGCGGGACATGGGTCACCGATCTCGTGGCACGTTTGTGGTGATGACGGCCGAAGCCGACCTAGAGAACCACTGTCCGGACTTCCTGGAGATGGCCCGGCAACACGATGTCCGGATGCAACTTGTCGGAGACATTCATGTCGTGGCCCACAAGAAACGCGGGGTGCCTTACCGTGCGGGGGGAGCGTTGGCTGGTTGCTGGTGGAATCCCAAGACGAACCAACTGTGTCCGGACCTCATGCCGCAGGGGTACTTGGTTTATCGGGTGCGTGGTGAGAGGCTCGATCAGTTCTATAAAGGTTTGGGGCAACGCGTGGCGATCATCTCGCATCGCATTGGAGCCGCGTGGAAGGGACGGGTCAAGATCCGGGCCCACTTGGTCCAACCCCGGGAGGGGGAGCATCTTGAATACTCGACCAACGGTCGAGACTGGCAGGAAATGCAGGAGACGGGTCGTCCGTTTTATCGAGCCGTGTATGCGGCCACCGTGGACACGGCATCGGTTCCCGACGGGCTACTCAACCTCAAGGTACGCAATATCAACGACGGTGAAATCCGCTCACAGGTCGTGGTGGTGGCCAACGGTCGCGATGCGGCACCGGTCCGGACCGGTGGATCGTTGGCGTTCACCGTTGGTGCTCCCAGCAATGGTTGGACCAAGGCGCGGGGGCCGGCCGGCAAGGTGGATGTGCTCCTGAATGGGAAGATCCTGGGAAGTCTCGAATCGGGGACTCGCAAGGCTTACACGTTCCCGGTTCCGGACAGCTGCCTCCATCTGGCCAACACCCTGTCATTTCGTTTTTCAATGCGTGGTGATGGCATGACCATCACCGCACCGGTACTCATGTGCGACAAGACGACACTGCGAGACACCCGTGACAAGGCACTTCGACTGGTCAAGACTGCCCACTGGGGTGATGCGGCTGCCGACTGGGGTGGTTTCATTGTCGGGGAGGCGGAGCCGCCGGACGAGAGCCCGTTTCATCGCAGGCAGAATGTCTTCTGCTTTGTATTCAGTGAAACCAGGTGATTTGTCGTTGGCGCCCTCCCTGCCCGCGGCAGTCAATAAGGGTTTCCGTCATGACTGATCGATGACTTGGCCTGAAGAGTTCAGTAGGACGATCCCACGACGGCCGGAACCGCCTCTGAGACAGGCCCGTCCCCGAATGGTCACGGCCACGGGTATCGTGTTTGAGGATCGCAACACCAATGGGAAGCGGGATGCCGGTGAACCGGGTCTGCCCGGAGTGCGTGGTCAGTGAAGTATGATCGGATCCGCGGTGCCTCGAAGATCCCTGTCTACGAGGGGTTTGGTGGACACAGACGGCAACTGCCTGGATCCGCGTTGCACAGTCAGCTTCGAACAGCGGATCGGCCCTCCCTACTACTCGTGGAACTACGGGGGTGTTCACTTTATCAATTTGTTACCGAGACATCGTACCTGCGTTCCGCGGCCCAATTGCGGCAGCGTGACTGGATGGCGGCGGACCTGAAGGCACTGGCCACCGGGAGACCGGTGATCGCGATTTCGCATTATCCGTTGTCAGCTTCGTGGTTTGACCAGCGCAAGGCTGAAGGCATCAACGTCATTTTCCAGATCGGGGCACATTATCACGTCGTGCACGCCGGTAGCCGTCGCGGTACGCCGATCCTCAACAGTGCCCCAGCTCGTGGCGACCACATTCAGGTCTCGCTCGGCATCCCTGTCGACAGGATGTTCGTGGGCGGGATCCGTGACTCAATTTTCCAGGTGGATGTTTCCGGGTCCGCAGCGAAGGCTGCTGGAGGTGTGAAGGCACCACGACCCATGCGGCAACAACATCTCGTGCACCAATCTCATCCGCTTTCTCCGTTGATCCGCCCGTTGAGATTCGAAAGTCATCAACAAGACCGTCATGTCATCTGAAAACCGTCTCGGCGTCCAACATCATGTCAGTCAGGCAACTTCTTGAAGTCCTTGGCGTGAACGACGCCGTTGCGGTCGATGACAACCAATCCGAAAGTGACGCCGCGTGGCCGACTGGCGTCCTCGCCCGGGCCGAAATCCAGTCTCTCAGGCAGGATCAACGAGCGGGTGCGCTCGGCCTCGCCGCCGTATTGGATTTTCCAACCACTGGAGCCGTATCCCAGCAACAGCACCCCGGTGCCGGAACTGCCACCCCCGATGGTGTTGGGCTGGACGCTGACATGAGCCACGTCGGTCGTGCCGTCGTACCAGGGGGCGAGGATCGACGTGATGCCGTGAGTTTCGATACCGGTGTGACACAACTCGATGATCGGCCGTGAAACCAGGCAGGCCTGGGCGTAGGTGACGACGCCCTTGTCGAGGCTGCTGAAGTAACAATCTTCAACCGTCACTCCGTTGCCTCCCAAGTTGCGACCGTCGCCGATCTGGAGGCCGATTCCCCTGGGGCTGTTCGGATAAGTGTGACCGATCCGACACTCGCGAATGGATACACACAGGGCGTTGGGGATCCGGATCCCGTTGGTGAAACCGTTGACACTCACCCGTTCGATTCTCAGGGACCGTTGTGTCCCGCCCTCGGCCCGTATGCCCCAGCCGGTGGACCGGCCACTGGAGGTTAGTACCAGGTCCGAGACCATGAAGTTGTCCGGGTCGGGGACCAGCGTGATGCCGTCTCCGGTACTGTGGATGTAGTCCAGTTTCACGCCGCCGACGTGGAGTCCTTTGAGGTGAACGTTGGCGCGGCCGGTGAGTCCGGTGTGTCGATAGACGCCTGCTGGGAAGAAGACCACGCCGCCGGTCTTGGCGACCGTGTCGATGGCGGTCTGGATGTTGGCGGTGTCGTCCCCGGTGGGGCTGTGCTGCACCACGATTCGGCCGATGATGTCCGGTGGGCCGGTAGCCTGTGGCGGACGCTGAGCACCAACTAGCGTGATCGATCCCAGGCCGATCGCCAGGAAAAGGAGGTGGTTGGGTCGTGGTTTACTGGGTCCGGTTTCCATGGGTGTTTCCTATGGTTCTCGATGGCCTGTTCTGGGTTCTGGACCCGGATTCTGTACACGTGAGGGCCTGGCTTTTACGGACATGCAGAATACAGCGTTCCCATCGAACTCACACGTTCTCACGAGCATTGGGTAATGATGGCCGTGCACAACGAAAACGGGCCAGGGTTTGTTGGTTTCGCCAGAGAACCGAAGAGTTGTTACGACTCGGACTTGTCGGATGCCGTACAAGTCAGGATCGTCGAGGTGGCGACGGTGGGGTCAGCACGACACAACTGGTTTTCGACGGTGGCTGGACGTCTCAATTGTCGACTCGAACGCGATAGAACACATGTCCCCGGCGAGGACGGCAAGCCGATCCCGAAGAGGAACAGGAAGAATCGTTCCGGTCGAGTCCGATCCGACGCAGCCGCTGCTGGTGGTCGAGTCGGTCGATTTCGAAGGGCCGAGTTTTGACACGTGGCCTGGTAGTACGTGGCCTTGTGTGACCTGTTTGTCAGTACGCCGCAGAACACGTGAATCGAGGCAGGTTCCTTCACCTACAGCACGAGTACGTTAAGCTGGCAGGCGATCGAATACACCGAGTTACTTCATGAGAATCGAGGGCCGGATGTTTTCTGGAAAACCACTCAACATCGTCGGCCAGTTCCCTGTTGGAACGTTGTTGGCGTCGTCCTTCGCCGTCGCCTGCTGCCTCGGTATTCCACCGCTAGCAGAGGCTGCGGACGCCACCCAATTGAAGAACTGGCACCAGTGGCGTGGCCCGGACGCCAACGGCGTCTCGCGGACGGCCAACCCGCCTGTCGAGTGGAGCGAGAAAAAGAACATCCGCTGGAAAGTGCCGATCGAAAGAGGTGGAAGTTCGACCCCGATCATCTGGGAGAAGAGGGTCTTCGTGCTGGCGGCGGTCAACACGGGCATCGTTGATTCCCTGTTGCCGAAGCCCGAAGACCAGCCGAAGCGGGTCTTCGGGATCACTCATCCCAATACCGAGTACAAGTTCGTGGTGTTGTGCCTCGACCGTGACACCGGCAAGGAACTCTGGCGACAGACGGCGACGCAGCGCGTCCCGCACGAAGGCCATCACGGGGACAACAACTTCGCGTCGGGGTCACCCACGACCGATGGCCAGCGACTGTACTGCTGGTTTGGGTCGGCCGGCCTCTTCTGCTACGACCTGGGAGGGAAGTTTCTCTGGAAGCGTGACCTGGGCAAGGCGGATGTCGGTTCCAGCCTGGGCGAGGGCTGCTCGCCCGTGGTCCACGGTGGAAAGATCGTGATCGTGCGAGATCACCGCCGGCAATCGACCATCGAAGTGTTGGACTCGAAGACCGGAAAAACTCTCTGGAAGGCCAACCGTGAGGAAGGCAACGCCTGGGCGACCCCGATTGTCGTGAAGCGCGGAGGCCGCACACAGGTCATCACGGCTGCCTCGAAGCTGGTTCGCAGCTATGACCTGGAGAACGGGACAATTCTCTGGCAATGTAGTGGCCTGACGGGCAACGTGACGCCGTGTCCGATCGTCGATGGTGATGTCGTCTTTTGCATGAGCGGATACAAGGGGTGCGCCGTGATGGCCTTGCCACTATCGGCACGGGGTGACATCTCCGGAACCGACCAGGTCATCTGGGTGAAAAGGCAGGGCACTCCCTACGTGCCGTCACCGGTGCTCTACGACGGCCTGCTCTTCTTTAATCAATCGAACCAGGCCATCTGGTCCTGCCTGGACTCGAAGACTGGGAAGGCCGTCATGCGGCGCACCCGCTTGCCCGGCCTTTCGAATATCTACTCGTCCCCCGTCGGTGCAGCGGGCCGCATTTATGTCACCGGCCGCAACGGAACGACGCTCGTCCTGAAGCGATCCCGGCAACTGAACGTGCTCGCGACGAACAGGCTGGATGAACGAATTGATGCCTCACCGGCACTCGCAGGCACCAAGCTGTTCCTGCGTGGGAGTCAGTCTCTTTACTGCATCGAAGACAATTCGATTCCCACTGCCTCCACTTCTCTATACCGTGGAAAGCGTCCGTGACGGGCGGTGCCTGTTTTCGTCTGTGAGTGTCTGAAGGTGACAACTCGGGCAACATTGACTGACGATGCGGAGACACGCCATGCCCGAGCGCACCTTGTCGATCAACGGCATTACCGTGGCACGTTTTCTTTATGGCACTGCTTGGAAAGAAGACGAAACGCAACGTCTTACCGAACTGGCGATACGAAACGGGTTTCGAGGAATTGATACGGCCAACCAGCGTCGTCATTATCACGAAGCGGCTGTTGGAGCGGGGATTGGTGCCGTCATTGCCAGCGGACTTGTGACCCGGGATGAATTGTTCCTGCAAACCAAATACACGTTCCAGCGGGGACAGGATCACCGTCTTCCCTACGATCCCAACGCGCCAATCGCTACCCAGGTGGAGCAATCGTTCAGCAGCTCTCTAGAACATCTCGATACCGACTGGATCGACTCCTATCTGTTGCATGGGCCGACCCAGGCTTCAGGTCTGACCGATTCTGACTGGGAAGCCTGGCAGGCGATGGAAACGATTCACGAGAACGGGCAAGCACGACTCCTTGGGGTCAGCAATATTTCACTCGAACAACTCCAGTCGTTGTGCGAGGGGGCCCGTGTTTCCCCCAGTTTCGTGCAAAACCGCTGCTATGCGGTCCACGGTTGGGATCGAGCGATACGCGAATTCTGCAGCACCCAGGGAATAACCTACCAGGGATTTTCACTGCTCACGGCCAACCGACAGGCTCTTTCCTCCCCGCGACTGGCGGAGGTGGCGATGGACCACGGCTGTACCGTCGCGGAGTTGATCTTTGGTTTTGCCCTGGAGGTGGGCATGATTCCGTTGACCGGGACCACCAACGCCGACAACATGCGGGGCGATCTTCGCGTCTTCGCTCTTGGTCTCCAGCCGGACGATATTTCTTGCATCGAGAATTGCGTCACTGGCTAAGAAAAAGGCTGGCCAGGTTTTGACAGCCGTCGCCACAGTGGTGGACAGCGGCTCCAATCAGGAGAGTCGCAATTCTCTTTTCTGATAACCAAGTGCTGCCATAAAATGACTGCTTGTCTGCCTGCCGCTGACGGGTAAGGCGAGTCGTTCAGCGGTTCGCAAAAAATGTTGCGTCGCACTATCCTGATATCACGATCGGCCGGAGCATCGGCTTCCGGCGCGTCGATTGCAAATCCCCAAGTATTGCGAGCCTGTTTCATGACGAAGTTTTCGGCAACTTTACTGGTCTGCAGCTTTGCGTTTCTAGCAACGGCCTTTGCGGCGCCGCCCGTACGCCAATTTGATTCCGCCGGTTCCCCGGTTTTCAAGGTGCTGAAGCCCGGCGAGAGTCCCCCGCTCGACGCATATGACAATTTTGTGATTGGGCCGAAGTATGTGCGGGCTCCTGAACGCAAGCTGGTCGAGGGCGTTCCACAGGGCAAAGTGCAACAGTTTACGATCGATTCAAACGCGACCAAGATTTATAATCCGGGGATTGCTCGGAAGAAGTTTGGCACGGTGGATCCCAGGAACCCCAAAACGCTCATCGTCGAGACGCACGAGATCGACTACAAGCGGCAGATCACCGTCTACATTCCTCGACAGCGCAAGCCCGGCAGCGAATCGCCGTTTATGGTCAGTCACGACGGCCCCAAGGGAAAGCCCAACATGGGCCTGCCGCGGATCCTCGACAACTTGATTGCCCAGAAACGGATTCCCCCGATCATTCTCATCCAGATTGCTAACGGCGGCGGTGACGCCCAAGGTCACCAGCGCGGCAAAGAGTATGACAACATGTCGGGGCTGTTTGCCGAGTACATCGAAACCGAGGTGCTCCCGCGCGTCGAGAAGAACTTCCAGGTGAAGCTGACCAAAGATCCCGATGGCCGTGCTGCGATGGGCTCGAGTTCCGGCGGCTCGGCGGCGCTGATCATGGCCTGGTTCCGTACGGATCTTTACCGCCGCGTGCTCACCACCTCGGGTACCTTCGTGAACCAGGCATGGCCTTTTGATGCCAAGTATCCTGATGGCGCCTGGGGCTTTCACAAGACGATCATCCCCGAGAGTCCCCGGAAGCCGATCCGGCTGTTCATCTCGGTGGGCGATCGGGATCTGCTCAACCCAAACGTCATGCGCGACGGCATGCATGACTGGGTCGAAGCCAACCACCAGATGGCCAAAGTGCTCAAGGCCAAGGGCTATGAGTTTCAATATCTGTTCTGCCGCGGTTCCAGCCATGGCATCGGCAACGCCAAGGCGCAGTTTCTACCCCACGCTATCGAGTGGGTGTGGAAGGGATACGGATCCAAGAAGAGCAAGTGACCAGGGTTTGAGGCACCCGGATGCCCTGGGGTGTGCTGGTCCAGCGATACTCTGAGTTGTGACTGGCCTCGTGCTGGAATGGGCTCCATTCCGATGCACGTTTTCCCGATGCCCCCGATCCGCACCAAGTTTGTTCCGAAAGGCATCGTTATGAAAAATATCCACAGCTATGTCGTGCTCACGCTCACTCTTGTTCTGACGGTGGCATTGACGGCGTTACCGGCTTCAGCCGTGGACAAGCCGGTCAAGGTTTATATTCTCTCCGGCCAATCCAACATGGTCGGGATTGGCCAAGTGACGGGCGGAGGCAGTCGTTGGGGTTCTGAGTTCATCGCCCCGGTCCTCTCGGTGTATCCTGGGAAGTACGAACGGGGTGCCGATTACGAAAAGATGGCCCCGACCAAGACGCTCAAGCTGGAGAGTTTCGGCGGCGTCAGGCCCACGCCCTACCTCGGCGGTGGAACGCAAATCGTGCGAGGGTTCATCCAGATCAAGGCGAAGGGAGTTTACGAACTTCGACCTGGTTACGGTGGTTCGACGAACAACATCATGGAAGTTGATGGCAATGAGGTCTATCGCAAAGAGCCCGGCAAGGAAGCGGTTCACACACCGATCAAGCTGACTGCCGGCAAGAAGGTTCCGTTCAAGATCACCTATCTGACCGATCAGGCCAACGGGCTTGGCTGGATCGCGCGTATCGACATCCCCGGAACGCTGGCGACTGTCGTGAAGCAAGACGGCAAGTTCTCCTACGTGGTCGACAAGAATGGCAACTGGGTCGAAAGGAAGGATGTCTGGTACAAGGGCGTGGTGACCGCCGGGGCGAGCAAGTGGCTGAGCGTTGGGTGTGGGGCTGGAAACAACAACATCGGCCCTGAACTTGGTTTTGGGCACATCGTCGGCGATTTTCACGATGAGCCGGTGTTGATCCTCAAGGCATCCCAGGGCAACCGATCGTTAGGCTGGGATTATCTTCCACCGGGTAGCCAGCAGTTCGAGCACGAAGGTTTTGTATACGCCGGGTACAAGGACTCGCCATCGCGGTGGGAGAAGGGATCGAAGCCCAAGCCAATCAACTGGTACGCGGGCAAGCAGTACGACGACTGTTTTAGCGCGGCCCACAAGGTGCTGAACAACTTCGACAAGGAGTTTCCACACTGGAAGGGGCGCGGCTACGAGATTGCCGGATTCGTCTGGTGGCAGGGCCACAAGGATGGCGGCGAACCGCACGCGAGTCGGTATGAGCAGAACCTGGTGCGGCTGGTCAGGACGCTGCGGAAGGAGTTCGACGCACCGAAGGCCCCTTTCGCCATCGCCACGATCGGGTTCGGCGGATGGAAAATGGCCGGTCCGCACAAGACCGTCGCCGAGGCCCAACTGGCCGTCGGCGGTGACAAGCCCGAGTACCCAGAGTTCCGAGGCAACGTGCTGACCGTGGAGACGCGTGGCTTTTGGCGCGAGCCGGAATTGTCGCCGAGGAACCAAGGCTTCCATTACAACCAAAATGCCGAAACCTACATGCTCGTTGGCGAGGCTCTGGGCAAAGGCATGCTCAAGCTGCTCAAGGCTCGAAATACGCCCTGAGCAGAATCCTGACGCGTTTGTGACGGCACTCTCAATCCTGGTTGGCTGCGATGGCCTTCCTGCTGCCCAACTCTCCGATGACAACAGGTAGATTGGGACGGACGAACTCTTGGCGGACGTTTCTGATCAAGTTGACGAGGCGAACGGCGAGGAAGCTCTCGCGTCCGCAGAAGCTTCATTTTGACCGGCCTTGCTGAGTGAACGCATCCTGGAACTTCAGCTCCAGCGGCCGGCCACTGTATTGGATCAGTCTGGTCACGCCATCAGGAATAAGTTCAACCTGGAACGTGCGCGTGGCCGTCTGCTTTGACGCCGGCCCGAGGCTCAGCTTTTTGGCCGCGTCGTCCCACTTGATCAGTGTCTGGGCTGAATCGCCTTGGAGGTAATCCAGGCTGATGCCGTCGTCGTCGTACAGCGTGTATTTGCCGTTGGCGCCTCGGTAGATCTTGAGCGTCATGGGCTCGTCGACCTTTTGTCCGGTGTATTGACGGATGGGGTCGAACGGCACGATCGCGCCGGCGCGAACATAGATCGGCATCGTGGCCAGATCCACGGCGCGCTGCACGGTGCGGCCGCCGGTCTCGAGCTTGCCGGTCCACCAGTCGTACCATTTGCCTGCGGGAAGATAGACGTCTCGGGTCGTCGCGCCTTTTTTGTACACCGGTGCGATGAGCAGGTCGCGGCCCCAGAGGTATTGATCGCCGATGCTTCGAACGTTGGGATCGGTAGGGTGGTGCAGCCACATCGATCGCATCATGGGCATACCGGTCGTCCGCGCTTCCCAAGCCAGCGTGTAGTTGTAGCTCAGCAGTTGGTAGCGCAGTTCGGC
This sequence comes from Planctomycetota bacterium, assembly GCA_963694825.1. Taxonomy (GTDB): domain Bacteria; phylum Planctomycetota; class Planctomycetia; order Planctomycetales; family Planctomycetaceae; genus UBA8437. Next base: position 36,286 of record CAVOEV010000006.1, read on the forward strand.
GTACGTTTTGGCAATCGGTTCGATCTTAGGATTGTTCAGTTCCGAGTCGAGTGGGGGAGTGCCACTCTCTTTTGGGCCCATCTTTGAAAGGCCCCAGCCCCAAGGCAGTCGCATCTGCCAGGTTCGGCCGTGTCCGCGGAACGATGAGGTAAAGGCAGCGAACTGAAACCAACGGGCGTAGAGCTCACCCGTCAGATCCTGCGTGGGATAGAAGCCGCCGATGTCCGAGCCCCAGAAAGGTGAAAGGCTCAGCGAGTGGTTGATGCCCACGGCGATCTGCGCTTCGAGGGTTTTGAACGAAGCATGCGTATCGCCCGACCAGATCCACCCGCCGTAACGCGCCACGCCCAGGTGGCCGTTGCGATGCAGAGACCAGGGTCGAACGTTCGGTGTTTTGGAGAGGGAACCTTCGTAATAGAGCTGATGGCGCTTCATTCGCTCGTGGAAGCTGAACCAGTCGCCCTCGTCGGGCCACCACGCATCGACGCCGGTGTCGACCAGCGCGTTGTGCTCTTTCCAATAAGAAGCGATGTGGTGGCTATCGACCGTCTCGCCGGATTTGGGCGGAATGGATCCGTGCAGTGTTTCCAGACGGTCCCGATCCCAAGGAATCATGTGCATGACGACCTTTACACCGCGTCGATGTAAATCGGAGAGCACTTCCTTGGGGTCGCGCTTGAAAACACTTCGATTGAATTTGAACGAGGGCTGATTGGTATTCCAGCCGCGTGGCGTGAAGCCCGTGCCGAGGTAGATGACGGCGTCGACCGGGATCTGTTTTTTACGAAAGGTGTCGACGATGCTGACGATCTGCGCGTCATCTTCCAGTGTCCGGTGCGACTGCATGTAACCCATCGCCCAACGGGGCGGCAGGACAGCCGGTCCCGAGATCGTTGAAACATCTTTCATGAACTTGGCCGGTTCATGTGCATCAAAGACGAACACGTCGTAGACGTCCGTTTTCCAACCGGGTGGTGGCAAGCCGATACGGCCGCGCCGCTGCTGCCGACGAGAAACCACGGTGCCCGGTTGAATGGGGACAGCGGGTGTAAAGGTTCCGGTTTCTTTGGAAGTCAGATCAATGTCGCCCCACGGCGTGGCAACAAACAATCCCCAGCCGCCAGTGCCGGCGAGAAGCGCCACGGGACTTCGTGAGCCATAGGCCATGGTGTCATAGCGAGGTTGCAGAACGTGCGCCCGACCGCGTCGATCGAACTCAACTTTGTCGTCCTGCCACTTGCCGCTCTGCTTCGGGCCGCCTTCACCCAGACCCAGAACCGGATGACCGTCCAGGACGAAGGACATTTTTCCATCGGGCGTAAAGGTGATCTTCTGCACGGGCTTGTTGTCCGACGTGGTCACCAGCACGGTCAGTGGCTTGGCTGTTACCTCGACGGTTAAATGGCCCACCTTTGCTTTGAGTGGTTTAAAGGTCGAATCGAGTTTCCGTAACGTGATGACCGGCTTGGGATACTCCCGCTGAATCAAAGCAGGCGTGTAAGGAAACTCCTGTTTCGTATCGATCGGCCGAATCGTGACGCGAACCGCCGCCTCACCAGCGGCACGGATATCGAGCTGCGCCGCGGCAAGGCTGAAGGGCGTCGCCTTCCAGTTCCTGTCGATGCCGCGAAACTGTGCCACCGATTCGGTGGCCGTCTTGGCGGCGTTGTTTTCCAGATCACCGTCGAGCTTCCACCAGCCGACGATGCCGTCGACGGTGGCCTTTCCATCACCCAGGGCCATCGTCTTGATTTCGCCTGTGGACAAGGCGCGGTTATAGAGTCGCACATCGTCGATCCCACCCTTGAAAAATTCACGGGTCCCGATATCCGAGCCGATATACGCCGGGGCTTCACCCTGCGTGTCAATCGCCCCGCTGGCCTTGGTGCTGGCGCCGAGTTTCTGACCGTCTGCGTAGAAGTTGATCGTCTTGCCGTCAAACGTAACGCAGGCCAAGTGCCATTTCCCATCGAGCAGTTTGGCGGGCTCAAGCGGAACGCCATGTTCGACGTACTTCCCGCCGATCCCCAGTCCGAAGCAGAGACTGTGCTTCTTCTCGTACTCGCCAATCGCCATGAGGGCTCGGGCGTTGCCATCTTCTTTTCTGTAAATCTGCTGCCACGCCCAGCCCCCTTTGCCGACTCTTTCCGGCTTGATCCACGCAGAGATCGTGATTGCCTTGGCCGGTTTGAGTCCGGCGTAGTGGGGTATCGTGACGGTATGCGAGCTGCCGTCGAGGATCAGCGCCTTGCCGAGTTTGCCGTCCTTGATCGGCAACTCGGCAGCCGCCCAGGGTAAACCGATCACCAAGGTTGCGAGAAATACCGTCATGCGTTTCATAATGCTGATGTTTTTAGATTCTGAGAATGTTATTGCCTAATCACCGCTGCCTTGATCAGCTCGCGAGCTTCTATCACTTCTTCACTCTGCGGTAACGTTTAACGAATCCGATCATCCGCTTTGCGACTTCATCGCCGGGCCAGTTCACTCGCGTCATGACCGTGCCGTGATTGCGACCGGGAATCTCGTGTAACGTGATCGTCTTTTGCCCGGCTTTCTGCATGGCGGCAAAGAAGGCCCGGTTGCGATCGGCCCTCCCCTTGAGGTCGTTTTCCGCAACAAATAGCAGTACGGGGGGAGCATTGCCACGGGCGTGAAAAAGTGGAGCCGATTCGTCGATGACACGTGATTCTCGACCGATGCCACGTTCAGCGCGAACCGTCCAGTGGCTATCGATTTGCGGGCTGACAGGGATCGTTCCGGCGATGTCGGTCAGTTTCAGATCGTGCCTGCCAAGATATTTGTCGTCGAGCCCGACCATCAGTGTGAGGTAGGCTCCGGCCGAGTGGCCTCCCATGAAAACGGACTTCGGATTGCCGCCGTATTTCGTGGACTCGCGAATCATCCACGCCACCGATGCGGCTGAGTCTTCCACGTAGGCGGGGAACTTTCCTCTCGGCGAGAGCCGATAGTTGACCACCGCAACGATGACCCCATCCGCTGCCATCCGGCGCCCGACGTCCACAGCTGCCGCCTTGTCCTTGCTGCCAGCCGTCAGTCCACCACCATGAAACCACACGAGGCAGGGCGCATCCTTCGCCTTCTCGGGCACATAAAGATCGAGCCTGCAGCGAGACTTTTCGTAGTCCGACATGCCCGTCTTGTAGGACAGATTGCGAACGACCTTGTGGCCTCGACCCAGCTGCTCGAGCATCGCCCGGCCGAGAGCATCGCCGATCAGAAAATAGCTTTCCGCATTTCCGAACCAATGGTGACCGTGTCCGACGTTTGGTGAGTCTTCCTTCGGCCTGGCAAACCGGCTTGTCGAAACAAACGTCGCGGTTCCGGCCAGTTCGGGCCGTTGCGCAGCGGCCTTCTGAGCCTGGCGGATTGCCAGCATATTGGCAGCGGCCTTTGGACCTCCGTTGCCCAACTCGCCAATAATGGCCGGTAACTTCGGCACCTGAAAATGCGACCTCACATCCTGAATCAGGTTGACGAGATTCTGTTCGTACTCGGCCCTCGCCTTCTCGTCGTACATGTCGTTCCAGCCCTGGAACCAAACGAAGCCGGCAAGCATATGCTTCCGCCCCGCGAGCTGCGGGAACTCCTCACCCATCTTTGCGAGGCCTTCTTCGACCTCGGCAATCATCTTCTTGAAGTAAGGCCCCGTTTCTTCTCCGGACGAAGGCGGACGGAAATCTTTGAAGAGGCTCTTGCCGCCCCAGGCCGTCTTGATGAGCAGCACCGGCTCGTCGATTGCCTCACCGACAACGTGCCCGAACTGAAACTCTGGCCCGATGTGGTGCTTACCGGGGTAACCGGCAAATCCAATCGACAGCCCGCCCCGCTTCAATTCGTCCTTCGTCTGAAACCGAACGAAGACATCGTCGCGCACGACCCACTTGCCACCATCATCCGTGACGTGCGAATACTGCGGAGCCCGCTCGCCCTTCATGACCGTTTTTAGAATCCCGCGTCCCCCGTTGTAATACCGCGGGTGATCCAGATCGACGACCCCTTGTCCCTGCATGTTGGACTGACCAGCCAGGATGAAGACCTGGATGGGGGCATCTTTCTCGATGGGCGTTGCTGCAAGAGTCTTCAGCGGCAAAAGGAAAGTCAGAACGAGAAACCACTGAGCTGAGAGTTTCATGCAATCACTCTTTCCAGGACCTCAACGAAACAGGGTGTATCAATACGCGACTAATCCTCGACAGCGCGGAAGATCAATGCCGGCAGTCCATCCTTGTTAAACAGGTTGGCCCACGGAGCATTTTTGTCCCAGGCATACTGCACGGCGACCGGTTGCGGTACATCGCTGCTGGAGACGACCACGCTATCACCGTCTATCGTCGCCTTGGCCCAGTGGTACTTGCCATCTTTGCCTGCCACGGCGAAACCCTGCAAACCATCGCCGTACTTGGTGGCCAGTCCGCCACCGACGTGATCGAACTGAACGCGAATCTTGTCTCCGTCGACTTTCTTCGAGGCGTAGATGGGACCGTAGGTCTCTAACTTTTGCTTGTAAGCAAAGCCCCGCGCTACTCGTGCCGCGCGATGACCGTAGCCCGACTTGTTTCGTGGGTGAATCCCGGGCCCAAGATCTCGGGCTGTGACCATGGCCGTGCCAGGATGCTTCATGATGCGAACGTGATGCGCGCGGCGTGCGCCTGCGTTGCCTTGTTGAGGCGCTGCGGGCAGCGCGACGAAGTTTTGGGCCATGCGGGTGGTGGGATTCGACTGATCCCAGGCACAGCCGCCGCCACTTGGTTTTTGCACGTACAGGAAGGGGAATTCGCCCTGGCCCCAGGCATCGCGCCAGCCGCCGATCAGCGCGCCCATCGTGGTAAACTGGTCCAGGCCTCGAATGGCCGTTCCTGATTCTCCCTGGTCCCACAGCACGCCGCGGATGCCGTACCGCACCACCGGCAGAATGTGTTGTTTGTACAGATCACCCCCGTTGGCCGCCTTGAACGATTTCGTCTTCTCATCATTCGCGAGCATATCGTCGGTGAGCCAGCGACCTGACGGCGTTCCGCCCACGGCACCCAGGATGAGCCCGACCGGTACGTCGAGGTCCTTTTGCAAGCGCTGACCAAAAGCGAACAGCAGTGCGGAAAACCCTGCGTTCGTTTTCGGGTTCGACCGCTGCCAACTGCCTCCCCTGCCACGGCACAATCGCAACTGTGGATAGGTTCCGGCTGCAAGCTTGGCGAGCACTTCGTCGCCCTTCGCATATCCGCGCACGCCACCGGCCATGTTCGATTGGCCAGAGCCGATCCAGACGTCGCCGACCAGGACATCCTTGATCTCGATATTGTTGCTTCCTCGAACCGACAGGATGTGTGGGCCTCCAGCCTTGAGCGGCTTCAACTTGATCGACCACTTGCCGTCATCGCCGGCTTTGGACGTTTGCGTTTGACCATGGATGGAAACCGTTATTGTTTCGCCTGCTGAGGCCGTACCCCACAACGGCACCTGTTGCCCACGCTGCAACACCATGTGGTTACTGAATACGGCCGGCAATTTGACATCGGCAAAAGTTGTTTGCGCGATGCCGGTCGACAGAACAATCGCAAGTGTCGGGAGGAACAAGCGGCAGAACATGCTGGTGGTCTCCGGGATTGGAACAACGAATTCGGGGAAACGACATGATTGTAGCGTCGCGGTCCTGGCTTGTCGCAGACCCTGAAAGTCGTGTCGATTCGTAAGTTGACGGTGGTGCAGAGGATTTAGGCGAACACCGGCACCGAGGTCAGCGACGTACGAAGTGCCATTGCGGAAGTGGGCAGACGGCAACCCAGACGACAGGGCAATCTGGGTGATCCTTTCATTTCCACTGGTACAACGGGAGGTGGTAAGGTCCAAGACGGAATGAAGAATTGCTATATTCATCCGCTGTGCCCATAGTGTGGATCACGCCGCGCAGGATCTTTCCGCTGGAGATATAAGAACATGCCACGTACAACACGACGCCGTTTTCTGCAGGCTTCTTCCGCCATCGGCGCATCGTTCTTCATTGGAGGAACGAAGTCATCGGGTAACATCATCGGCGCCAACGATCGGCTACGCATCGCGGTGATCGGACTCAATGGTCGTGGCGGCAGCCATATCAACGGTTGGAAACAGCAGAAGAACGTCGAGATCGCCTATGTGGTCGATCCCGATGAAGGAGTCCTGGGCCGTCGGTTGAAGTCGGTCCAAGGGACGTTCAAGAACTGCCAGGGAGAAAAGGACCTTCGCTCAATTCTGGAAGACAAGAATCTGGATGCGATCTCCATCGCCGCGCCCAACCACTGGCACTCGCTGATGACCATCTGGGGCGCGCAGGCCGGCAAGCACGTGTACGTCGAAAAGCCGATGAGCCACGACATCGCCGAAGGCCGCGTCGCGGTTGAAGCGCAGAAGAAATACGGCGTGGTCGTACAGCACGGCACGCAGCGGCGTAGCAATGCCGGCATCGCCGCGCTGCACGAAGCCTTGCAGACCGGCAAGCTGCCCAGGCTCAAGATCGCCTACGGCTACTGCTGCAAACCTCGCGGCAGCATCGGCAGAAAAACTTCCGGCGATCCACCGTCGAATCTCGACTGGGATCTGTGGAAGGGGCCTGCGGTGATCGACAGTTTCCATGGCAACTACGTGCATTACAACTGGCACTGGTTCTGGGAAACCGGCAACGGCGATCTGAACAACCAGGGCACGCACCAGTTGGACGTCGCTTGCTGGGCCATCGACAAGGATCAAACTCACCCCACCCGCACAATGGCCATCGGCGGTCGCTTCGGTTGGGACGACCAAGGAGAAACGCCCAACACGATGTTCGCGGTTTCTGAGTATCCCAACGGCCAGTACGTGATGTTCAACGTCCGCAATGTCAATTACAAAGGCTACAAACGCCAGGTCTTCAACGAGTATTACCTCGAAGACGGCAGCAAGATCACCGGTGAAGGCAGTTACACGATTCACCGTCCTGGAAAGTCGCCGGAAAAACTCGAGCTACCCAGGGGCAAGGTCACGCCCGGTGGTAACTGGGGTTCGTTCATCGCTGCCTGTCGGGCAGGGGATCCGAACATGGCCAACGGTAACGCCATCGATGCGCACAAGGGGTGTGTCGTCGGTCACTTGATGAATAACTCCTATCGCCTCGGCAAGCGGGTCCCGTTTAACGCCAAGGCCGGCAGGTTCGGCGACAACAAGGACGAATCGGAGCACTTCCTGAAGTTGCACGAGATCATGTCCAAGGGTGTCGGCGTGCCGGAAGACGGGGCCGAGTACACGGTCGGGCCGTGGCTCACGTTCGATCCGAAGACCGAGAGGTACACCGGCGAACATGCCGATGCCGCCAATGTGTTGGTCAAGGACTTGAACAACAAGGGCTTTGAAGTGCCGGACGTCAAGGACGTATAGCCCGTTCGGCCACGACAATCTAACAGCCCTCAACCCCGATCTGAAAACACGCTCGAAAAGCGAATCTGAGAGCGTGCGACAGCCGCCGGTGATGAATGGCGCTTGGGCTGACGGCAAATGACAAGGTTTTCCGCTGGTGTTACTCCCAATATGCTCCCTGGATTCCTTTTCGCGTTGATGGGGCTGTGGGATCTGGTGTGCGGGAATCGCTGCGACCGCCGGGACTCGTCGTCCAGGCCGTTGAGCGTGATGGACTTCTGGCGTCTTGACTACAACCACCGCCAAGGGCATAGTTGCCCGAGTGTCAGACTCCTGCCCTGTCCGCGATGCCAAGTGCTGTGCTTGACTCCGCGATACCGGTCCTGCACAGCACAGTCTCGCCCTGGACCCAGGGTTCTCTCAATCAACGTAGTCCAGCCGTGAAGCGGTCCCACCCGTGCTCGGTACTGGAATCCACCTCTCAGAAGCGATCGGAGACACCATGAACAGCAACGGCCAGTGCCCGATGAATGCCTCTCACAGACATACGGCGGCCGGGGCCGTTTCGAATCGAGACTGGTGGCCGAACCAGCTGAAGCTGCAGATTCTGCACCAGAACTCGTCGCTGTCGGATCCGATGGAGGAGAGCTTCGATTACGCCGAGGAGTTCCAGACGCTCGACCTGGCTGCTCTGAAGCAGGACATCGACGAGGTGATGACCACGTCGCAGGACTGGTGGCCGGCCGACTACGGTCACTATGGGCCGTTCTTTATTCGCATGGCGTGGCACAGCGCTGGCACCTATCGTATTTCCGATGGCCGCGGCGGCGCCAGTTCCGGAACACTCCGCTTTGCGCCTCTGAACAGTTGGCCCGACAACGTGAACCTCGACAAGGCCCGCCGGCTGCTCTGGCCGGTCAAGCAGAAGTACGGCCGGAAGATCTCCTGGGCCGACCTGATGGTCTTTACCGGGAACTGTGCCCTGGAGTCGATGGGATTCAAGACGCTCGGATTTGCCGGTGGACGGGAAGACGTCTGGGAGCCCGAGGAGGACATTTACTGGGGTCCTGAGAGCGAGTGGCTGGGGGACGAACGCTACAGCGGTGATCGCGATCTTGAGGATCCGCTTGGGGCGGTTCAGATGGGGCTGATCTACGTCAATCCGGAGGGACCCAACGGCAACTCGGACCCGATCGCTGCAGCGGCGGACATTCGGGAAACGTTCGGCCGCATGGCGATGGATGACGAGGAGACGGTTGCACTGATTGCGGGCGGACACACGTTCGGCAAGGCCCATGGCGCCGCCGATGCGGACGAATACGTCGGTCCCGAACCGGAAGGGGCCAGTCTCGAGGAGCAGGGCCTCGGATGGCAGAACAGCTTTGGCAGCGGCAAAGCCGGCGACACGATCAGTAGCGGATTGGAGGGCGCATGGACCACCGAGCCGGCAAAGTG
>CAVOEV010000007.1:0-44899 GCA_963694825.1 Planctomycetota bacterium
TGACACCCAACTGCTCGCACGGGCAACACAATCGGTCCAGGCCGGAGTCGCCGGACCCCGACCGGCAGTCTACCCCCTGTTCGCCCCCACCAACCGCTCGGTCGCACTCTCGGGCTCCGATCACCTGATCATCACCGACCCTGGCGACAACAGCCCGCTCGACTTCACCAACGGCGACGCCATCACGCTCGAGGCCTGGGTCCGTCTCGATCGACTCACAGGCAACCAGAACATCTATCTCGTCGGCAAGGGCCGCACCAACAACCCGGGCCAGGCATCGGAAAACCAGAATTGGGCTCTCAGACTCACCGGCCGGCAAGGGACGGCTCGAGTCAGCTTCCTGTTCCGCAACTCGGACAATCGCAAAGGTGTCAGCAACGACTTCCATCGCTGGACCGCCGACAGCGGGTTCCGGCCTGGCCGAGCCTGGCACCATGTCGCGGTGACCTATGAATTCGGGGCACCGGACAGTTTGCGAGGCTATGTCGACGGCGCGGTGGTGTCGGGCACCTGGGACATGGGTGGCAAAACAACCAAGCCTCCCGTGGTCGACAACGATGAAGTCTGGATCGGCAGCACGCTGGGCGGATCAGCCGGTTCGACACTGCCCGGCCGGATCGACGAAGTTGCCATTTATCGCAGGGCCCTGGCAGCCTCGCGACTGGCCACTCACTTCGAAGCCACTCGTCCCGACCCACGACTGGCCGAACTCTCGGACTCAAAACTGCCCAACCACGCCGTGCTCGTCGAACTCCTCGAAGGCGTCCCGGCCAAGCGGTCGTGGGACTTTGTCCGCTCGCGCCCCGTCGAACGCTGGCAACAACCCGCCGCCGCGTGGATCGGACTGCCCAAACGCTACTCGGACGAAGGCCTGATCGTCGATCGGCCCGCTCCGTTCCTGTTGCGAGCCCGAACACGCCTGGCACTGCCCCCCGGCAAGTACCAGTTCCTGCTCCGAGCCCGTAGTGCCGCTCGGCTCACCATCGACGGCAAACTGATCGCCTCGACCAAGCTCCTCGCAGGCGGCGGCGGCGGACACCAGTCGGTGCCCGATGCGATCGACAGCGGCCGTGACGATCTGGTCGACCTGGCACCGGGACACAACCAAGCCCTCGTCAACGTGACTCTCGAAACACAGGACGACAATTCTCGACTGGTCCTGATCGAAGCCATCGTCGGCGGAGGCGGTTCGCGAACGGAACTGGGCGAACTGCTCGTCGGATACGCTCGCAATGGTCAGCCGTTCCAGCTTCTCGCTGCCAACGGCACCAACACCCTCGGACTCTCCGACACCCAGTGGGATCGTTACGTCGTCAATTACTCTCGCCAACTCCTTACACAAAACGACACAAGACGCCGGAAAAGCGATCCACTCGAACAAGAGTACTGGAAACGACGACACCGATTGGCTCGCCAGGCCGTCCCCGCCACACCACCGCCTGCACTCGACGGTTCACTGGGACCGGTGGACCGGTGGTTGGGATCCGAAGCCGCGTCGGGGACCGACCTGCCGCTTGTCGACGATCACACGTTTTTCCGGCGGCTGATGCTCGATACGACCGGCGTCGTGCCGACTGTGGCCGAGATCGACTGGTTCGGCACTCGCCCCGTGGCAACTCGTCGCAACGACGCCATCACCCGGTTCCTGGCCGACCCGCGTTGGGCCGATCACTGGGTCGGGTACTGGCAGGACGTGCTGGCCGAGAATCCCGGCATCCTGAAACCCAAGCTGAACAACACGGGTCCGTTTCGGTTCTGGATTCACGAATCGTTCCGAGACAACAAGCCGATCGACCGGTTCGTGACCGAACTGGTCCTGATGAAGGGCAGTCGATACGGAGGCGGCCCGGCCGGATTCGAACTGGCCACTCAGAACGACGCCCCGATGGCCGCCAAGGCTCACATCCTGGGAACCGCCTTCCTGGCCATCCAGCTGAAATGTGCCCGCTGCCACGACGCGCCCTACCACCCATTCCGCCAGGAACAACTCTTCAACCTGGCCGCCATGCTCAATCGCCGGCCGCTCAAACTGCCCGCCACCAGCACGATCCCCGGCGGTGCACCCGGAGGCGATTCCCTGGTCAAGGTGACACTGAAACCGGGCGACTCGATCGACCCGACATGGCCGTTTGTCGAGTTGGCCAAGAGCGACCTGGCTTTCGGCGAACTCAGAGACAACTCGGACGCCCGCGAACGACTCGCCGCACTGGTCACCTCGCCAACCAATCACCGATTTCCCCAGGTCATGGTCAACCGGATCTGGAAACGCTACCTCGGTTGGGGATTCGTCGATTCGGTCGACGACTGGCACGACGCCAAGCCGTTCTATCCCGGACTACTCGATCACCTGGCCCGGGAACTGGTCCGCAGCGGCTACGACTTGAAGCACGTCGCACGATTGATCTTCCAGTCCAACACCTACCAGCGATCCGTCCATCCAGGCACCACAACCACCGACCCGGCCCCGCCGGCAGCCCGCCCGGTTCGACGTCGTCTCGAAGCCGAACAGATCGTCGATTCGCTGTTTGTTGTCAGTGGCAAGCAGATGCGGACCGGATACCTGACCCTCGACCCCGAAGGCCGACGCGGTGCGAGCACATTCCTGAACCTCGGTATTCCGACTCGAGCCTGGGAATTCGTGGCGTTGTCCAACGAACGAGATCGGCCGGCACTGGCGTTGCCGGCGGCTCAGAGTGTCGTGGATGTGTTGCTGGCTTTCGGTTGGCGCGAAAGTCGACCTCACCCGACCACGCTCCGAGATAGCACCACAACCGTGCTGCAGCCGCTGGCCCTGGCAAACGGACCAGCTGCCAACCGCACGATCGTCCTTTCCGACGACCACGTCCTGACCGACATGCTGCTCGATGACCTGTCACTGCCCGATATCGCCAACCAACTCTATCTGCACGTCCTCTCGCGACCCGCCTCGGCCGAGGAACATGCCGAGATCGTCGAACTGCTCGCAAGCGGATTCTCGAATCGCCGCGTACAACAGGCCAAGCGCAAGCGGCCGTCGAGCCGCAGATTGACCCGCGTCTCGTGGTCCAATCATCTCCACCCCCAAGCCACTCGCATCAAGCTCGAACTCGAACAACTGGTTCGAGCCGGCGACCTGCCCACTCGACGATTGACGTCCGACTGGCGCGAACGGGCCGAAGATGTGATCTGGGCACTCGTGAATTCTCCGGAGTTTATCTTCGCCCCATGACCGTGCCATCCTTCTCAGCCCCCAATTCCCGTCGCCGTTTCCTGCAACAGGCCGGATCGGCCACCGCGTTGGTTCCAGGCCTCGCAGCACTCACCACGGCTGCCGACACACGGGCCGTGGATCTGCCGGGCCGAGCCGACAACTGCATCCTGTTGTGGCTTGGAGGTGGAGCCTGCCACGTCGACACGTGGGACCCCAAGAAGAAAGGTGATGGCAAGAAGGTGGCCGGTTCCTTCTACGATGCCATCCCGACGGCAATCCCTGAAGTCCAGTTGTGCGAACACCTGAAGCGAACGGCGCGGTTGCTCGATCGGTGCGTTCTGTTGCGAGGCGTCCATCACGAAGTGATCGACGAACACGCCGCGGCAACCAATCGATTGCACACCGGTCGACCTCCGTCGGGAACAACCATCTATCCATCGATCGGATCGGTCGTGGCTCACGAACGCGGTTCCGCCAGTGACAACGTGCCGCCCTACGTCGTGATGGGATACCCCAGCGCCAGCCGTGGACCGGGTTTCCTGGGCGCGGGGGCCGGTTACCTGTACCTGACCGACACCGAAAGCGGGCCGGCCGGGCTGCGAAGGCCGCCCCGAGTCAACGTCGTCCGACAGGCCCGACGCGAAAGACTACTCGGCAAGATCCGGCAACGGTTTCTCGACAACAACCCCAACGACACCCGCGTCCGTGACTACGCGGACGCAACTCGCGGCGGATTGAAACTGGCCGGGCCCAAGTTCATGAGCGTGTTTGATCTGAATTCCGAAGAGGACCAGTTGCGGCAAGCCTATGGGTCGGAATTCGGGCAACGCTGCCTGCTGGCCCGAAGACTGGTCGAATCGGGAGTCCGATTCGTCGAAGTGGCATTCAACCTGAACTTCATCAACGGGACCGGCTGGGACACTCACAACCAGGGGCAACAACAACAGCACCGCCTGATCGATCAACTCGACCAGGCCTTCGCCACATTGATCACCGATCTCGAAAAACGTAAACGACTCGACCGCACATTGATCGTGATCGCTACCGAATTCGGCCGTCCGCCGGAATTCGATGCCGGAGGCGGACGAGGCCACTACAGCAAGGCCTTCAGTGTCGTGCTCGCCGGAGGTGGACTGAAGACGGGACAGGCGATCGGGACCACCGGTGAACTGGGCAAGACCATTCTCGAACACCCCGTCTCGATCCCCGACCTGCACGCCACCATCTACCAGGCCCTGAAGATCAACCCGGCCAAGGAACTCTACGACGGTGTCCGCCCGGTCCCGATCACTGATAACGGCACGCCGGTTGCCAAGGCGTTTGCCTAGTAGCCTGTTGAAGAATTTGGGATCACCGAATGTTGCCGCTTTGACCACTCGAGCACTCACCACTTACCCTAGTGTCTCGACGCAACCTCTCTGACAGTCCCCGCCACCGGAGCCACCATGCGCCGCCATCGAATTGCCCTGCTTTCCTGCTTGCTGAGCCTTGTATCCACCACTGCGGCCACCGCAGCGGACGGCTCCAAACCGTTAGCGGCCTGGGAGTTTTCTCGGGGGACATCGGGTTGGAGTGCGGTGAAGGATTGCACGTTGTCAGTTTCTGACGGAGTGCTGCTTATCCAGTCGACGGGCAACGACCCGCACATGACTTCCAAGATCCAAGTCAAAGCCGGATCGCAGAGGTTGACCTTACGAGCCCGGTTCCGAGGACGTTTGAACGGACAGTTGTTCTGGGGCACCGAAGCGGAGTCGAGTTTCAATGAAACGCGGTCCGAGACATTTCAATTTCGTTCGGCCGGCGACGAATGGGCCGACTACCACATCTATTTCCACACCGACAGCGACCTGGTGCAGTTGCGGCTGGATCCCGGCAACCGTAAGGGCCGAATCGAATTGGCTTCGATTTCGTTGCAAAGAAAGCAGCCACCCGGGCCCCAGGCGACTCCGGTCAAGCGGATCAAGGCGGCACCGGGCTTTCACGTCGAATTGCTGTATTCGGTCCCGATCAAGCAACAGGGTTCGTGGGTCTCACTGGCTACCGACCCCAAGGGGCGACTGATCACATCCGACCAGTACGGCAAGATGTACCGGATCACTCCGCCACCGATCGGCCAATCCAGCCAGGGCATCAAGCTCGAGACCATCCCCGCCAAGATCGGCATGGCTCACGGCATCCTCCACGCCTTCGACAGCCTGTACGTGATGACCAACGGCCCCGGCGGCGGCTTGTACCGCGTGACCGACAGCGACGGCGACGACCATTACGATACGGCCAAGTTGCTGCGCAGCGTCCCGGGCGGCGGCGAACATGGGCCTCATGCCGTCGTCCTCGCCCCCGATGGCAAGTCGCTGTACGTCTGTGCCGGCAACCACACGGCGTTGCCGAAAATGGAAAAGTCGGTGGTGCCACGGAACTGGAAAGAGGACATCCTGCACGAGCGGATGTGGGACGCGGGTGGACACGCGGTGGGCAAGATGGCACCCGGTGGCTGGATCGCGAAGATCAACCCCGAAGGCACCGAGTGGGAATTGATCAGTACCGGATACCGCAACCAGTTCGATATCGCCTTCAACGCCGACGGCGAACTGTTCACCTTCGACGCCGACATGGAATGGGACATCGGCTCGCCGTGGTACCGGCCGACTCGAGTCTGCCATGTCACGTCCGGTAGCGAATTCGGTTGGCGCAGTGGCACCGGCAAGTGGCCGACCTGGTACCCCGACAGCCTGCCGCCAGTGGTCGACATCGGACCAGGCTGCCCCACCGGCATCACGTTTGGCACGGGCAGCAAGTTCCCGGCCAAGTACCAGAAGACGCTGTTCATTTCCGACTGGAGCTACGGCATCCTCTACGCCGTTCACATGACTCCCAAAGGCTCGACCTACACCGGCACCGTCGAACGGTTCCTCTCGGCCGCTCCACTCCCACTGACCGACGTCGTGATCAACCCCGTCGACGGAGCCATGTACTTCACCATCGGCGGACGAAGAACTCAGTCGGGACTCTATCGAGTCTACTACGACGGCAACGAATCCACTGAGCCGGTGGACGCCCGGAACACTGCCGGAGCCAGCCTGCGAACACTCCGGAAAAAACTCGAAGGAGCACACGGGCCCAGACCGTCCGGAACCAGCCAGGCACTGTGGTCCAACCTCCAAAGCCCGGACCGGCACATCCGCTTCGCAGCCCGTGTGGCGATCGAACACCAACCTGTCGACAGCTGGGCCAAGCTGGCACTGGCCGAAACCCACCCGCAAGCCCAGATCGAAGCCGCCATCGCACTGGCTCGTCATGGCGACAAGTCCCTGCAACCCAAGCTGATCGACGCTCTCGCACGCATCAAGATCGACTCGCTCGACCAGGCCGGACAACTCGGACTGCTCCGAGCCTACGGACTCGCCGGGCTAAGAATGGGTCGCCCCACCGGCCAATCCCGACAACAGATCCTCGACCACATCGACCAACTCTTCCCGTCCGACTCAACCCCGATGAACCGCGAACTCGCTCAACTTCTCATCTACCTCGACGCACCCCATGTCGTCCCCAGGACACTCGTTCTGCTCAAGGACGCTCGCACGCAACACGACCGACTGCATTACGCCTTGATGCTCAGAAAACAGGTCAACGGCTGGACACGAAACGGACGCAAGACGTATTTCGAATCGTTCAACGCAGCCGCGGCGGCTCGCGGAGGGAATTCGTTCGCCGGGTTCCTGAGAAACATTCGAAACGAAGCGATTGCGTCGTTGCCACCAGCCGAAAAACAGGCCTTGGCAAAGACACTTGCAGCAGCAGCCAAACCCAACTCGGTCGCACCCGACGCGACGCCCCGAAAGTTCGTCCGCAAGTGGACGACCGACGCCCTGTTGCCCGCATTCGCCAATCCACTGACGAACCGAGACTTCGCAAAGGGCCGAGAACTGTTTGCCGCGGCCAGTTGCTTCAAGTGCCATCGGTTCCGCGGCCAGGGGGGCATCGTCGGTCCCGACCTCACCACCGCCGGGCGACGGTTCAACAGCAAGGACATGCTCGATTCAATGACCACTCCTTCGAGCACCGTCTCGGATCAGTACCAGGCCTCGATGTTTGTCCTGGACAACGGCAAGACGGTCATCGGACGAGTTGCCAATCTTGGGGGTCAAAACATCATGGTGATGACCAACATGCTCGAACCCGGCAAGTTCACCGCTGTCCGCAGGGATACGATCGAAGAAATCATCGCGTCCAAGACGTCGATGATGCCCGAAGGACTGCTGAACACCCTGACCAAACAGGACATCCTCGACCTGATCGCCTACATCCGCTCCGGCGGCAACCCCAACCACGCAGTCTACATGAAGTAGTCAGGCACGGCCTGGCCTACCGGCGTGGGTTCGGCCGCGGCAACACGTTGGCTCGGATTGCCCAGGTGTTCCAGAGTGTTTCGAGTGCCTGAGCTCGATCGGGCTTCGACCCGATCTGGTTGGTCAACTCGCTGCGGTCAGACTTCAGGTTGTACAACTCCCACGGACCCTTGCGACCCTTGGCCACCAGCTTCCAGTCGCCAAGCCGCACAGCCCGGTTCCCTTCGTGCTCCCAGTACAACGCCCGAGCAGCCTGGTCGGGTCGGTCGGACGACGTTTTGCCGGCAAACACGCGAACCAGGCTTCTGCCTTCCATCGGCCGCACGGATTCCGAGTTCCACTCGGTCGGGTACTTCGCACCAGACAACTCGACACACGTGGCCATGATGTCGATCAGGTGCCCCGGTTCCTGCCGCAACTCGCCTCGGCCACTGATCCCCTTGGGCCAATGAGCGATCAGCGGAGTCGAGATGCCTCCTTCGTGGACAAAGTGCTTGTACTCGCGAAACGGAGTATTCGATGCGTTGGCCCACTCGATGCCGTAGGCGACATAGGTGTCGGCCGGGCCGGGCATGACTCCGAAACCCTGCCGCAATGGCCGACCATCCCGGGTGATCTTCGGGACCATCGCAACCTGCAACTCGCCGGGTTTCATCGCCGGCCGACGAGCCAGGTTTTTCGGCCGCACGGCACCTCGGCTACCGAATTCTTCCTGACAGCCTCCATTGTCCTGCAGGAACAGAACCAGCGTATTGTCGAACTGCCCGGCCTGTTTCAGTGCCGCCACGATCCTCGAAATGCCCTGGTCCATCGAATCGATCATGGCCGAGTAGACTTCCATCCGAGCCCGCTGCCAGGGCTTATTCTTGGCACGGTCCCAGTCCTGGACATTTGGCGAAAGTGGCCAGGCGGGATCGAGCAGGCCGAGTTGTCTCATCCGAGCCAACCGCTCGTCTCGCAACCGGTCCCAGCCCGCGTCGTATCGGCCCTTGTACTTGGCAATGTCAGACGGCTTGGCGTGCATCGGCCAGTGAGCGGCCGTGTAGGCGACGTACATGAAGAACGGCTTCTTGCTGTCATGTTCGCTGATGAACTTTGCCGCGTTGTCGCTGATGGCGTCGGTGTAGTAGTAGTTGTCGGGGTCGGCCGGAGCGATCAGCGTGTTGTCGCGAGTCAACGAGTTGGGATCGTAGAAACTGCCGGCTCCATGAATCGTGCCGTAAAACCGATCAAACCCCCGCTGCCTCGGCCAGTTGTGCTTTCCCGCCTCGTTGGCCGGCCGCACCGTCTTGGTGATGTGCCACTTGCCCGCCATGTAACAACGGTAACCAGCCGTCCCCATCACCTGGGCAATCGTCACGCAGTGCGTGTTCAAGTCGCCCCGATAACCGGGCTGGCCACGGTCGTTCATCATGTGACCGATGCCGGCCTGGTGAGGGTACAGCCCGGTCATCAGGCTGGCTCGCGTCGGACAACAACGACCGGTGTTGTAGAACTGAGTGAACCTGAGACCATCGGCGGCCAGCCGGTCGAGTGTCGGAGTGGCCACTTCGCTGCCGTAGCAGCCGATGTCGGAATAGCCCATGTCGTCCGACAGAATGACGATAATGTTGGGACGCGGGGCGGCGGCCACAGCCAGGGTGTTGGGCAGCACGTAGAGCGACAGCGACAGGACGAACAGCAGTCTGTGGGACACGAGTGTCTCCTTAGGGAATTTGCCTGGGACAGGCACAAGCCGGCCACGAACCTTAGGCCATGATTTGCCGAATCGGCTCGGCACCTTCCACTCCGACCAGTTTCTGATCGAGACCATTGAAGAAGTAACTCAGACGGTTTGGATCGAGTCCCATTTGGTTCAGAACGGTGGCATGCAGGTTCCGGACGTGGAACCGATTCTCGACCGCCGCACTGCCCAATTCGTCGGTCTTGCCCACGCTGACTCCGCCCCGGATGCCGCCTCCAGCCATCCACATGGTGAAACCATACGAGTTGTGGTCTCGACCGGTTCCCTTGGCGTACTCGGCCGTCGGCTGACGCCCGAATTCTCCGCCCCAGACAATCATCGTTTTCTCGAACAGGCCGCGCTGCTTCAGGTCCTTGATCAAGCCGGCGATCGGCTTGTCGGTTTCCAGGGCGTGGATGTCGTGGTTGCGTTTCAGGTCACCATGAGCGTCCCAGTTGGCGTCGTTGTGGTTGCCGCCGGAATAAACCTGGATAAACCGCACGCCCCGTTCGACCAACCGCCGGGCCATCAGGCACTGGCGACCGAAATACGAACTTTCCTTGCGGTCCAGCCCATACGCAGCCTGCGTCTCCTTGGTCTCCGATGCCAGGTCGGTCGCTTCTGGCGCCGACGACTGCATCTTGTAAGCCAGTTCGTAACTGGCAATTCGCGCGGCCAGGTCGCTGTTGTCGACCCGCCGCACCTGGTGCTCGTTGTTGTAGGCCCGCAACGTATCCAGCAGCCGACGTTGCATGGAATCGCTGATGCCGTCGGGCCGCTTCAGGTTGAGAATGGGTGAACCCTGGGATCGCATGATCGTCGCCTGAAAACTGGCGGGCATGTAGCCGGCCGACCAGTTCTTGGCACCGCTGATCGGCCCACCGCGTGGATCGAGCATCACGACGAACCCGGGCAGGTTCTCATTCTGCGTGCCCAGCCCGTAGTTGACCCATGACCCGAGGCACGGGCTGCCCGATACAATCTTGCCCGAGTTCATCATCAGCATCGCCGACCCGTGGATCGGACTGTCGGCGGTCATAGAGTGCAAGAACGCGACATCGTCGACACACGTGGCAAAGTTCGGGAATAGATCGCTGACCCACTGGCCACAATCCCCGTGCTGCTTGAAGTTCCAAGGGGTCTCGACAATCCGCCCCTTGGCCTTGCGGCCGCCACGACCAAACGTCTTCACATCAATCGTTTTGCCATCCATCCCCTTCATCGCCGGCTTGTAATCGAACGTGTCGATGTGACTCGGGCCGCCGTACATGTACAGGAAGATGACACTGGTGGCCTTGGGGTCGAAATGAGGATCCTTGGGCGCCAGCGGATTGACGAACTTCGTCTTGCCGTCGGCCGCGACAGCCTGCCGGGACAGGAAATCGGAATCGAGCAGACCCGAGAGAGCCAGGCCGGTGAATCCGGCTCCGGTCTCCCAGAGGAATTCGCGGCGGGTTCGGCCGCAGAAACTGCTGTTCAGGATGTTCGGCTGTGTCATGGCATTACTGAATTGGTGAGGAGAAAGGAAACGTGAAATTCAGATCTGCGTCGTGGGCGTCAATCCACGTACAGGAACTCGTTGAGGTTCAGGGCCAGCAGGCAGAAGGACTTCAGCGCGGCATCGGCGTTCGCCTTGTCCTGTGACTGAAACGCTGCGATCAACGACACGCCCCGCTGAACCTCCATATCAGTCGGAGGCCGCTGGAGAGACCGCTTCAACGCCAGGGTGACCTGGGCAACCGTGTCATTGCCCGCCTGCTTCTTCAGGAATTCGGCAAAGATCCCCGCCTCGCGTTGGCTGAAGACGCTGTTGAGCAGCGCCAGTGACTGGGTGGGTTGCGTGGTCGTGAAACGAACAGGACAGCTGTTGTCGAGATCCGGCGCGTCAAAGCTCTCGAACATCGGCACAACCAGCGACCGCTTGACATGCACGTAGATGCTGCGGCGATTCCGATCCGTGGGCGAGGAACTCCCCCAGTTGGCACCCGGTTGGGACTGCCCATGCAAAATCTCCCGAGGAATGATCGTGAACACGCTGGGGCCGAACATCTTCTTCCGGTTCAGCGCCCCGTTGACGGCCAGCACCGAATCGCGGATCTCCTCGGCCGAAAGCCGGCGCATGTTGTAACGCCAGAAGAGCTGGTTGGTGGGGTCAGCAGCGAGAGCCTTCGCGTTGCCACGTGACGACATGCGGTAGGTGGACGAGAGCATGATCTGGCGGTGCATCCGCTTCAGCGTCCAGCCCCCGTCAACGAGTTCGGCAGCCAGCCAGTCGAGCAGTTGAGGATGAGTCGGTTTGCGACCAGCGAAGCCGAAGTTGCTCGAACTGGCCACGATGCCGCGGCCGAAGTGATACTGCCAAAGTCGATTGGCCATCACGCGTGCCGTCAGCGGATTGCCACGACTGGTGATCCACGCTGCCAAAGCCCGACGCCGATTGGCCGTGCGGCCGCCCGAGGCGGGTGCATCGATCTTCGGGTCCGGAGGCGAGAGCACCAGCGGGAAACCTGGCTCGACCTTCTCGCCCCGGGCATGGGCATTACCACGAATCTGGACAAAAGTTTGCGGTGGCCGGGGTCCGAGTTCCTTGACCACCAGTGCCTGCGAAAAACCCGGGGGTCGAAACTTGCGGAGCTGGTTGTGACGATCAGTCAGCTTCCGGTACGCCTCAAACTTGTCCTTGGCCAACTTGCCAGGCACCTTCTTGCGGAGAATCGGAACCCGGTTCTGGTCTCGCTTGAAATCGTCGACCTCGCCCCCTTCGAGCAAGTCCTTGTAGACCGCATTGAGCGCCTGGAGTTCCTTCTGGACGCCGGCCAGGTCGGCCTTGTGCCGGTCGACCGCCTTCTTGTTCAGCTCCAATTCGGCAGCGGTCGCAACCGAGACGACACTGGCGTCTTCGACCGAGCGACCCCCACGGGTGCCGTATCGGCGGATGTTGCGGAAGAACGCAAGCAGCCGGTAGTAATCCTTCTGGGGAATCGGATCAATCTTGTGGTCGTGGCAACGAGCACAACCAACCGTGAGACCAAGAAAGACCTCCGTGGTTGTGCGGAGGATGTCGTCAAGGTCCTCTAAACGAGACTGCTCGACGTCAACCGGTTCATCCTGCCAGATCCCCAACCGATAATACCCGGTGGCAATCATGCCATCGGTGGTCACCGTGTCCAATTCATCCCCGGCAAGTTGCTCGGTCGCAAAACGGTCGAACGGCTTGTCACTGTTGAAGGACCGGATCACATAGTCACGGTATCTCCAGACATGAGGCTTCGTCCCGTCACGTTCGTAACTGTTGGACTCGGCATAGCGAACCAGGTCGAGCCAGTGGCGCCCCCACTTCTCTCCGTAGTGAGGGGACTTGAGCAGGCGATCCACGACTTTCGCAAAGGCTCCTGGGGAATCGTCGGACAGGAACGCATCGATCTCCCCGGGCACCGGCGGCAACCCGGTCAGGTCATACGTTGCGCGGCGCAACAACGCGGTCTTGTTCGCCGGACCTGATGGTGCCAGCTCAGCCTGTTCCAGGCGGGCCAGCACGAACCGGTCGATCGGGCTCCGAACCCATTCAGCATCCTGGACCTTCGGTGGTTGTGGACGGGCCACTTTCTGGAAACTCCAGAACGCCTTCGTCTCGGCATTGACCTGGGGCGACCTGTTTTCCGACTTGCCAATCTTGCCGGAAAACTCCGGACTGATCGGCAATCCCATCCGGATCCATCGCTTGAGAACTTCAATCTGTTCGACTGGCAACTTGCCCGAGGGCGGCATTTCATAGCCCTCCAGCTCGTAGTTGATCGCTTCCAGCAGCAAGCTTTTCTCTGGCCGTTTCAGGTTAACCGCGCGTCCACTGTCACCACCCTTCATCAGTCCGGCACGGTTGTCCAGGTGCAGCCCGCCCTTGACCTTGTTGCCGGAATGGCACTTGAGACAGTTCTTCACCAGCAGTGGCTTGACCTTGCGGGTGAAAAAATCCACCTGTTCCCGCGAAGACAGGGCGGGATCGGCAGCTTGGATCAACGCCGGAAATGACAGAACTCCGCCGAGTAGCCAAGCCATAATGACGGAAGGCTTCATGAGCGCGCCCATTCCTGAAGAAGAAATGCGGAACATTCGAGCCGCTCCATCCTAGCATCCAACACCGAAAACGGCAGCAACAAGATCGTGCCAACCAGAGGGTTCCAAAACGGACTCGCGGCGTGGCCGGCTTGCGATCCCATGACTGCGGGGGGAGGGGCTACCGTGGCCGCTGATCCTGTTTTCGGCAAACATCTCGCGTGAAAACCGCTTGGCCACACGTGGTGGCGTTAGGGTTCCGAAGGTGACGTAGCCACTGCGAGCCAGCACATCGTGCATCTGGAAGTGCCTCGGTCGTTTGAAATATCTCGGGCCCGTTGAAGAACCCTGGCAAGAGTTTTGCAATCAGTGCAAGAGGGGCGACCGACACGCAACAGCAGCAGCAGGGCAATTGCTACAATCGGCTCCCATGACCCCGCGACGATTTCTACCGATGTTGTTCCTGTTGCTCGCTCCGGTGGCATCGGCCGCGGACGCACCCCGGATCAGCTTTCCCCGCGATATCCGTCCGATTCTCTCGGAGAACTGTTTCCAGTGCCACGGGCCGGACTCGAAGGCCCGCCAGAGCGACTTGCGACTGGACATTGCCAGCGCAGCCCTGGACCACGACCCCCCGGTCTTGGTCGCCGGGCAACCCGAGAACAGCGCGGTCTGGCAACGGGTGTCGAGCCGGGACCCTGATGTCCAGATGCCACCTCCCGATTCCAATCGCCGGCTGACCGGTCCACAACGAGAACTGATCCGACGCTGGATCGCACAGGGCGCCGAATTCGGCGACCACTGGTCCCTGGTGCCACCGGTCCGCCGGCCGCCACCGGCAATCCCGGCGGCCGATACAGCGGCCAACGCCATCGACGCCTTCATCTTGGCGCAACTCAGGACCGCGGGGCTGGTGATGTCGCCGACGGCCAATCGTCGAACACTGTTGCGACGCCTGACATCCGACCTGGTCGGACTGCCCCCGACCGAGCGGGAACTCACCGTGTACCTGTCCGACACCGCTCCAGGAGCCTGGGACCGCGCCGTGGATCGCCTGCTCAATTCGCCCCGCTTCGGCGAACACATGGCCTGGAACTGGCTTGTGGCCAGCCGCTACGCCGACACCAACGGCTACCAGGGTGATCGGACGCGGGTGATGTGGCCGTGGCGCGAATGGGTGATCAGTGCCTTCAACGACAACCTGGCCTTCGACAGATTTACTGTCGATCAACTGGCCGGCGACCTGGTTCCCCGTGCCACCCCCGAACAACTGGTCGCCACCGGGTTCAACCGCAATCACCCGCTCAACGGAGAAGGCGGGCGGATTGCCGAGGAGAACCGGGTCGAATACGTACTGGACCGCACCGACACCACCGCCACCGTGTGGATGGCTCTGACACTTGCCTGTGCAAAGTGCCACGACCACAAGTTTGATCCTCTTTCCCAAGAGGAGTACTACCGGTTCTCCGCATACTTCAACAGCCTCGACGAATCCGGACGGGTCGACCGGGGAGGCAATGCGAACCCGGTCGCCCGGGTCACAACCCGGGCCCAGCAGACCGATCTGCACGAGATCGATTTCCTGATTGAACAACAACGAGCGATCCTGGACCGACCGCTGGAAGGCCTGGTCGCTGATCGACGAACGTGGATCACGGGGATCCGCAAGCAGGCCGCCGACAAAATGCTCGTGGGCTGGCACGCCCTCGTCCCGACCACGGCGAAATCACTGGCAGGAGCCCAGCTCACCCCACAACCGGATCACTCGCTGCTGGTCAGCGGAAAGATGGCGGCTGTGGATGATTACGAGGTGCAGGCTGTCGCTCCACCCGGGCCGATTTCCGGATTTCGACTCGAGGCTCTGACCCATCCCAACCTCGGATTTCAGGGGCCGGGGCGGAAGTCGAATTTCGTAGTGACCCACTTCAGTGTCGCCGTCCACCGAACGGGAGCCAAACCACAGAGTGTGAAATTCGTCGATGTATTGGCAGACCACAGCGAGGAGTCCTGGAAGGTCGCGGGAGCAATTAACCCATCCAAGGAAACCGGCTGGGGCGTCTGGGACGGGATTCACAAGACCGCCCAGGATCGCCAGGCAGTCTTCCGACTGAAGGAAGCGATGGAAATCCCCCGGGGATCAACTCTCGTATTTCGGCTGAAGCAACAATCCCGTTTCAAGGAACACTTGCTTGGTCGATTCCGGATCTCGGTCACCGGAGTCCCGGGACCCGGCCTGGACACCGCCACGGTCCCACCCGCGGACATCCTGGAGCTGATCGGAAGACCGGCCGCCAATCTCAACGCCGGCCACCAGAAACGGCTGGCCGAGTTCCATCGCACAACCACCGACATGTTCCGGGCCGCACGCCGGCTGCATTCGATCAACCGGGCCGCCCGACAACGGTTAGAGGGTGGCATGATCGAGTCGATGGTGATGCGCGACCGCGGAACACCTCGAGACACCCACGTCCTGAAACTGGCCCGTTACGACCAGCCCCAAAAGGATGACAAACTGGCACACGGCATCCCGGCTGCACTGCCGGCATTGCCGAAAGGTGCTCCGGCCAATCGCCTCGCGATGGCACGCTGGCTGGTCGATCCCGGGCACCCGCTGACTGCCCGCGTTGCTGTGAATCGCCTGTGGCAGACATTTTTCGGCACCGGCCTGGTAAAGACCGGCGAGGATTTTGGGTCGCAGGGTGCCCCGCCCAGCCATCCTGAACTGCTCGACTGGTTGGCGACCGAGTACATCCGCTCTGGGTGGGACACCAAGAGAATGATCCGGTTGTTGGTCACCAGCACCACCTACCGGCAATCCTCATCGGTCACGCCAGCACAACTCGAGGCTGATCCTTACAACCGCCTGCTGGGTCGAGGATCCCGTCATCGGTTGCCGGCACACGCAATCCGCGACCAGGCGCTGGCGGTGTCAGGACTGCTGGTCGAAACAATTGGCGGGGCGTCTGTCAAACCGTACCAGCCACCGGGACTGTGGGCCGATTTCAGTTTTGGCAAAATTCGGTACTCGGCTGATTCGGGCGCCAAGCTGTACCGCCGTAGCCTGTACACATTCTGGCGACGTTCTCTCGGCCCACCGAACATGTTCGACGAAGGAACTCGAGATGTCTGCCACGTGACGACGCAGCGAACCAACACACCATTGCATGCCCTGACCCTGCTCAACGACGTGGCGTTTGCCGAGTCGGCCCGCGTCCTGGCCGAAAGATTGCTTGCGTCCCCCGGCAACGATGCATCACGGTTGAAACGGGCCTTCAGCCTGGTGCTGTCTCGACACCCTTCTCCCGAGGAACTGCAATTGATCACCTCGTCGTTGAACCGCGCCCGGGCTCACTACCGGGCTCACCCCAAACACGCCATCGCGTTTGGCACCGTCGGTCGTCACCCCCCCCGCGCAAATCTCGACCCAATCCAAGTCGCCGCGTTTGGAGCCGTGGCATCGGTGCTGCTGAACTCCGACGAGGCAATCACCCGCGAGTGATTGCGGAACACAAGTCGTTCCCACGACCCCGTTCACACAAGATTCACCATGCAACCAGTTGTCGATCATCACCAGTTGCAGACTCGTCGCCGCTTCTTCGGCCGCTCGGCCGTGGGAATCGGTACCGCTGCGCTGGCCACGTTGTTGAACCGGGAGTCGTTGGCCGATCAACTTGTCAGCCACTTTGCCCCCACTGCCAAGCGGGTGATTTACCTGTTCCAAAACGGGGCGCCCACCCAGGTCGACCTGTTTGACCACAAGCCGCAACTGGAAAAATTTCGCGGCACCGACCTGCCCAAGGAGGTCCAGGGAGGCCAGCGGCTGACGACAATGACCCAGGGTCGGTCGCAGAAGATCCTGCCCTCTGCCTGGAACTTTCAGCGTTACGGGGAGTGCGGAACGCACATCAGCACACTGCTGCCGCACACCGGTTCCATAGCGGACGACATCTGCCTGGTCCGCTCGGCCCACACCGAAGCCATCAACCACGCCCCGGCGATCACGTTGTGCTTGACCGGAGCCGAACAGCCCGGACGCCCCAGCTTTGGAGCATGGCTCTCGTACGGACTGGGGCACGAGAGCCAGGAGCTGCCGACCTTCTGCGTGATGACTTCGCGCGACAAGGAAGCCTCGTGCGGCCAACTCTTCTACGAGTGGTATTGGGGGAACGGGTTCCTGCCTAGCCGACACCAGGGAGTGAAATTCCGCGGCTCGGGTGACCCAGTGCTGTATCTCTCGAACCCAGCGGGAGTCGACCGAACACTGCGACGGGGACTGCTGGACGACCTGGCACAACTGAACCGGCTGCGAGCCCGTGACGTGGGAGATCCAGAGATCCAGGCACGGATTTCCCAGTACGAGATGGCGTACCGGATGCAGGCGTCGGTGCCTGAACTGACCGATTTGGGCAGCGAACCCAAGCACATTCTCGAGATGTACGGACCCGACGTGGGCCGCCGCGGCTCATTCGCTCACAATTGCCTGCTCGCCCGCAGGCTGGCCGAACGCGGGGTCCGATTCATCCAGTTGATGCACGCCGGGTGGGACCAGCATGGCAATCTGCCCACACAACTGGCCGTGCAATGTCGCGATACCGATCAACCTTCAGCGGCCCTGGTCAAGGACCTGAAACAACGGGGACTGCTCGACGAGACGCTGGTGATCTGGGGTGGTGAGTTCGGGCGGACTGTCTTCTGCCAGGGCGACATGAACAACCGAACGAAGCACGGACGTGACCACCACCCGCGAAACTTCTGCATCTGGATGGCCGGTGGCGGGATCAAGGGCGGGACGACGTACGGGGAGTCCGATGACTTCAGCTACAACGTGGCCGCCGACGGATTTCATGTCCATGACCTGCAAGCCACGGTCCTGCATTGCCTGGGCATTGACCACGAGCGGCTGACGTACAAGTTCCAGGGCCGGCAGTTTCGGCTCACCGACGTCCATGGTCGTGTTGTCAAGGAGGTGTTGGCATGAGCGTGGTGGAAGGCCGACTGGGAGGGGGTGCTCGTGTCCGGGTCGACGGGCTCACTGTGCCTCACCGGATCGACCAAAGTTCGGGCCGACACCTGAACGTCTTCGAGGTGCCCAAGGGGTCGCACCAAGTACAGATCACACCCTGGCCGGCCGATTGCATGCCTCGGCTCCACGGGACACAATCGATGATGATGACGATCGCTTCTCCTCTTTCGTGAGGCTCACCATGCGTTGTACCTTCGCGCTGTCCACACTGTTGACGCTTCTCGTTTCCCTCGTGGCCCAAGCAGCTGACGACGCCGTTTTTAGTCTCTCGGTACGCTCACGCCAGGTGGCCAAGATGCCGTGGGGCAACGGGCACAAGAGGACCAGTCGGCCGGTCAAGTGGAGGGCCGACCAGACGGCAGTGATCGTCTGTGACATGTGGGATCTGCACCACTGCCTGAACGCGACCCGGCGCGGCACCGAGATGGCCCCGAGAATGAACAACCTGCTGAAACTGGCCCGTCGCCAGGGTGCCACGATCATTCACGCCCCCAGCAGTTGTATGGACACATACAAGGATCACCCGGCCCGCAAGCGGACCCAGGCGGTGCCACGATCGAAATCACTGCCCGAGGAAATCGGCAAGTGGTGCTACAAGATCCCCGCCGAAGAAAAGGGCGTTTACCCACTCGACCAAACCGATGGTGGCGAAGATGACGATCTGGCCGAACATCGCGAGTGGGCCAAGAAGCTGGAAGCCATGGGCCGCAACCCCAGGTCTCCCTGGAAGAGCCAGACGGATCTGCTGGAGATCACCAACGAGGACTACATCTCCGACAACGGCGAAGAGGTCTGGAGCATCCTGGAACAGAAGGGCCTGAAGAACGTGATCCTGGTCGGCGTGCACACCAACATGTGCGTACTCGGCCGTCCCTTCGGGCTACGGCAGATGTCCAGGAATGGAAAGAACGTTGTGCTGGTCCGCGATATGACCGACACGATGTACAACCCGCTCAGATGGCCGTTTGTCAGCCACTTTCAGGGCACCGACCTGATTGTCGAGCACATCGAAAAGTTCGTCTGTCCGACGATCACCAGTGACCAACTGCTTGGCGGAAAGCCGTTTGCTTTCAAGAACGACCATCGACCCAAGGCTGTGTTTCTAGTGGCCGAGAAGATCTACAACACGAAGTCGACATTGCCGGTCATGGCCCGGCATTTGTTCGAGAACCGATTGGGGTTCCAGACCAGCGTGCTGCACGCCGCCGATGGAGTTCACCGGATCCAGGGGATGGCCGCAGCCGTGGCACAGGCCGACCTGCTGATCGTCTCGGTACGCCGCCGAGCACTCCCCGCCAAGGATCTCGATGCCCTGAAGGCTCACCTCGCAGCCGGCAAACCCCTGATCGGGCTCCGCACCGCCAGCCACGCGTTCGATGCCAGAGGGGCCGGGCCAAAGGGGCATGCCGAATGGCCCGAATTCGATGCCCGTGTGCTGGGTGGCAATTACCACGGTCATCATCCGTCAGGACCGACCGCCACGATCTCGGCCCAAAATACCGCACACCCTATCCTCGAGGGGATCTTCGGACCGTTTCCCAGCAAGGGGGCACTCTACCAGACCGGCCCGCTGGGCAAGCAGGCGACGGAATTGTTGAGTGGTTCGATTCCTGGGCAGAAGGCTGAGCCAATTGCCTGGACCAACCGGTACGGCAAGGCGCGGATCTTCTACACCTCGCTGGGTCACGAAGACGACTTCAAACAGCCAGCGTTCTGGCAGCTGATGGAAAACGCTACCAGGTGGGCCACCAGGATGAAGGTCGCCGTTGCGGCACGGCCATGATCTCATGACCCCGTGCCGCTTGCAGGCTCGGACAGGACTTATGGACTCGCCGGGGCGTCGTCGTCGTCGCTCTCGGCGATCAGAATCGGGATCGCGATCACCGTCGCACCCACCGCCACCAGGCCAAACTCGCTCATGCCCAGCAACCCGTCCTCCTCGGACACCACTTCACCATCCTGACCGCGAACCACCAATGGTTGGTCAACCAGAACGATCTCGGCAACTGTTCGCGGAGGAGCCGAGCCGGCAGCCCAGGCACGGACCAACTGCGTCGCCGAACCGGACGTCACGGCATAGGCACCACCCGGAAGATTCTGCACTGTGAACCGGCCCGTGCGATCAGTCTGCACCCGAGCAATCAGCTTCGCACCACGGTGGACTCGGACCGTACGACCCGACAATGCCCGGCCGCGGCCATCAACCACTCGACCAACCAACGTGCCCCGAACACCCAGCACGACGTCCGACATTTTGGAGATCTGCGCCAGGCGAGGCGTCGCAGACATCGCTGCCTGCGGCAAGAGTATTCCCAGACAGGCCAGCCCCAAAGATATTCGTGCAATCAACATGGCAATCACCGTTGTTGTGGTTGGTCGGATCGAAGCGAAACCATCGCGTATGTACCTAAGATCGGTTACGCGGCTTGCCCGGTCGAGTACAACAGTGTTGAACCTTGCAGAATCTCCAGACTACCCATACTAACAACCGTGTCGGTCAGGCTGTGTATAGAGGGTCCCCCGGCTCTACGCCCGGCTGATGAGTTCGGGGATCGGTGTACCTTTGGAGAGTACGGGGACGGGTCGGCCACCGAAGTCGGTCAGGGCGGTGTGTTGTGTATCGATTCGAAGGTGATGATAGATGGTGGCGAGGAAGTCGTAGGGGCTGACGCGTCGTTTGACGGGATCCTCACCTCGGGGATCGGTCGCTCCGATCACCTGCCCGGTCTGCATGCCTCCTCCAGCAAAGACCATCGAGTTGGCTCGAGGCCAATGATCGCGCCCGGGCTGCCTGGTCCCTTTGGGCCGACTGGCTTTGCCTGGTCCGCTTGAAGGTTGGTTCGAGATACGTGGTGTCCGTCCGAATTCGCCGGTAATGATCACAAGCACCCGTCGATCGAGTCCGCGGTCGTAGACATCTTCGATCAAGGCACTAATCGCCTGATCGAAGAACGGCGTTCTCCAAGCGAGCGCCTCAAACACATGGTGGTTCACAGCGTGGTCATCCCAATTGCTGACACGTCCACACAGCGGCCCATCGAACTCGGTCGCCACAATATCCACACCGGCTTCGACCAGTCGCCGCGCCAACAGGCATTGTTGCCCCCACTGGTTTCGGCCATAGCGGTCTCTGAGCTCATCGGGCTCATCCTTGAGGTCGAAGGCCTTCTGAGCATCAGGGCTGGTCAGAAGTGACAGTGCCTGAGCCTCGAAGTCATCAACCGCCTGCATCAGTCCAGTCTGGTCGATATCGCGTCGCAGCCTGTCAAAAGAAGCTCTCAGATTGGTCCGACGTTCCAAGCGAACCAGCGCGTCCTTCTTGACTCCGATATTCGGGATGGCGAAGGTCGGCTGACTCGGATCTCCAGTGACCCGAAACGGCTCGTATGAGGGTCCGAGGTAGGCCGGTCCGGCGATCTGAAACGAGTCGTACCGATCGACCGGATTCAGTGCGACGTAGTTGGGAAGTGCCTTGGGTGAATCGGCTCTCAGGAAATTGGCTACGGTCATCCAGTCCGGGTAGATCGGCTTGGGCTTGTCAGCTCGAGCCGGATCTCCCGAAAGGACTCTGAGCGATCCGGCAGGGTGCCCGCCAGCGTCATGAGCCATCGAGCGAAGGATATTAAACTTGTCGGAAATCGCGGCCATCTTGGGCAGCAACTCGGTCAGTTGCGTACCAGCCACGCTGGTGGAAATCGGTTGATAGGGGCTGCGGTAGGCATCGGTGGCACCCGGCTTGGGATCCCAGGTGTCCAGGTGACTACATCCTCCACGCAACCACACCAGAATCACAGCTGTCGGTTCGCCGTCCACCCCCGCCCCAGCCGTCTCGGCCCGAGCTTGGTAGAGACCGGGCAGGGTCAGACCGCTGAAGCCGACCAAGCCGGTCCTGAGCAGTTCGCGTCGACCGATCTCACGACCGGGACCTTGGCACCGTCTTGAGTGCATGACCCACTCCTGTCGATCTACCAGAACACCCGCCGGACATTTGCCGACAGGCTGTTCAAATCAATATCCACCTATCCATCCTATCGGCCATTACCAAGCTCTGCCAACCGCGTTTCACTTGGCGGGCCAGGAATCGGTTCGGAACGGTGAGGCGGGCAGGCCGTTCTTGTTCGAGAGGTTGGGTTCGGCTTCCTGGTCCCAACCAAACCGCACGGCCACCGGGTTGTTGACCGAATCGGCTCGCACGACAACGGTCGACCCCTTGATCGTTGCCGAGGCTTCGACGAACTCTCCGTCCTTGCCGGCGATCATGAAGTGCGACAGCGGCTTGTTGTCTCGAGCCACCAGCCCGTCTCCGACGTGGTCGAAGGCGACGACAATCGACTTGTCCTTGGCTTTCATGCTCTTGTAGAGCGGCCCCGAGTAGACAACGTCCTTCTTGCCGTAGGTTTGGGACAGGGCCCAGAGGCCCAACCGTCGTCCGACGTCCTGCTTGTTCTTGGGATGAATGTCGGTTCGGTTTCCGATATCGACCGTCACAGCCATGCCGGTGTGCGGAACCGAGAGGGTCTTGAGTTGAGCTTCCCAGATACCGGCGAGGGCCTGAGGCGAGCGGTTGCCGTACTTGTAAGGGGCCAACTGGACGAAGTAGAAGGGCAGGTTGGGTTTCTGCCAGGTGGATCGCCAACCGGCAATCAGAGCCTTCATCTTTTCGTGGTAGAGCATGCCTTCGCCGTTGTTCGATTCGCCCTGGTACCAGATAGCTCCCCGGATGCCGTAAGGAATCACCGGTGCGACCATGCCGTTGTACAGGGCCATCGCGCTCTGGGGATCGACTGCCCCCTTGCTGTTGCGATTGGGGAACTGGTCAAGTGTCCCGGCGATATCGGCCAGTTTCGGAACGGCCCGGAACCCGGCCGGTGGCGTCCACGGCTCGATCCGCGTGCCGCCCCAATTGCAGCCCAGCAGCCCAATCGGGACATCGAGTTCGTCCTTCAGGAACTTTCCAAAGTAGTACCCGACCGCCGTAAAATCACCCACGGTCTTAGGGCTGCAGACTTGCCACCCGGAGCTGGGAATATCCGATTGCGGATTGTCGGCCGGCCGATGCGGGAACTTGATATGTCGAATTCTCGGATACTTGGCCGCCGCAATTTCCTTCTCGGCGTCATTCGACTGCTTGACTCGCCATTCCATATTCGATTGCCCCGAGCAGAACCAGACCTCGCCGACGAGCACGTTCTTGATGGTCGCATCGCTGGTCCCCCTGACCGTGATCTCGTGCGGCCCGCCCGCTTTCATCGTCGGCAGGTAGACCGTCCAGCGACCATCCGCTCCGGCCGTCGCCGTCGCCGTGGTCTTGCCGACCGTCACCGTCACCTTCGTCCCAGGCGTGTCCCAGCCCCACACCGGCACCGGTTCGCCACGTTGCAGAACCATGTTGTCGCCGATCACCGACGGCAACCGGACTTCCGCTTCGAGTGCAGGAGCAACCAGAACGAGGATGAGTGTGGCGAGCAACTGGTGCATGGGCTGCATGGCGAGACTCCTGGTGCATGTCGATCAGAACGTGCAGTCAGATTAGCTCGGGCAGACACTGTCGTCGAGGCGGTGGACGGCTCGCGTGGTCAAACGTCGAGATTTTTGACGTCCAACGCGTGCTCCTCGATGAACTTACGTCGCGGCTCGACATCGTCGCCCATCAGGACGTTGAACAGGTCATGAGCAGCACTGGCATCTTCGACGGTCACCTGCAGCAAATGTCGACTCGTCGAATCCATACTCGTGTCCCAAAGTTCCTCGGGGTCCATTTCA
Source organism: Planctomycetota bacterium (assembly GCA_963694825.1). Taxonomy (GTDB): domain Bacteria; phylum Planctomycetota; class Planctomycetia; order Planctomycetales; family Planctomycetaceae; genus UBA8437. Next base: position 24,099 of record CAVOEV010000007.1, read on the forward strand.
CCCAACCCCTTGAACCGGGTGATCTTCAAGCCCTTCTCACCCAGCGACCGGATCGATGAGATCAGGTCACGAAAACTCGAGAGTAAGTCTTCAGAGTCTTCATTGACCAGTCGCAACGGGTAGTAGGGTTCCCCATCCCGGTTCCCGGCCGGCAGCAGGTCATGGACGGTGATGCCAAACCCCTTCAGTTCGGCCAACGAGGCATTGATCGACTTGATCTCGTGCAGGTTGGTTCGTTTCAACTCTGGAGCTGCCGTATCGGCCCCGGTCGAGTTCGACTCACCATTTCCGTCAGGTACGGCCGGAGTGTCATTCTCGGCGACGACGAAATCGTCGCCGTGCTTTTCTTTTTCCGATTCAAGAAACGCATCGGCTTCATCACTGCTGTGGAACCAGCGTTGTTCGCGCCCCAGGAACACTCGGTAGCGAGGCAACTGGCCATCGTCGCTAACGTGTTCGCCAACCAGCCACCTGAGATCGACTCCACGTCGCTCGAGTGTTTGCAGGGGTTCTTCCAAAGCGTTGAGTAACTTGATAACGGTTGCCAGGGCATCGCCATCGAGCGACTGTCCGTCGTCGAGTTCCACTCGACTGCCTTCGGCTCCCAGTTCGATCAGTTCCGACATCATCTCGTCGTGCGTCTGCACGTACCGAGCCTTCTTGCGTCCCTGGATGACTCGGTACAGCGGCGGCTGAGCGATGTAGACACAGCCCCCCTTGATCAGCGGTTCCATGTGTCGATAGAGGAAGGTGAGCAGCAGTGTACGGATGTGGCTGCCATCGACATCGGCATCGGTCATCAGGATGATCTTGCCATAACGCCGCTTGGCGATATCTTCGAGTTGGGCTCCGGGCGGAACACCGATCGCCTTGAAGATATTGGTGACTTCCTTGTTCTGCAGCACCTTGGCTTCGCGGGCCTTTTGCACGTTCAGGATTTTTCCACGCAGCGGGAGGATGGCCTGGGTATTGGAGTCCCGACCGGTATCGGCCGACCCGCCGGCCGAGTCGCCTTCGACCAGGTAGAGCTCGGTTTCTTCGAGAGTACGGCTGCGGCAATCGCGAAGTTTTTCGGGCAGGCCACCGGTGGTCAGCGCGCCCTTGCGGCGAATCATCTCACGCGCCTTGCGAGCCGCCTCGCGCGCTTCAGCCGCCCGCATCCCCTTGCCGGCGATCAATCGCGCCACCTTCGGGTTGGCTTCCAGAAACTTCGTCATGCCGTCATGCACGACCGACGTCACGATTCCTTCGACCTCGCTGTTGCCCAACTTGGTCTTGGTCTGTCCCTCGAACTGTGGATCAGGGACGCGGACCGCGATCACAGCTGTCAGGCCTTCGCGAAAGTCGTCTCCGGTCGGAGTCGCGTCCTTGAACAGGTTTTCCTTGCGGCCGTACTGGTTGATCGAACGAGTCAGACCGCTGCGAAACCCACTCAGATGCGTGCCACCTTCGATGTTGTTGATGTTGTTGGCGAAGGTGCGAACCGTTTCCGTGAAGTCCATGTGGTATTGCACGGCGACATCGACTTCGACCTCGTCCAGATGAGCCTGGATCGAAATCACGTCGCTAAACAAAGGCTGTTCGGTGCGGTTCAGGTGTTCGACAAACTCGATCAGGCCTCTCTCGTAACAGAACTCCTCGGACCGATCCGAGCATTCGTCGGAAATCTTGATCCTCACACCCGCGTTCAGAAAGGCGACTTCCTGGAGTCGGCGTGCGAGCGTATCAAAGGCAAACTTGGTTTCCGGGAAGATCTCGGGGTCGGGGTGAAACTTCACATAAGTTCCACTCTTGGTCGACTTACCCAGTTCCTTGAGCGGCCCGGTCATCTTTCCTCGCTCGAAACCCATCGTCCACAGTTTCTCGTCGCGACGGATTTCGACTTCGAGCCATTTCGAGAGTGCGTTGACGGCTGTCAGCCCGACACCGTGCAGGCCGCCTGTCCCAGTCTTGTAGCCACTCTCGCGGTCGAATTTTCCGCCCGCATGGATCTCGGTGAAGACCACCTCGAGTGCCGAGCGGTTTTCCTGTTCTTCGAGTATTCCGACCGGGATCCCACGTCCATCATCCTTGACGCTCAGGCTTCCGTCGTCGTGCAGCACGACGGTGACGGTCGTGGCGTATCCGTTGACCGCTTCGTCAATGCTGTTGTCGACCACCTCGAAGACCAAGTGGTGCAGTCCGCGCGCGGTGGTGTCGCCGATGTACATCGCCGGACGCATCCGGATGCCTTCGACACCCTTCAGCGCACGAATCTGATTCGACGTGTACTCGGCACCTCCAGCACCAGTTTTGTCCACCACGTCACTCACTTCCTCAACCCTCCGCCACGCTCACAAGAAAACCTTCAGTTGCCGCTACTCCTCGATTCGCCCAGGCTGCCCTTGAGCCGGAACTTCAGCCGGTTGATCTTCAGTCCGGGTTGCTCTCTGAGTGCTTCGAGCAGGCTCGACTTGTGAAACGAATCCAGTTCATACATCAACGCCGCACTGGCAACCTCGATCTCCAAACACCTGTTCTTGACTGCGACAACCCGGGTTTCGGAAGCAATCCGATCGCCGGCAATCTGTTTCCACGCCGCACTGAGCTGTTCAGTGCCTCCGCTGCGAGCCAATCCCTTCAGCGCCACCAGTTCTGAAAGGGCGTCGCCCAGCCGCTGCGGTCCGCGGGCTGAACGCATCAATTATCGATCCTTCGAAAGTGGCATCACGACGTAAGTGTATCCATTGTCCGTGCGGAATACGGCAGCACTCTCGCTGTCGACCAAGTGCAAGGCCACAGTCGATTCGGGCTTCAATACCCTCAGAAAATCCGTGATGAACCGCGGATCGAAACTGATCGAAACCGCGTCACCATCATAACTCACAGGGATCTCGACCTTCGATTCTCCCACGTCCGCTGCGATCGTCTGCAAGGTCAACAACCCACTGCTGAACGCAAAGTCGACACCACGACTCTCGTCGCTGGTCACGATCTGGGCCTGGCGGACGGCGGAATGGAACGAATCAATTTCGAGCGTGGCGATGTGCGAATTGGCCGTGTCGATCAGCTTCGTGTAATCGGGGAATCGACCTTCGACCAAACGACTGTAGATCGTCGACTGACCACATCGGACCAGGATGTCGTTGGCACTGATGGCGACCTGTACTTCTTCCTCGTCGTCGGTGATCGACTTTTCGATCAACCGCATTGCCTTAGCCGGGATCACAGGACCTGGATTGGCCAACTCGTCGACTCCCTCGAATCGAGCCGGTATCGGAGCCACCGCCAGGCGACGCGAATCGGTCGCCACCAATGTGACCGAGTCTTTACCCGGATCAAACAACACTCCACCCAACGCGTAACGAGTACTCTCTTGGTCGGTCGCAAACGCCGTACGCAGAATGCCCTCGCGGAACGCTGCACCCGGAATCGCCAAGTACTGGTCGCCTTCGAACGTCGCCACGTCCGGAAACTCGTCCGGATCCTCCGACGCCAGAGAAAACTCGCTGCCGGATGTGCGAATGCAAACTGCCGATTCGGTGACCTCGATGTCGATCGTCTCGTCGGTCAACTCACGCAGAATCGACGACACGCGACTGGTCGGCAACAACACGTCGCCACTCGAATCGGTCTCGACTCCGGACAACTCGACTCGGATCCCAACTTCCTGGTCAGTTGCGACCAGCGTCACGGCACCGTTGTCGACCTGCAACTTGACGTTCCGCAGGATCTCCTTGGGAGTCCGGGTTGGAACGACCGTGCCTACGATCTGAAGTGCGGCGGCCAGGGTCGGGCGATGGCATTGAAGTTTCATGGCGTCACGTCGGTGTTGGTTCACTCCGTTGACAAACAAACCGAGCGACTTGGTCGTAACTCGGTCTTGGAATCTGTTCAGACTCTATTTTCTTAGCAGTAGTAGTATCAGGGACCCGCTTCCGCTGTGGATTCAAACTGGTCCTCTCAACGAAAGTCCATGATACCACGAGGTTTATTCGCTCACAAGCAGCGTTGAAACGTGTTAAGAACCTGTCGAAAACCGAACGGTTGCCCCGGCCTCGGCCGTGCACAAAACGGCAGTTGTTGTCATCGAATTGATGTCGGATCTGGTTCACCTGTCGGCATCATCCATCAACACACAGGTTGTCAACAGGTTGTTCACATCAGGGGTGGTCTGGTTCTTCTCGGCCTGTCAATTCGGCATGGATCGAGTGGATGAGTTTTCTGAGTTCGGGTTCATTGGCTAGTCGTTGTTGCATTCGTCGGCAGGCATACAGAACGGTGGTGTGGTTACGGCATCCGAAGTAGGCGGCAATATCCGAGTAGATGGACTGGGTCAGTTCCCGGGCGAGCAGCATGGCGGTTTGTCTTGGGACGACGATGTGTTGTGCCCGGCTATGTTCGCGCAGCCGTCGAGTCGAGACGCCGAAGTGGCGTGCCACGACGCGAGCGATATGTGGCAACCCTGGCGGTTCGGCTGCCACATCATCGGTGATGGCCGACTGGACCATCGCCGTATCGATGACCCCGCCGCTGATTCGGGCAAGAGTTTCCAGTTGGCCGAGTGCGGCGAGCAGATCGCGTGGCGAGCTGGTGATTTGTCTCGTGAGTATTTCGGCGGCATCGGCGGGAATCGGCACCTGGTTTCGCGATGCGAAATGTTCGATCAGCTGCAGCCGGCTGGCGGGTCCGGGTCTGCGGACCGAGACCACCACCCCACCCCGGCATCGGCTGACCAGTTTCCGATCGAACCGATCCAATCGGCCCGGTAGTCGTGACGCGGTGATCAACACGCGACCACCTCGCCCAAGAATCTCGTCGATCACCGCAAGCAGTTGTCGTTGACTTTCCTGCCGTCCTGCCAATCCCTGCAGGTCTTCGCACACCAGGGTGTCGAGTTGTCGGAACCGGTCCTGGAACCCGGCAAGATCCTGTTCCTGCGATGCTTCTGCCAACTCGGCGGCAAATTCACTGGCGAGAACCAGCTTGTTGCGACCGGTGTCGGCCTGCTGGAACAGGCGGGCCAAGTGCGATTTTCCGGTCCCAGGTGGCCCGGCGACATAGACCGACGGAGGTCGCGACTCGCTTTGCGACCCCAGTTGGGTGATTGCGGTATGAGCCAACCGGATCTCGGGAACCAGCAGCAGCGGTTCGGCTTCATGTCCCGAGACCACCATGCTCTGTGCCCCCGTCCTGTTGTTGCCCGGTTCTTGTTCAGGCCACCGAAGCCGATTCTCTGAGCCGCTGCACCACCTGCACAATTCTCCGAACCGCCTCGTCAATCTCCTCGACGGTGTTCTCGACCGCCATGCTGAACCGCACACTTGCACGGTACACGTCTTCAGGGCACCCCATCGCCACCAGGGCTGGAGCCGGTTCAGCCGATCCACTGCTGCAGGTACTTCCCAGCGAGCAGTCGATCTGTTCGAGATCCAGGGCGACGAGGATGGCTTCGCCGTCGAGTCCGGGGAATGCGATGTTGAGTGTATTGGGCAGGCGGTGTTCGAAGTGTCCGTTGACCGTGCAGTTGCCGGCCTGTTGTTCGAGCCCCTGTTGAAGTCGGTCGCGGAGCATGGCGACATGGCTGGTGCGAGCGGCCTGGTCGTCGTTCCAGATTTCCAGGGCGCAGGCCATCCCGGCGGCCAGGGCGACCACCTCGGTCCCCGGCCTCCGACCCGCTTCCTGGTGCCCGCCGTGCTCGAATCGAACCAACTGGCAACCGTCGCGCAGCAACAGCGCTCCGATGCCCCGGGGACCATGAAACTTGTGAGCTCCCAGTGCCAGTGACGCGGCTCCGAGTTCATGAAAATCGACCGGGATCTTGCCGACCGCCTGCACCGCGTCGATGTGAAGCGGGATACTTCGTTCTCGACACTCCTCGGACACCCGGCCCAGTTCCTGGACGACTCCGGTTTCGTTGTGAGCCAGGATCAGGGTTGCCAGGCGGCAGTTGTCCCAGGTGGCGGATTGGTCAAGTTGTTCGGGGATCAACCGTCCGCGTGAATCGACGTCGAGTGTTCGAGTCGTCCAGCCGCGACGACCCAGTTCCGCGATCGATTCGGTCGTCGCCGGATGTTCTCCGGCGGTTGTCACGATGACTCCATCACAACCGGTGGCAAACCCGAAGAGTGCCAGGTTGGTGGATTCGGTTCCGCCGCTGGTGAAGATCACTTCATCCGGATCGGCTCCGAGGATCCCGGCGATGGATTCACGAGCATCCTGCAGCACAACTCGAGCGCGGCGACCGGCAGCGTGCCGACTGCCCGGGTTACCGTAGTTGTCGCCCAGGTGGCGTGCCACGGTCTCGATCACAGAAGGAAACGGCCGGGTGGTGGCGTTGTTGTCGAGGTAGATTTCTTCGAGTGTCCGGTTTGTCACAAGATGTCTCCGGCGACTGCCACGGAGTCGGCGACGCGACTTGCGATGGCAGCACCAGTCTCTTCGGTGGTCGAGTTGCCCTGGAGGTCGGGAGTCCTGGGACCTCGTTCGGCCAACTGGTTTCTGACCGCATCCTGGATCGCAGCGGCAGACCGAGGCAACTGCAGGTGTTCGAGCATCATGGCGGCCGAGAGAATGGCGGCCAGGGGGTTGGCGATGCCTTGGCCAACGATGTCCGGTGCCGAGCCGTGTACGGGTTCAAACATGCTGGGACAGGTTCGCGTGGGGTCGATGTTGGCGCTGGCAGCCAGTCCCATGCTTCCGACGACAATGGCGGCGAGATCGGTGAGAATGTCGCCGAAGAGGTTGCTGGCGACGACGACATCGAACGATTCGGGCCTGCGGACAAACTCCATCACCGCCCGATCAATCAGCAGCGATTCGGTTTCGATATCGGGGAACTCGGCAGCCACTTCGTCGAACACCTCGTCCCACAGCACCATGCCGTAGCCCTGGGCGTTGCTCTTGGTGATCGATGCCACGTGTCGTGCCGGCCGAGCGGACGCTTTTTCGAAGGCGGCCCGGATGATTCTCTGGCAGCCGTGTCGGGTGAAGACCGACGTCTGCACGGCCACGTCGTGCGGGCGATCGGCATACAGTCGACCGCCGACGTTGGCGTATTCGCCTTCGGTGTTCTCGCGAAAGATCTGCATGTCGATCGAACCCGCTGGCTTGTCTCTCAGTGGACTCTCGACACCTTCGTACAAATACGAAGGTCGAAGGCAAACACACTGGTCGAAACGACGCCGGATTGGCAGCAGCAGACCGTTCAGGGTGAGGTGGTCCTGGACGTCGGGGTGACCGACGGCACCGAGCAGGATGGCGTCGTGGTTGCTGAGGGTGTCGAGGAAGTCGTCGGGGGCCATGCGGCCGTGTTCGAAGAAGTACTCGGTGCCCCAGGGGTATAAGGTCCACTGGAACGAGGCATTGTCGAGTGCACAGGCGGCTTCGACCGACCGGATCGCTTCCCGAGTTACCTCGGGACCAATCCCGTCTCCTTCGATGACCGCGATGTGAAATGTTTGAGACATGTTTCGCTCACCACCGGTTCAGGGCACCCGCGACACGGCCCGTTCGACCAGTTCGACAGGCACGGTGTCCAGCAGCATCTCGACCAGGTTATCGGCGGTGATACTCTCGCTGTCGGCCTGGAAGGTCGTGACCAGTCGATGTCTGAGTACTGGACGAGCGACCGCCTGGACGTCGTCGGTGGTGACGTGCAATCGCCCTTCAAGGACGGCTCGAGCCTTGGCTCCGATCACCAGATACTGTCCGGCCCGGGGCCCGGCACCCCAGGCAATGTAGGATTTCACGAACTTCGCCGCGTCCGGTTCGGTGGGCCGAGTGGCTCGAGCCAGATCGCGGGCGTAGACGAAGACGTGTTCGGCCACCGGCACTTGTCGGACCAACTCCTGCAGCTCAAGAATCTCCTTCCCGGTCAGCGTGGCTTCGAGCTTGGGTACCTCGTCACCGGTCGTCCGTTTCAGGATCGACAATTCCTCGTCCGCGCTAGGGTAGTCGACGACGACGTGGAACATGAACCGATCGAGTTGTGCTTCGGGCAAAGTGTACGTGCCTTCCTGCTCGATCGGGTTCTGCGTGGCCAGCACAAAGAACGGTGACGGCAGCGGATAGGTGTTGGTGCCGACCGTGACTCGACGTTCCTGCATGGCTTCCAGGAGTGCGGCCTGGGTCTTTGGTGGCGTGCGGTTGATCTCGTCGGCCAACACGATGTTGGCAAACAGCGGCCCCTGCAGGAAATGAAACGCCCGCTGGTGTGTGTCGGGGTCGTCCTGCAGCACGTCGGTGCCGGTGATATCCGAGGGCATCAGGTCAGGAGTGAACTGGATGCGTCGGAATGAGAGTTCGAGGATTTCGGCGATCGTGCTGACCAGCATCGTCTTGGCCAGGCCGGGGACACCTTCGAGCAGGCAGTGACCGCCCGAGAAGAGAGCGACGAGCAGCTGGTCGACGATCTCGTGCTGGCCGACGATCGCCTTGCCGATCTCGGTCCGCATCCGGCCGTAGGCGGCCGAAAGCTGATCGATGGCCTCGCGACTGGCCGGCTCGGTGACTGCGGCAGGGTCGGACATGGTTTGGCTAAAGGCGTTCGAGAAGAGGGCTCGGAAGCGGCGGGACGGGGTTGAGGCCCGGACGGTTCATGGTAACGTACCCGCGAGACGATTGGCAGTTGCGGTTGTGATCGCAAAATGGGGGGTCGGGGTTGTGGCGGACTTGGTCAGCTATCTGGTGTTCGACGTCGAGGCGGTTGCCGACGGCGAACTGATTGCTCGAGCGAAATACGGCGAACCGGAATTGCCTGCTTCGGAAGCGATCGCGCGTTTCGCAGCCGAACGTCTCGAGCAGCGTGGCAACGAGGTGTTGCCGCCGACCTGGATGCTGCCGATTTCGGTCGCTGTCGCCAAGGTCGACAGCGGGTTCCGACTGATCGATCTCGCCGTCCTCGATGCTCCCCAATACAGGCCGCACCGGATCACCGAACAGTTCTGGAAGGGTTGGAAACACTACAGCCAACCGACCCTGGTGACGTTCAATGGCCGAGGCTACGACCTGCCGGTGCTGGAAATGGCGGCTTACCGCTACGGGATCACGTTGCCCGAATGGTTCAATGTCGAAGCCCGGTCCTACGAACAGGCTCGGAACCGCTACAACGTCCATTCTCACATTGACCTGATGGACCTGGTGTCGAACTTCGGTGCGTCGCGAGTCAACGGTGGACTCAACCTGCTGGCTCACCTGATCGGCAAGCCGGGCAAGACCGGTGTCGATGGCTCGATGGTGCAGGGGTTTTACGACGAGGGGCGAGTCGAAGAGATCAACGACTATTGCCGCTGTGATGTGCTGGATACGTATTTCGTGTTCCTGAGATCGAGAGTGCTGATCGGTCGGTTGGATATCGAGAACGAGCAGCGGTTGGTGGCCGAGACGAAACAGTGGTTGGAAGAGCGTCGTGACGAGTGTGCGGCGTATGGGCATTACCTGGACCATTGGGGTGACTGGGTGCCGCCGGGGGCGGAAAAGATGGTGCAGGACGGTGATGCGGCCGAGGAGTTGGAGCGAGAATCTGCATCCGACAGCCCCCCAATCGCCGATAGCAGATGACAGACAACGCATCGGTGATCTAGAATGCGTGTTGCCACAGTGTTGAAGGTGACAGTGAATGTTACGGGTTCAGGGTTCTGATCGTCGGCTGTGCGATGGCCTGTCGCGTCGCGACCTGTTGCAGGTTGGCGGCCTGGGATTGGCCGGCGGCCTATCGCTGCCGACTCTGCTGGCCGCCGAGCAGGCTCGAACGGTCGACTCGGATGCTCCGGCCAAGTCGGTGATTCTGATCAACCTGCTCGGTGGTCCGAGCCACATCGACATGTTCGATATGAAGCCCGATGCTCCGGCCGAGATCCGTGGCGAGTTCCGTCCGATATCGAGCAGTGTCGAGGGCCTGGATGTCTGCGAGTTGATGCCGTTGACGGCCAGGACGATGCACCATTCGTGCCTCGTTCGCACTCACTCGCATCTCTACAACACCCACAGCCCGTACAACATGCTGACCGGCTATTCCGGCCCGGTCATCGACGGCAACCAATTCAAGCCGACCGACCATCCGAGTATCGGATCGGTGATGCAACTGGCCGGCTTGAATTCACCCGGCGTCCCCAATTACGTCTGGATGCCGACCTATCCGGGTCACAGCCAGGGCAAGCACCGTGCGGGTCCTTATGGAGGATTTCTGGGTCAGCGGTTTGATCCGTTGTTCACCAGTTACGCTGCGACATTCCGCGAATCGATCGAAGGTCGCAACGCTCACATCGATCCGCCGGTTCCCTACGCCGTACCGCAGCTGCCGGCCCTGGACGTCCAGCCCGGCCTGGGTCCTGCTCGATTGGGTCGTCGTCGCGACCTGTTGGCGGCTGTCGACAGCATCCGTCGCCGCACGGGTGACACGTCGGCCACCGCGACACTCGGAATCTTCCAGCAAAAGGCCCTGGAACTGCTCACATCAACCCGCACCCGCGACGCCTTCGACATTGCTCGCGAGTCCGAATCAACCCGGACCCGTTATGGCGAGCACCTGTTCGGTTCGTGCCTGTTGGCCGCTCGACGGCTGGTCGAATCGGGCACACGGTTTGTCGGGCTGACTTTCGAGTCTCAATTGAACGGCAAGCAGGGTGCCGGCCAGTGGGACACTCATGGCAACAACTTCCGCCTGCTGAAGAACTTCCTGCTGCCGACCCTGGATCAGTGCTATTCGGCGTTGGTCGAAGACCTGTCGAGCCGCGGGATGCTTGACGACACGCTGGTGGTCCTGATGGGCGAGATGGGTCGGACGCCCAAGGTGAACAAGAATGCCGGGCGGGACCACTGGACCCAGTGCGGGTTCATCGTCTACACGGGAGCCGGAGTCCGCCGCGCCACGATTTTTGGTCGCAGTGATAAGCAGGCCGGTTGGCCGGTCGACTACCCGGTCAGCAGCGCCGACCACGTGGCGACGATGTACAAGCTGGTCGGAGTCGACCCGCGGATGGCGATCTTCGACCGCACCGGCCGCGAGCACCGGGCGGCCCTGGACGGTGAACCGATCGACGGCGTGATCGCCTGAGCCGGCAGTTCTGCACGGCCGCTATCTATCCCTTGGGATCGAAGTCCTTACAGCTCACCCGAGGGCGTCTTGCCCGTCAGTGTCACCGTGTACTTGCCGGCCGGCAGGGGTGCGTCGTGCGGGACGGTGACCCCGTCCCGGGCGACGGAGGCCTGGAGCTCGCAGCTACTCTTGGCAACCAGTGTCACCCGGTCAGGAAGACCGTCACAAGCAGATCGGCAAGCAAACGAGCTGTTCATGGAATCACGGAATAAAACGTCATGGGTTATTCTCCGATGGAATACAGGTGCCCGTAGGTGCGAATGTAGATCCGGCCCTGGTGGACGACCGGGGTTGAGATGAACTCCTCGAGGTGATTGCGAGCGACCTCCTGGTACCTGCGGCCCGTTTTGAACACGACCGTGTTCCCGTCGCGGTTGCTGGCGTAGACATGATCGCCGGCGTGCAGCAGGCTGGGCCACACCGGCCCGTTGCCCAGGTTCAGACGACGCGTGTAGACGGTCTTGCCGGTCGAGGCGTCGAGCACGCTGAGAATGCCTCGGGTTGCGACACAATAAATCAGGCCGTCGTGGACGACCGGTGAGGAACTGAAGCCTCCGCCCGGTGGACTGGATTCCCAAGCGGCCTTGGGCCTGATTCGTTTGGTGGCGTTTGGATCGAGCCGATCGGGCAGTGGAAACGCCTGGGCTCGCTGTCCGATGTAGAAGGCGGTCGAGCCGACGACGACCGGCGAGGCACGTTCCAGGGGCGAGAGACGACCGACGACCTTGCCGTCACTGGGTCGGACCATGCGTCCATTCGCCATCAGGATCAGCGGTTTCCCGTCGATCTCGGCCCGAACCGGCGAACCCCAGGTCTGGCCATAACCGGTGCGCCACAACTCCTTGCCTGTCTCGGGGTCCAACGCCACGATGTCCTCGATCGGCACGATCAGTCGACCGGCGACCAGCAGCGGGCTGGCCGAATGGCCCCACATCATCTGTGGGTTGTCCTTCAGCACGCGGGACCACTTCCGATTCCCGTCGATGTCGAAACAGGTGACGACGCGGTTGCCGAAGACGGCCCAGACCAGTCGACCGTCGGTGATCGGCGTGGCGGTCGTGTAACCGTTGTACTGCCGCTGAGTGACGGGCAGCGTGTAGCGAGCCGCCCGAGGCATCTGGTCGATCTTCTCGGAAAGCACATCCTCGGCAGCTTCGATCGTCTCGATCTTCGCCACAACGGCCTGCTTGTCCTTGGCCGTGTCGAGGCTGTCTTCGAGCGTGACACGCTGTTTCTTGAGCACCGCGGCCTGGTCGGCCAACTGCTTCAGTGCTTGGACCTCGCGCTGGATCCCGGTCCAGTCGCCGGGCGAGGTGATATCGGTGTAGCTACTGGTGCGTTGCCACAACACCTTGCCGTCCTTGAGATCGAGCTTGGCCAGCCCGAAGGGTTCGACACAGGTGAAGACGGCTCGGCGAGTGAACACCGGCAGGCTGTTGCTGCGAGTCGGCAGCTGAGTGGCCCAGGCTATGTTTTCGTCCGGGCTCCAGTGCGTGGGTGCATCGATTTCGGGGTGACTGCCCTGCCCGTTGTTCCGCCAACCAAAACCTCTGAGTGCCCCTGACCACGCGATCCGTTTCGATTCGAGCCGGGGCCAGGTCCAGGCGGGCCATGTCGGAGTGTCCTGCTGCACCTGTTTGAAGATCCGCCGCATGACCGCGGCCATTCGTTCCAGCCGCTGGGGTTGATCGGCCGCCCGGTCGCGGGTTTCGCCGATGTCCTCGGCCAGGTTGTACAACTCGAACTTCGCGATCGACTGAGTCTTGATCGCCACCTGGTCCTGGTCCCGGATGTCGCCGAACTGCTTGATCCGAGGTCCATCGAGGAAGGCGAGCAGTTTCCAGTCACCGTCGCGCAGCGCGACCTTGGGCCGGCTGCTGGCGACATGGAACTGCCAGTACAAGGGCTGGTGTCGATCGACCGGCTGGCCGTCGAACAGGGGCGCAACACTGCTGCCGTCGAAGTGGTGGTTGGCCGGAAGCGGTGTCTGCGTCACATCACAGATACTCGGCAACACGTCGAGACCACTGACGGGCACGTCGCTGGTCGTGCCCGGCTTCACATGGCCGGGCCAACGAACGATTCCCGGCACGCGGATGCCGCCCTCGTACAGATGCCCTTTCTTTTCTCGAAGTGGGCCGCTGGATCCGTGAGGGTGATAGCGGGTGATGGCCGGGCCGTTGTCACTGGTGAACAGCACCAGCGTGCTGTCGGACAGGTCGTGCTGATCGAGTCCGGCCAGCAGACGGCCGAAGGCGTGGTCCATCTGGGTGATGTTGGCGTGGTGGCGGACCTGGGCCCGGTGCTTGAGATCCGGGTAAAGACGCTCGAAGATCTCGGCCGACGCGATCGGTTCGTGAGGTTCGTGGAAACAGACGAACAGGAAGAATGGCTTGTCCTTGTCGCGAGCCGTGTCGTTGGATGGGTCGAGCCAATCGAGAGCTTCGTCGACGACCAGTTGACTGGAATAGCCTTCCAGCGGTCCCACGGCTTTGCCGTTGCGGACAAAGTTGTCGGGGTCGCGATGGCTGGGCAGGGCGTTGTTCTGAGTGCTGAACCAGTGATCGAAGCCGTGGTCCGAGGGTTGAGGCTGTTCGGGCAGGTTGAAGCGGCCGTTGAGATGCCATTTGCCAACGTGGCAGGTGTTGTATCCGGATTGTTTGAGAAGTTTCGAGAGCGTGACTTCGTCGCGTCGCAGGTGCATGGGCGAGAGCAAGGGGATCCAGTTGTGGATGCCGGCCCGATAGGGGGTCCGGCCGGTTAACAGGCCGGCTCGGGCGGGGCTGCAGTTGGCCGAAGCGGCGTAGCAGCTGGTCAGTTTCAGGCCACTGGTGGCGAAGCGGTCGATATGAGGCGTCTGGACGGTCGGGCTGCCGTAGCAGGCTAGGTCGCCATAACCGAGGTCGTCGCACAGCACGACCACAACGTTGGGCCGGGCTGCGGCAGATTGGGTCCCGCTTTGCGTGACCATGAGGATCGCAGCGACGATGTATTGAAGTGTGCGAGTCATGAGGCTGGTCCGTGAATGTGAGGTGTTCATCGCAGGTGCCGGTTGAACCAGCGAACTGTTGCCGCGTCGGCCCGTTTCTGGTCGGCCGGCTTGAAACCGTGTCCTGCCCCTTCGATCACCATCAACTCGCTCGGCACGGCCTTTTCACTTAATGCCTTGTGAATCGTCTGGCTGTGGAACAGCGGCACGAGCGTGTCCTTGTCGCCATGGATCATCAGTGATGGCGCGTCGTCGTTGGTGACCTGCAGCAGGGGCGAGACGTCCGGCGAACGTTTTGGATCGAACTTCAAAGCGGGGTAGCGATCGAGGAAGCCGAGTTTCGGGTCGAGGTACTTCGAGAGGTCGGTGGGGGGGAAGAATGCGACGACGGCATTGACGCGGCTCGAGTGTCTTTGCAGCGGATCCTTGGCCTTGGGATTGGCGTCCTGTCCGGTCGTGCCCAGTATCAACGCCAGGTGTCCGCCGGCACTGCCGCCGGTGACTCCCAGGCGATTCGAATCGAAGTCGAACCGCTTGGAGTGGGATCGGATGTGCCGCACGGCTCGACGGACGTCTTCAACGCATTCGGGTACGGTGAACTTCGGGCTGCTTCCGTGCCGGACCAGGAACACGGTGTAGCCGGCTTCCAGCAGGTGCCGGAACCGTTGGATGGCCTGTTCCGGTGGCCCCCATCGTGAGACCCAACCACCACTGACCATGAACAACACAGCCGCGCGGTTACGACCGGAACCCGGCTGCAGCACGTCGTAGGTCAGGGCCAGCCCGTACTTGTGGCCGTAGACGACATCGGCGTCGACCGAAATCGTCAACTCGGTTCGCGGTTTGACCGCAGAAGTGTCCTGGGCCGTCATGGTGTCCGAACCGAACAGCAGGACGGCCACGGCGAGCAGCTGCCTGAAACCAATCATCGTCGTTCTCCGAAATGTGTTGCGGTGGCCGGACCGGCAGGGCGACTACAGCAGTTCCTGGATCACTCGTCCGCCGATGTCCGTCAGCCGTTCTTCTCGGCCGCTGTGCAGGTAGGTCAGGGTGTCCTGGTCGAGACCGACTCGATCGAGAATCGTGGCGTGAAGGTCTCGGACGTGATACGGATTCTGGACCGCTCGCAACCCGATCTCGTCCGTTGCTCCGATCATGCGACCGCCCTGGATGCCGGCACCCGCCATCCAGATCGAGAACCCGAACGGGCTGTGGTCGCGACCCGTCTTCCCCTGGGACATCGGGGTCCGCCCGAACTCGCCACCCCAGATTACAAGAGTGGTCTCGAGCAGTCCGCGTCGCTTCAGGTCGGTCAGTAGCCCGGCGATCGGCTGGTCGACCTGGCCAGCCATCCTCAGGTGGTTCTCCTCGATGTCGCCATGCCCGTCCCAGGTCATGTTCCCGGGCCCGCCGCCAGAGTACAGCTGCACGAACCGGACACCTCGCTCGACCAACCGACGAGCCAGCAGGCAGCGGCGTCCGAACTCGTTGGTCTGCGGCCGGTTGACTCCATAAAGGGACTGAGTTTCGGCTGTTTCGCGTGTGATGTCGACGGCTTCGGGAGCGTGCTTCTGCATGCGAAAGGCCAGCTCGTACGTCGCTGCTCGCGCTTCCAGGACCGGGTCGACCGGGCTGCGGGTGATCTGGTTGAGTTGTCTGAGCAGGTCGAGATTGCGTTGTTGACGAGCAATGCTGCGGCCTCCGGAAGGTCGCAGATTGAGGATCGGGGGCGCCTCGGGGCGAAACAGTTGGCCCTGGTAGATTGGCGGAAAGTAGCCGGCACCCCAGCATGGTGGTCCGCCGACCAGGGCACCGTCGGGGTCAAGCATCACGACATACGATGGCAAATTGTCGCTCTCGCTGCCCAACCCGTAAGTCAACCACGCTCCAATCGTGGGATGACCCATCAGCGTGCGACCCGAGTTCATCTGGTAGAGAGCCGCAGAATGCACAATGCTGTCGGCGTGCAGGGATCGGACGACCGACAGATCGTCGGCACGCGTGGACAGGTGCGGGAACAGGTCCGACATCACCAGGCCGCTTTCACCGTGCGGCCGGAACTTCCGCTTGACGCCCAGCAACAACGAGGTTTCGTCGACTTGCTGGGTCTGCACCTTGCCCAGGCTGGCCGGGACCGGCTGGCCGTGCAACCGAGTCAACTCGGGCTTCGGGTCAAATGTCTCGACCTGGCTCGGGCCTCCAGTCATGAACAGAAAAATCACCGACTTCGCCGGTGGCTCGACATCAGCCGATCGGGCCGACAGAGGGTTGCCCGGCAGCGATCCAATGGACGAATCGCCACAGGTCTCGCGAGCCAACAGCGATGCCAGGGCGATGGATCCGAATCCGAGTCCTCCGCGATGGAGAAAGTCTCGACGATCGACGGCCAGTCGTGGGCCGGGACAGCAAGGTGTTGGGCGAGAGTCGTTCATTGAGCCTATAGCCTACCCGAGTGATTGGCGGGTCGGTAGCGGCGGCATTGGGGCCGGACCCTTTCCTCGACTTGACCACCACCGCATCACGCTCAGAAGATGAACGACTCGAGCCGGAACGTTTTCTGCCACGGATACCACGGATGCCAAGACTGCTGCCCGCCATCCTGCTCCTGTTAATTACCAGCGGTGACACTGTTGGCCAGGACGAAGAACGGGCATGGGCATACACGCCGGTCAGGCGACCGGCATTGCCCGACGTTCGTAACACCGACTGGGTGGCCAACCCGGTCGATGCCTTCATTCTCAAGAGACTCGAAGATCTCGATCTCGCCCCATCACCTCAAGCAGCACCTCGCACCCTGGTCCGACGCCTGTATCTGGATCTGCTCGGACTGCCCCCAACGCCCACTCAGATCGATCGGTTCCTTTCCGACACGCGTCCCGATGCCTGGACACGCCTGGTGAATCGGCTGTTGGCCTCACCGGCCTACGGCCAGAGATGGGCTCAGCACTGGCTCGATGTCGTCCGCTACGCTGACAGTGACGGTTTCGAATACGACGACCCGCGTCCTCATGCCTGGCGCTACCGTGACTGGGTGATCGAATCTCTGAACCACGACCGGCCATTTGCTCGATTCATCGGCGAACAGATCGCCGCCGACGAATTGTTCCCTGACGACCCGAGGGCTTTGTCGGCCCTGGGTTTGCATCGGCTGGGTCCGCTGCGAATGAACGCCGGGACACAGGACCTGGCCAAGAACCGCCAGGAGCGATTGACCGAGATGGTCGACGTGGTCGGATCGGCGTTCCTGGGTGTCACGTTCGGGTGTGCTCGGTGTCACGACCATAAGTTCGACCCCCTGCCCCAGGCCGACTACTACCGGCTGCAGGCCTTTTTTGCCGCCAGTCGGGCGGTCGACCTGCCGTTGGTATCGGCCAGAGAGCGAACGCGGCGCGAGACGATTCGCAAGGAGTGGATGTCGAAACGAGACACGATCCGTAAACAGCTGGAAGCGATCGAAGCTCCGGTCCGGAAACGGTTGCTCGAGCAAATCCGAAGTCGGCTGAGCCACGACACGCTGGCCGCATTGGCCATCGATCCGGCGACGCGCACACCCGCCGAGTCGCGATTGGCGAATGCTGCGGAACGGTTGTTGATGGTCGGCGAGCCGGACATTCATAAGGCATTGAGCTCGGCCAAGCGCCGCGAGTACATCGTGGTGCAGGCTCGATTGCAGGCCGTGCAAGCGTCCGAACCCGATGCAGTGGCTTCGGTGATGGCGATCGTTGACCGGGGCCTCGAGGTCCCGGTGACGCATCGGCTGGTTCGCGGTGATCCTCACGAACCGGGTGAGGAAGTTTTTCCGAGTTTTCCGGCGGTGATGGTCGAGCCGGGCAAAGTGGTTCGACCCACTGCATTTCGCCAGCGGACTCGACCGTCGATTGACGAGGTGTCCGAGAGCGACGGTCGTCGGAGTTCCGGGCGGCGTGCCGAGTTGGCCGGGTGGTTGGTCTCACGCAGGAACCCGTTGACCGCTCGAGTCTTCATCAACCGGATCTGGCAGCACCATTTCGGGCAGGGCATCGTGGCCACTCCGAACGACTTCGGAGTGATGGGTGCTGCCGCCACGCATCCCGAACTACTCGATTGGCTTGCCGCTGAACTGGTTGCCGGCGATGGCCACATCA
This sequence comes from Planctomycetota bacterium, assembly GCA_963694825.1. Classification (GTDB taxonomy): domain Bacteria; phylum Planctomycetota; class Planctomycetia; order Planctomycetales; family Planctomycetaceae; genus UBA8437. The sequence continues at coordinate 42,289 of CAVOEV010000007.1, forward strand.
AGCCGCTGCATCGACTGATGGTTCTCTCGGCGACGTATCGTCAATCGAGTGCGACAGAGAATCCGCGGGCGGTCGTTGTCGATCCCGAGAACCAGATGTTGTGGCGGGCAAGGCGTCGTCGGTTGGAGGCCGAAGCGTTGCGCGACAGTTTGTTGGCCGTCAGCGGACAGTTGAATCTCCATTCCGGCGGCCCCGGCGTTCGGCTGCCGTTGCCGGCAGAAGTCGCCGCACTGCAGTACAAAGGCAGTTGGAAGGCGGATCCCGACCTGTTTCAGCACAACCGGCGGTCGGTCTATCTGTTCGTCAAACGGAACAACCGGCCTCCGTTGCTGGTGAGTTTCGATGCACCGGGCACGATGGTCAGTTGTGGACGGCGAAACGAAAGTTCGCATGCCGGGCAGGCTTTGGCCTTGCTGAACAGCCCGGAACTGGCGAGCCAGGCTCGAGCCTTTGCGTCGCGATTGGAAGGTCACTCCGGCCGGGCTCCGGTGGCGGTCGTCCAGCAGGCCTACCGGTTGGCGTTGGGTCGAGAGCCCAGCCCCGACGAGTTGTCACTGGGTCGAGCGTTCCTGGAAAATGGCGAGGGGCCGTTCGCCGAAACGTTGGCCGATTACTGCCTCGTGTTGTTCAACCTCGACGAGTTTCTTTACGTCGAATAGACCCACAACGCTCAGCCGCCGAGCTACACGGTTGTCCAGCCACCATCGACCAGCAGGTTGTGGCCGTTGACGTACTCGGATGCGTCGGACGCCAGGTACACGACTGCACCCTTGATGTCCTCGTTGTCGAGCATGCGGCCAACGGGAACCCGCTTGGTGTACTCGTCGAGAAACGCCTGCGGTTGATTGTTGAAATAGCCGCCCGGACTGATGCAATTGGCCCGGATGCCCTGCTTGCCGTAATAGTTGGCCAGGTAACGGGTGAAGTTGATCATGCCGGCCTTCACAAAGGTGTAGGTGGCCGGCTGTTTCATGTCGGTGCCAAGATACAGGCTGGGGTCGTTGCCGATGACGCCGTAGATGCTCGAAATGTTGATGATCGACCCACGCCCCTGATCGGCCATCGTTGGCAGGAAGGCCTGGCAGATGGCGAACAGGCCGGTGAAGTCGCCGGCCGCCGAGCGTGAGATCATCTCGGGAGTCTGCTCTTCGAATCCTCCAACATGCCCGTCGCGGGCCAATGCACTGTTGACCAGCACGTCGATTCGTCCGTGTTCGGCGAGTACCTGGTCGCGGAGCTGGTTGATCGAATCGACATCGGTGATATCGACCCGAGCGGCGTGAACGTCGTGACCCTGTTCGCACAGCCCGGCAGCGAACTGCTGGTTGCGTTCCAGCGACCGCGATGCCGAAATCACAGTGGCTCCGGCCTCGGCCAACCCCTCGGTCAGACTGCTGCCAAACTGAGGCCCCGAGCCGGCCGTTACCAGGGCGACTCGACCGTCGAGCTTGAATCGATCCAAAATCCCCATCGTCGTGTCCTTAGATCTGGCGTTAAAATGGTTTGGTGAATTGGTTTAGTTGGCGAGTTCGGGGATCGGTTCGGCTCGTTCGATCAACCGGGCGACGTCGCGAGGCACGTCGGGCAATAATCTCAGCGTTCCGACATCGAAGAGAGTTGCCAGGATGGTGCCGAAGAGATTCTCGGGTGTGACCGGCCTGCTGGCGGGTTCGCCGACATCGCGGGTCGAATGGCCGATCACCTGGCCCATCGGCAATCCGCCTCCAGCGAAGGCAAGCGTGCTGAGTCGTGGCCAATGATCCCGGCCACCGTCTGGCTTCACCTTGGGCGTCCGTCCGAATTCCCCGGTGATGATCAGCAGGACCTTGTCCGCGAGGCCTCGTTGGTGAAGATCTTCGAGGAAGACACTGACGGCCTGGTCGACGGGGCGTCCGAGGCGTTCCATGCCATAGGGGATGTTGAATTGCGTGTTGCCACCGTGCATATCCCAACCCGGATTGTGCACGGTGATGAAACCACAACCGGATTCGCAAAGTCGTCGTGCGAGCAGCAGTTGGTGTCCGAGCGTCGAGTGGCGTGTTGGAATTCTCAGGGCGGTATTGAACCGCCCGGTGTCGTATTGTCGCACGAGCTTGGGGTCTTCGTGCGATAGATCAAACGCTCGTCGGCCCCGGCCCAGCAGCAGGTCGAAGGCCTGTTGTTCGAATCGGTCGAGACCGTCCATCATGCCGCTCGAGTCGACCGCACGGGCCAGGCGATCCAGCGACTGCCGCAGCGTGCGACGGTCGGCCAGCCGATGACGGGGCAGGTTCAATGTCAGATTCTGGTTGACCGGTCCATCGCCGAGTGGATCGAAGGGGGCAAATGCCGCACCGAGTTCTCCGGCCGTCGCCGCCTCGAGTAGTCTCAGTCGCTCCTTGTTGAACTGAGGATCGGGTTCACGGTGGCTGAGATACACCTGGGTGGGCATCCCGGTCCGGGGGTGGTTGGTGCCACGCAACCGGGTGACGATCGAGCCCATCCCGACCTGGTTTCCGGCACCGCCCCGCATCACGTCCTGGGCGCCGCCAGTGTGATTGGCGTTGCCATGAGTGAACGAGCGGACGATGGCCATACGGTTGGCGGCCCGAGCCAACCGGGGGAATGTCGC
>CAVOEV010000008.1:0-38981 GCA_963694825.1 Planctomycetota bacterium
TCCGAGACGATTTGCGGGGCGTCAGCAGGGTGACACGCTGGACATCGAGTCGATCAAGTTGCGGTTGAAGAGTTCGAGGGTCCAGGTCGGTCGCCTGCAGCCGGGCGGCCAGGCGGCCAAGCTGGGTGTGAAACCCGGTGACGTGCTGGTCAGTTACCACGGCCGCAAGATCGCGTCACGCCGCGACGTACTGGCAGCCAAGCGAAAGGCGGTTACCGACAAGGCCGAAAAGGTCGCCGTGGTCTTCTCACGCGGTGGCCAACTAATCAATCGCGAATTCACCACCGCGGCGATCGGCTTTGTGCCGCAGGTGGTCTTCGACGCCCCGACCTTCAAGTGAATCGCGGTGGTGGCCCCGCCTAGCCGAACTTTTTCCTGAGCAATTCGAAGTAGGCGTGGTCGCCGGGTCGCTGGGGCAGTTTGACGGGTGCTTCCCAGTCGGCCGGGACGTCGGCCAGCCGGACCGGTTGTCCGTCCTTGACGAGGTGGCTGTAGAAGCCGGCCAGGTAGGCCTGCTGTTTCATCAGGATCTGGTCATAGGTCTGGGGCATCGGGTTGCCGGTGGCGATCTGTTGGAATGCCCACAGGCATGGGGTCCAGAACCCGGTGTCCCGGTACGGTTCGCCCCGACCGATCGCCAGCGTGAAGGGACGACCATCGCCGTTCTTGTCGGTGTGGATCTGGAGCATCCCGACTCCGAAGTCGCCCGAGTGGAGCGTGCCATAGAAGGTTCGGCCCTCCGCGTCCTGGTGTTCGAGTGTCAGGATGGCAGGAGGCGAGTGCCAGTGCTTGCCGCGGAAGGCGGCCGATATGATCGGGTTGCCCGCGTCGGTGATGGCTCGACTGAGGAAGTACAACCCGTGGGTGCCGTGCGTCGGGTAGTCCTCGGCTCCGGTTGTCGCGTGGTAGCCGGTCACCCTGGACGACTCGACAAAGTGGCGTGCCTCGACCACCACCTGGTTGTGACCGAAGGCCGAGGGGACCAGCAGTGGTGCCTTGTGCTTCCTGGCCAACTCGACGATCGCCTTCGTCTTGGCGACCGAGTTGGCAAAGGGGCGGTTGACCAGGCACGGCAGGCCGGCCTTCAGAAACGGGGCCATCAGCACGTGGTTGAACGCATGGTTGTAGTAGCCGCCGTCGATGATCGCATCGACGTGTCCGACCATGTCCGAGGGATCCTTGACCGCCGTGCAGCGGTGGCCTCGGGCAAACCCCACAGACGACTCGGTGTTGACGTCCCAGCAATGCGTGATCTGCATGTTGGTGTAGGACATCGAGCCGCTGATCAACCGGCCCCAGTGAGCGGCCAGGTGCGAGTAGACGCTGATGTTGAGGACCCCGACGCGGATCGGTTTTCGGGGGTTGGAGTCGTCTTGAGCGGCCGACGTCTCTCTCGAGGCTGCCGTCGCCGCGATGGCCCCGGTGGCCAACAGCGTTCCGGCAGCGGGAGTGTCTCTTAGAAAGCGGCGTCGCGAGACGGGGGTGGGATCGGTCATGGCTGTCTACTGAATACGGGGGAACAGGAACAAGTTGAAAGCGGCACAGGGGAGATCGACCGGCGGGAAGTTCATCGCGGTCGATTCACCGCTCGATTCCACGTCCTGAAACGCTCCAGGGTCTTCCAGCGACAGTTCCCAGATGATCTTTTGTGATTGGTCGTAGGCCATCGTGGGGCTCATCGGGGTGTATTGGAGCGGATCGCGGCAGACCCGGCATCGGCCGGATGTTAGAATACAGGCTTGTCACACACCGGGCGCCGTGGACGTCTGCTTGAAGAGAACGTGATGTTTCGCATCCTAGGTAATCGCCGACAACTTTGTGACGGGTTCTCGCGTCGTGATTGGCTCAACATCGGCAGCCTGGGATTTTTGGGCCTGGGCCTGGCCGACGTGCTGCGACTCCAGGACGTTTCGAGTCAAACGGTGGAGGCCGCCGGTCGTGGTGACCGCAACTCGCTCGATGCGACCTTCGGCCGAGCCAAGCGGTGTATCCTGCTGCTGCCCTATGGGTCACCGCCACAACACGAGACCTTCGATCCCAAGCCGGGTGCTCCGGATGAGATCCAGGGCGAGTTGAAGGCGATCCCAACGTCGGTACCTGGGTACCAGATCGGCGAAGGTCTGCCGAAGATTTCACGGATCGCCGATCGCCTGACGGTGATCCGGTCGATGACTCATCCCTACCCGGTCCACTGTACGGCCTACGTCACCAGCGGCATTCCCGATTACTCACCCGCTCTCGAATCGCGACCCCGCGATCCGAAGCTCTGGCCCTACATCGGCTCGGTGGTCGACTACGTGATGAGTCGTCGCGAGTCCGCCGGGTTGGGCAAGCCTGCCCTGGTGCCTCGAAACATGGCGTTGCCTTGGAAGATGAACTCGCGAGGCGGCCCGAAGGCTGCGGCTGTCCAGGCCGGCCCCTACGCCGCGTTCCTGGGCCCCGCCTACGATCCGGTGCTGACTGATTTCGAGGGTGAGGGGAGCCGGGTCTCGATCAAGATCTCTCCGGCCGGTGGCAAGAAGCACAAGGTGTACGACCCCTACGCCGGGATAAAGCCCGAGGGTCGGTTCACGCTGGCCGGCGCCAAGCGTCGTGACAGCATGACGCTGGAGCGGCAGGACCGGAGACACAGCCTGCTGGCTCGGTTCGGAAAGGCCCGCAAGCAGCTGGACCGTAACGCCGAGTCGCTGAGTTTTGATCGCTATCAGCAGTTGGCTCTCTCGTTGCTCTCCACAACCGACGTGCACCAGGCGTTGGATATCCACCAGGAATCCGACGTGATGCGGAACGGGTACGGCATGAATCTCTTCGGCCAATCCTGCCTGGCCGCGCGGCGGCTGGTCGAGGCCGGCAGCCGGTTCGTGACCGTCTTCTGGGACGAGTACGCCTACCTGAACGCGGACTGGGACACGCACTGGAACCACTTCTACCGGCTCAAGGATCGCCTGCTGCCCGGGTTCGACCAGGGCTTCTCGCAGCTGATTCTCGACCTGGAAACCCGCGGCATGCTCGATGACACGCTGGTGGTGTGGATGAGCGAACACGGGCGGACGCCGAAGTTCAACAAGAACGCCGGCCGTGATCACTGGTCACGGGTCTACTCGATCGCGATGGCCGGAGCCGGAGTGGGTCGCGGGAACATCATCGGCGAGAGTGATCGGTTGGCCGGCGACGTGAAGTCGCACCCGGTCTCACCCAAGGACATCCTGGCCACGATCCTGCACTTGATGGGGATCGATGCCCAGACCACGATCCCCGATCAGCAGGATCGACCGGTGCCGGTCGCCGGCACCGGCGTACTGCGTCCCGAGATCTTCCGGGGAGCCTGACGATGAGTGGTTCTCTGGCCAATAGTCTGTCGTGGTGGGCCGTGTTGTTGTTGTTGCTGCTGGCAACGGCACAATCGGCCCTGGCCCAGAGTTCCGCGGTCCTGGTCCACGACATCTCGCCCAGGGCGTTGATCCCGGGGAAGGTCACACGTGTGAGGATTCGCGGAGCCGCGCTCGAGTCGGCTCGGACACTCTGGACCAGCATTCCCTCGACGGTGACTCGCGTGAAGGCCGAGGGCGACGGGGCGACCCAGGCGACCTTCGATGTCAGGCTGCCAGAGGGCCGGGCCGGGCGAGCGGCGATTCGCGTCGTCGCAGATGCCGGCCTCTCAAACGTCGCGCTCGTCCTGCTCGACGCTCTGACGAGCCTCGACGCCTCGCGGGTCCCTGCCGACGGACTCGTTGCCGGCCCCTCGGCGATCGAAGGCAGGCTGGCTGTGGCATCGACGGATCGCTATTCGATTCGGCTTGCGAAGGGTCAGCGACTGACCGTCGACGCCTGGTCCCGTCGGCTGGGTTCGTCGCTGGATCCGGTGATTCGCGTGAGTGGTCCCGATGGCCGATCGCTGGGTTCGGTCGACGACTCACCCGGCCTCGATGGCGACGCACTGCTCTCGGTCGAAGCACTCACCGAGGGCCTGCACACCGTCTCGATTACCGATGTCAGCCGACGCGGCGGAGTGGCGTATCGTTATTGTCTGAGGCTGGGTCACTTTCTTCCGGTGTCGCTGGCCTATCCATTTCGAGTGAAGTCGGGACAGGTCAACCGGCTGCAACTCCTGGGCCCGGGGGTCAGCCAAGAGCTGACCCTGCCGGCGTCGACACCCCCGGGCACGACCTGGGTCGGTGGTCCGGCGGGTTCCGGAGGGGGCCGGTCGCTGCTGTCGGTCGAGGTGGTTGCTGGCGACGTGCTGGTGGAACGCGAGCCGAACGATCGACGCGATCAGTCCCTGGAGTTGCCCGAGGGGTGGCGGGTGAGTGGCCGATTCGAAAAGTCCGGTGACCGCGACTGGTACCGCGTGTCGTTGAAGAAGGGTCGCCGTCTTCAGGTCGTCGGCCACACCGCCTCGCTGGGCCTGGCCGGGCGGCTGTACATGCGGTTGGTGGATGCGGAGGGTCAGATGCTGGTCGAGGTGTCTCCAGCAATCTCGACCCGTACCACGCTCGAACATACCACCGGTTCGGACATGTCCGCCTGGCTGATGGTCGAGGAACTGCAGCGGAGGGGCGGGCTGTCGTTTGGCTACCAGTTGGATTGCCGGTTCGTCGACCGAGGTTTTTCGCTCTCGGCCGGTCACGAACGGCTGCATGCCAAGCCCGGTGGCAAGGTCTCGCTGAAGGTGACCGCCGTGCGACGAAACTTCACCGGTGCGATCAGGCTGGGTGTCGAGGGGTTGGGGCCGGATGTCGAATTGGCCGGAGCCGAGATGGCTGCCGGCAAGAACGAAACCATGCTGACGATCTCGCTTCCCAAGAACCTGAAACCGGCTGGACTGGGCGGGGCGGGCGGGGCGGGCGGGTTGATCGGGTTGAAGATCGTCGGAGAGGGGTTGCTGGAGCCTCCGGCGGAGGGTGTGACCATGGTCGAGAGGTCCTCGCTGGAATACAGCCGCGGCGACCTGGGCAAATTTGACGGTTTCATCAGCGACAACAAGGGCGGGTTGAATTACGCAGAGTACGACGTCGAATTGCCCGAGGCGGGTGAGTACCTGGTGTTGCTGAAGTATGCCGCCCTGGCCGCTCGGGTCGCCTCGATGAAACTTAATGGCAAGGTCGTTGGTGGCGGAATCATGACCCGGACGACCGGCAGTTGGAACGTGAACACGGCTCGCTGGTTCAACGAGGGGCTGGTCAAGTTTCCTCGGGGTAAGAGTGTGCTGAGGCTCGAGAAGAACGGGGTCTTCTCGCATCTGACAACCATCCGGATTGCTCGACCCACGCCGAAGTCGAAGGAGCCTGCCAAGACGGTTCGGGCGTCGGCGAGCACAGTGAACGCTCTGCGAAGCGGCCTGGGCGGGATGACTTTTGTGCCCTCCGGGTTGGATGGCACGGTGTTTCTGAGTGTAGGACAATGATGCCGGTGAGCATTCGATCCACAACTCGCTGGATACCGATGGTGCTGGCTGCCTTCGCGGGTGTCGTGCAAGGCGGGCCGCTCGAGAAACTGGACGTGCAGCCGGCCCAGATCCACCTGGTGGGTCGGTTGGACTGCGTGCAACTGGTGGTCAGCGGAGTGCGGTCCGACGGTTCGGTTGTCGATGTGACGGAACGGGCCAAGATCACTGTCGACTCGCGGGACGTCGCGTCGGTCTCAACTGGCCGCGTGAGTGCTCGGGGCGACGGTCGGACAAGCTTGAACGTCAGCGTCGGCGAATTGAATGCACGAATTGGTGTGCAGGTCTCGCAGTTCAGTCGTCCGCCGCGAGTGGGTTTCGAATTCGGCCTGCTGGCGGCTCTTTCGAAACAAGGTTGCAATTCCGGTGGTTGCCACGGGGCACCCAGTGGAAAGGGTGGGTTTCGGCTTTCGCTGCGTGGCTTTGATCCTCGGCTGGATGTCCAGACCTTGATCCGGGAACAATTCGGTCGGCGGACCAACACGGTTGATCCGGACCAGAGCCTGCTGCTGCGGAAGCCGCTGATGCGGGTGGCACACGGTGGCGGGCAGCAGTTGAAGTCCGAGGATCCGGCCTTCGAGTTGATCCGGGAGTGGATCGGCCAGGGATGTCGCCCCGATGCCGAGGGGACTCCGAGATGCGTGCGGACCGAGGTGTTTCCTGTCGATCGCGTGGTGAAGGCGCCAGCCACTTCGCAGCAACTGCGCGTGGTTGGTCATTTTTCAGACGGCAGTTCTCGCGATATCACTCACCTGGCCGTCTTCACCAGTTCCAACGAGGGCTTGGCGAGGGTGGACCGGCGTGGGCTGGTGAGCGGATCGGGGACCGGGCAGGTGGGGATCCTGATCCGCTACCTCGACCAGATGCAGGCCGCACGGATCACGATGATCGAGAACCGGCCGGGTTTTGCCTGGCCGAATCCCGAGTCGTCCAACGAGGTCGACCGGTTGGTGCACCGGCGGCTGAGGGTGTTGCAGGTTCCACCGTCGTCGGGGAGCAGTGACGGCCAGTTCCTGCGTCGCGTGTCGCTGGATGTCACCGGGTTGCTGCCCACCGTCAAGGCGACTCGCGAGTTCCTGGCCGACAAGCGGCCCGACAAGCGGAACCGGTTGATCGAGCGGCTGCTGGTCAGCGACGATCACGCCCTGTTCTGGGCCGGTAAGTGGGCCGACCTGTTCCGGGTGACTCGCAAGCAGTTGGGCACTCGGGGTGTCGACAAGTTCCACCGCTGGCTGGTGGCCTCGATTCGTGACAACCGACCCTACGACCGGTTTGTCACCGACCTGTTGACCTCCCAGGGCGACACGTTCGGCAACCCGGCTGCGAACTACTTCCGTGTCGCGGCCGATACCGATGACGCGACCCAGACGACGGCCCGGCACTTCCTGGGGATCCGGATCCAGTGTGCGAAGTGTCACAACCATCCGTACGAGCGTTGGACCCAGACGAATTACTACGGGATCGCGGCGTTTTTTAACCGGATCCAAAGAACCAAGCCCGACAAGAGTGGCAACCTGGTGGTGTGGATCTCACGACGTGGCGAGTTGAACGATCCCAACAGCGGCCAGCCGGCGGTGCCATGGCTGCCGATGACCGGCCCGGCGCCGATCGCAGACGCCGAGTTGGATCGGCGAGTGGTCCTGGCCAAGTGGCTGGTGGGGGCGGACAACCCGCTGTTTGCCCGTGTCGAGGTCAACCGGTTGTGGGCGTGGGTCTGGGGCATGGGCATCATCGAGCCGGCCGACGACTTCCGGGCGTCCAATCCGCCAGCCAATCCCGAATTGCTCGACTGGCTCGAGGCCGAGTTCCGCAAGTCGGGGTTCGACCGCCGGCACATTCTGCGCTTGATCCTGCAAAGCCGCACCTACCAGCGTGATTCTCTGGCGACCGAGGAGAATCGTTGCGACACCGAGTCGTTTTCTCATGCCAAGGTTCGTCGCATGACCGCCGAGCAGATCCTGGATGCGATTTGCCAGGTAACTGGCATCCCCCAAGTCTACGGTAAGCTGCCCGAGGGGACCCGGGCCACTCAACTGCCCTCACCCGAAGACGCCCCCGCCTTCCTGCACGTCTACGGGACCCCCAAGCGTGAAACCTCCTGCGACTGCGAACGTGAGACCGGTTCGAACCTGACGCAGTTCCTGGTCCTGGCCAACGGAAACCTGGTCAACAACAAGGTGACGCATCAGGAAAACCGCTTCCGGATCCAGATCGAAAAGGGCTGGACCGACGAACAGATTGTCGAGGATGTCTACCTCGCGGCCTACAGTCGGTTGCCCACCGCGGAGGAGAAGAAGACGGCGTGGGAGTATGTCACCAAGCTGGTGAAGAACCGCCTGGAGGCTCACGAAGACATCCAGTGGGCGATTCTCAACAGCAAGGAATTCTTGTTTCAGCACTAGTTGGCGGGGGTGGAAACTGTGATTCCGAGCCCAACGAGGGGTCTCAGGTGGTTGTTGATTCTGTAGACTTGAGATTCCTCGTTGGGCTCGGAATCACAGTTTGTTTCCCACGCAATACAACTTTGGTCCCGCTTTCGGAAACCGCATCGTGTTGTTTCGTTGCCGGAGCTTTGCCTGCCTGCTGATTTTTTGCGGTGGCATGGTCCATGCGGAGGCCGAGGACTTTGAGCGGCATTGGTCGTTCGTTGCTCCCAGAGCGGCCCAGCCGCCAACGGTCCGCAACTTGGCCTGGCCACGCGGTGCGATCGATCGGTTCGTGTTGGCGCGGCTGGAGCGTGAGAGCCTGCGTCCATCGCCGGAGGCGGATCGTCGCACGTTGATCCGCCGGCTATCACTGGACTTGATGGGCCTGCCTCCGAGCGTGGTGGAGGTCGAGGCGTTCGTGGCCGATCGACGTCCGGGAGCCTACGGCCGCCTGGTCGATCGCCTGTTGGCCTCGCCCCGGTTCGGCGAACGGATGGCGATCCAGTGGCTGGATGTATCGCGGTACGCCGACACTCACGGGTATCACGAGGACTATCACCGCGACATGTGGCCGTGGCGCGACTGGGTGATCCGGGCGCTGAACGACAACATGCCCTTTGATCGATTCACGATCGAGCAGCTTGCCGGTGACCTGTTGCCGACGCCGACGCCGCAGCAGATCACCGCGACCGGTTTCAATCGGAATCACGGCGTGACTGCCTCGGGGATCTCCGAGGAATACCGGGTCGAGTACGTGCTGGACCGCGTCCGAACGACGGCCACGGCCTGGATGGGCCTCACGCTGGCCTGCGCGCAGTGTCACGACCACAAGTACGACCCGTTCTCGCAGCAGGACTTCTACCGTTTCTTCGCTTATTTCAACTCGGTGACGGACAAGGGAGTCGAGAACAGGGAAGGCAACGTGGATCCGCTGATCGAGGTGGTGCCGCTGGACGGTGAGGCAGTTGAGCAACGGTTGAAATCGGCGATCGATCTCGTGGTGCGGCAGCGGCAGGCGCGGTTGGCCGAGGCCGGGGAACTGGTCGCCCGCTGGGAAGAGTCACTCGACAAGCAGCCGAAGAAAGGGCCGATGGTGCCGACGTCGGGCCTGGCGGTGCATTGTCGACTGGACGAGGGCAAGGGGGGTTCGATTTCTGCTGGCGGTTCGTTGAAGGTGTCGCTGGTGGGTCCGCCGCAGTGGGTCTCGGGCAAGCTGGGCGGCGGCCTGAATCTGGCCGGCAAGACTTACGCCTCCCTGGGCGACACGGCCGGATTCGAACGCACCGATTCGTTCTCCTACGGAGGCTGGGTGCTGGCCGCCAAGACCGGAGCGATCGTCTCGCGGATGGATGACGCGGCGGCCTACCGAGGCTGGGACGTGTTCTTGTCGGGTGGGCACGTCGAAGTGCACATGATTCACTCGTGGCCGTCCAATGCCATGTACGTCAAGTCGACCAGCAAACTCCCCGGCGACGAGTGGACTCACGTGTTCGTCACGTATGACGGGTCGAGTCGCGTGGAAGGCATTTCGCTGTACTTCAACGGACAGAAACAGAAGGTCGGTTCGACGCGTAATTCGCTGACCGGGACGATCAAGACCGACAGGCCGCTGCATCTGGGTCGTCGTAACCCCGGCGGCATCCTCGATGGAGCCCTTGATGACCTGCGGATCTACTCTCGGGCACTCTCAGCCGTCGAGGTGAAAGCCCTGGCCGGTGCCGATGGTCTGGCCGAGATCCTGGCGATCGCTGTCGAGAAGCGAACACCCGAGCAACGGAAGGCCCTGACGCTCGGGTACCTGGAACTGCACGACACGCGGTACCGTTCTCTGGTCGATCGCCTGTCGCGTCGACGCAGCGAGTTGGCCGCTTTCAGCAAGGATCGGCCGACGGTGATGGTGATGCAGGACCTGAAGAAGCCCCGGCAGTCCTTCGTGTTGATGCGTGGCCAATACGATCAGCATGGCGAGGCAGTCGAGCCGGGTGTGCCCGAGGTGCTGCCACAGTTGCCCGTGGATGCTCCGGCCAATCGGCTGGGGCTGGCTCGCTGGCTGGTCGACGCCGATCATCCGCTCACGTCTCGGGTGGCGGTCAACCGCCTTTGGCAGATGGCCTTCGGCGTCGGGCTGGTGGAGACGAGCGAGGACTTTGGCACCCAGGGTGAGCAGCCCAGCCACCCCCGGCTGCTCGACTGGTTGGCCGTGGACTACGTTCGCAGCGGCTGGGACACCAAGGCCCTGCTGCGGCGGATTGTCACTTCGGCCACCTACCGCCAGTCGTCGGCGTTGACCCGAAAGGCGTGGCTTCGCGATCCCCACAACCGGCTGCTGGCCCGGGCATCGCGGTTCCGGTTGCCGGCCGAGCTGATTCGTGACGGCGCACTGGCCAACGGCGGGCTGCTGGTCGAACGGATCGGCGGTCCCAGTGTGAAGCCGTACCAGCCATCGGGTCTCTGGAAGGAGACCTCGAATCGTCCGTACGTGCAGGACAGTGGCTCCGCACTCTACCGCCGCAGCCTCTACACCTATTGGAAACGCTCGGTGCCGCCGCCGAACATGTTCGCCCTGGACGCTCCGACTCGCGAGATCTGCACCACCAGGCGGCAGCGGACCAACACGCCGCTGATGGCGCTGGTGCTGATGAACGACCCAACGTTTGTCGAGGCGGCTCGTGCACTGGCGGTGCGGGCCCTGGTCCGGGACGCCGACAACGAGGTGGCTCGAATCGAGTGGCTGTTCGCCAGCGTGACCGCACGGCGACCGGCGATCGAGGAACTCGAGACCCTGGTTTCGCTGCTCGCTGACCAGCGAACTCGTTTCCGGTCTCGACCGGCGTCGGCCAGGCAGTTGCTCGGAGTGGGTGCCTCGCCGATCGACAAGCGAGTGGACGTCGTTGAGCAGGCGGCGTGGACCGCGCTGTGCAGTGTTCTTCTCAACACCGACGAAGCGATTACCAGGGAGTAGCCGACGTGAGTGGACCGCCGCGATTCTCCTCGGTTGCCATCAACCGCCGTGCGTTGTTCTCGCAGACGGCCGGCGGCCTGGCTGCAGCGGCCTTGGCGAGCCTGGGCCGGTCGGAATCGGCCGAGGCAGCTCACGTGGCATCCGGACCGCATTTTCCACCTCGCGCCAAGCGGGTGATCTACCTGTTCCAGTCCGGCGGCCCCTCCCACATCGATCTCTACGACTACAAGCCGCAACTGGCTCGTCACCACGGAAAGGAACTGCCCGACTCGATCCGCAAGGGCCAGCGGCTGACCGAGATGACTCACAAGCAGACCAGTTTCCCGTGTGTCAGCACGGTGATGGCCTTCAAACAACACGGAGAATCCGGCCGGTATCTCAGTGAGGTGTTGCCTCACATCGGATCGATTGCCGATGAGATCTGCCTGGTCAAGTCGGTACACACCGAGGCGATCAACCACGACCCGGCCATCACGATGATGAATACCGGTACCCAGCAATTGGGCAAGCCGAGCATGGGCAGTTGGTTGAGTTACGGATTGGGCAGCGAGAGTAGTGATCTTCCGTCGTACGTGGTGTTGATCTCACAGGGGACCGGTCGGCCAGGTGGCCAGCCGCTGTTCTCGCGGCTGTGGAGCAGCGGCTTTCTGCCGTCGGATCACCAGGGAGTGAGGTTTCGGGGGGGTCGGGATCCGGTGCTGTTCCTGGCCGATCCGCCGGGGGTTGATCGAGCCGGACGCCGGGCGATGCTCGACGGACTGGGCCGACTGAATCGCCTGAAGCAGCGGCAGGTGGGGGATCCCGAGATCGAGACACGGATTTCCCAGTACGAGATGGCCTTCCGGATGCAGGCCTCGGTTCCCGACCTGGTTGACGTCTCGGACGAGACCAAGTCGACGCTCGAGGGATATGGTCCGGCGGTGAAGACCCCGGGGACGTTCGCGGCCAATTGCCTGTTGGCTCGCCGATTGGCCGAGCGGGGTGTGCGATTCATTCAGCTGTTCCATCGGGGCTGGGACCAGCACGGGGGCTTGCCCAAGGCGCTGCGTGGCCAGGCCCGGGACACCGATCAGCCGGCCGCTGCGTTGGTGAAGGACCTGAAGCAGCGCGGGATGCTCGAGGACACCCTGGTCGTTTGGAGCGGCGAGTTCGGCCGGACCGTCTATGCCCAGGGAAAGGTCTCACCGGGTAACTACGGTCGAGATCACCACGGGCGGTGTTACAGCCTGTGGATGGCCGGAGGCGGAATCCGGAGTGGGATCGAATACGGCCGCACCGATGACTTCTGTTACAACGTGGTCGAGAAGCCGGTGCACGTCAACGACCTGAATGCCACGATGCTGCACTGCCTGGGGCTGGATCACACGCGGTTGACGTATCCGTTCCAGGGGTTGGACCAGAGGCTGACCGGGGTGGAAGAGGCGCACGTGGTGGATGCGTTGCTGGCTTGACCCCGTCGTGGCAGCGGACCCTACAGCAGGCCTGGAATCGGCTGGTAGGTTTCCATCGCGCGGGCGATGTCGCGTGGCAGGCCCTGGTTGAGTCTCACCTGTCCGACGTCGAACAGCGTATTGAAGACTGTGCCGATGAGGTTTTCGATTCTGCAGGGAGTCGTCAGCGGTTCGCCGACGTCTCGGGTCGACTGCCCGATGACCTGCCCCATCTCGAGTCCTCCACCGGCGAGCATCAATGGTGCGATGTTGCCCCAGTGGTCGCGGCCGCCCTTCTTGTTGATCCGTGGCGTGCGGCCCATTTCTCCACAGCAGACCAGTAGCACCTTGTCTTGGAGGCCTCGCTCGCGGAGGTCTTCGAGGAATGCGGAGACGGCGTGGTCGAAGGGGATACCCATGTAGTTCATGCCGGTGACGACGTCGGCATTGTTCACATCGGCGTGCATGTCCCAGACAAAGTTCGTGGTGACGGTGATGAACCCGCAGCCACGTTCGACCAGTCGGCGGGCCAAGAGCATCAGTTTACCCAGCGTGTTGCCGTTGTCGGCGTAGTTCTTGCGGTTGTTCCATCTCGAGTCGGTGGCGGCTGCCGGCTGCAGTCCGCGGGTGTCGTAGCGTGCGATCGTCCTGGGGTCTTCTTTCGACAGGTCGAACGCGTCGCCGACTCCACCAAGAATCGTGCTGAAGGCCTGTTCGCGGATCCGATCGAGTCCATCGCGGCGTCCGTTGTCGTCGAGAGATCTCTTAAGTCGATCGAGGCGAGTCAGCAGGCCTCGCCGATCATTGAGACGGCCCATCGGCAACGTGAGTTTCATGTCCGCCTTGAGGTCGCCACCGCCACTGGGTGTGAAGGGTTGGAAGGCCGAGCCGATGGTGCCGGTCGAGTCGAACTTGCCAAACTGAGTGACTCCGGGCTGGGCCTTGTCGTCGACCGCCCTGGGGAGCAGCAGCACGTTGGTCGGCATGCCGTTGTCCGAGCGGTTCTGGCCGACGATCCGTGAGTAGATCGACCCGAGATTGCCGTCGAGTGTACTTTTGCCGACGATCGGCTTGATGTCGTGGCGTCCGTCACCAGTGACGAACGAGCGGACAATCGACGTGCGATCGGCCATGGCGGCCAGCTTGGGAAACGTCGACCCGTAGGTGATTCCCGGGATCGCCGTCTGGATTTCTCCGGTGGCACTGCGGATGCCCGACGGAGCGGTCATCTTGGGGTCGAATGTTTCGACCTGCGACGGACCGCCGTGCATGAACAGGAAAACGACTGCCTTGTCGCGGACCACTTGACCGGCAGCAGCGGTGGCCTGCCGACCGGCGATCAGGTCGGCGAGTGTCATACCACCGAGACCGAGGCTACCGATCTTCAGGAAATCGCGTCGACCGTAGCGGTGATGTCCATCGTAAACGCTCAGCATCGTCGGGTTCCAACAACCAAATGGTCAGCAACTCTGGCTCCATCCTTGGTCCTGTCCTTGATCCTATCAAAGTACATCGATCCGAGACAGCGCCGAGTTTGAAGGGAAAGGGCCGAGATCACTTGCCGATGCCGTAAATGTGCGTCTTGGTCCGCACGATCAGCAGTCCGTTGGTGAGTGCTGGTGAGGCCATGCAGCCTGTATCGAGCGTATTGGTGGCCAGCAAGCGGAAGGCCTTGGGGTCGGCGGCAATCACATGTGATGTTCCCGATTCGCGTTGGAAGCAGTAAATGCGTCCGTCGACGAGGACTGGTGAGGCGGTGAACTTGCCGGCGAGCCGTTTGGTCCAGCGAGGTGTTCCGGTCGCGAGGTCGATGCACGAGGCGATCCCGCCGTTGTCGACCATGAACATCGAGTCGCCATCGAGCAGCTGTGCCGGCCTGGCGGGGACTCCCTGGCGGGTGGTCCATTGGACATGCGTCTTGGTGACATCACCGCTGCCGTCGGGGCGAACGGCCAGCAGCAAGGATGGGGAACTGGTGGTGATGTAGACTTTTCCGTTCCCAAACAGTGGTGGAATGCAGGCGTTCATCCCGCCGTGGATCACTCGCCACAGTTCCTTGCCGCTGTTGGGTTCGTAGGCAATTGTCGCCATCGCCCCGGGTACGATCACCTGGGTGCGTCCCTTGAAGGTGATCACCCGTGCCGTGCAGTAGGCCTTCTTGATGTCGCCGTTGTCGGACTTGTAGTCGATGTTGCGATCGTTGCGCCAGACGGTCTTGCCGGTCCGCTTGTCGAAAGCCACGACGAACTGGTGATCGTGTCCGTCGAAGGGCATGAACAGCAGGTTGCCGTGAATCGAGACACTCGAGCCGGGGCCTCGCCAGTGGTTGCATTCCAGGTCCTCCCGCTTCCAGATCACCCGGCAGGTTTCGGTGTCCAAGCAGGCGGTGCCCAGGGCACCGAAGGTGACGTAGATCCGACCATCCTCGACGTAGGGTGTGGGCGAGGCGTAGCTGTTGAAGGGGTGGCAGTACTGTGGTTTTTCGTGCTCGAAGAGCGTCTTGTCGTGCAGGATCTTGCCGGTCTTGCGGTCCAGGCACAGTAGTGCCAGCCGGTGGCCATCCTCGGTCGCGGTGGTCAACCAGATGCGGTCCTTCCAGGCCACCGGCGACGACCAGCCCTTGCCCCAGATCTCGGTCTTCCACCGGATGTTCTTCGTCTCGCTCCAGTCGGTCGAGATCCCGGTTGCCGTTGAGGTGCCGTCACCACGGCCTCCACGAAACTGGTTCCATTCGGGCTCGGCGGCGAGGAGGCTGGTGGTGGCCAGGGAAATCAGCAGGAGGGAACGAAGGATCATGTTAGGTCCGGGGAGTCAGGGGTAGGGGCGGGACAGGGAGAATCGTGGTTTGCAATTGTACTCGACCGGGACTCGACGGGCTGCGTTCCTGGCGGCACTGGTCCGGCAGGAGGCCCGCCAGGTCTTGAGTTTTGTCGAGGATTCTTCGATCACGCGGGGAAGGTCGGGAGGTAGTCGGAGGTCACTCCCGGGCAGTCGGTGACCTGGCCGGCCTGGACCACCGCGGGCCAGGTCACGATACCCGGCACGCGGATGCCACCCTCGTAGAGGCTCCGCTTGCGACCGCGGAGTCCCCCGGTTCTGCCGGTTCTGCCGGTTCTGCTGGTTCTGCTGGTTCTGCTGGTTCTGCTGGTTCTGCTGGTTCTGCTGGTTCTGCTGGTTCTGCTGGTTCTGCTGGTTCTGCTGGTTCTGCTGGTTCTGCTGGTTCTGCTGGTTCTGCCGGGTGCCTTGTCGTTGCCTTCCGGTCCATTATCGGCGCTGTACCACAACATCGTGTTCCTGGCGCCATCACCAGGATCACGTTGGGTCGATCGGCCGCATCCGACGACGCGACCAGGAACGCGAGCAACACCAGTAATGACGGAAGTCGACGATGTCCGAACATGAAGAGCCCCGGGAAACTGGCCTGCGGGAATGGGTAGGATCTGATGAGTCGCTCGGTTGAGTAAAGTACGGAATCCCGACGACAATGATTCCTATTGGCCGGATCGTGCGTCAACTCGACACGGCTTTCGAAACAACTGGAAACAGGATTTGCCGGATGTCCCGCTCGCCACAACTTGCCCTGCTGCTGTTCCCGATGGCCGTGGCCATCGGGGTATCAGACCTTCCCGCCCAGGGGACTCGCCAGGACTACCAGCGTTCCGCCGACCTACAGAAGCGGGTTGCCAAAAAGGTCTCTCGCCAGGGCGTGCGGCTCCGCTGGTTTGCCGAGGACGACGGGGCATGGTACCGGGTGGACCGTGGAAACGGCCGCCATGAATTCGTGCTGGTCGATGTGAAGCGGGGGCGGCGTCGCGCCGCGTTCAACCACGACAAGCTGGCCAAGGCCCTGCAGAAGGCAACGGGAAAGGAAATTGACGGGGATCGCCTGTCGCTGGAGCAGTTGAGGTTTTCTTCGGACCGCACGGCGTGCTGGTTCCGGATCGCCGGCAAGGGATGGACTTGCGTCCTCAAGACGTGCGAGTTGGAGGAAAGCGAACAGCCCAAGGACTTCGATGTCGGGTCGGACAAGGAACCCTCCCGGTGGCGGCGACCCGGGTTCGAATCGCCGCGGCATCGACAATCGCCCGATGGGAAGTGGGAGGCGTTCGTCAAGAACCACGACCTGCACCTGCGGAACCGCAAGAGCGGGAACGAGGTGCCGTTGAGTCGCGGGGGCACCGAGGCGTTTGAATGGTCGGACCGGGTTTTCTGGTCGCCGGATGGATCGAAACTGGTGGCACTACGAACCCGCGGCGGGGGCAAGCGACGGATCCACATGGTCCAGTCGTCACCGGGAGACCAGCTGCAGCCGAAACTGCTCTCGAGAAACTACCTCAAGCCCGGTGACGAGATCCCCCTGACCAGGCCGTATCTCTTCGACGTGACTTCCGGCCGCGAGATCCCCGTCTCGGACAAGTTGTTTTCCAACCCATGGCGGATGAAGGAGGTCCGATGGGCTACCGATGGTGGCCACTTCACCTTTCGTTACAACCAGCGAGGTCACCAGGTACTGAGGCTGATCCGCGTGGAGGCAAGTTCCGGATCGGCGCGGGCGGTGATCGAGGAGACCGGCCCGACGTTCATCGACTATGCCTACAAACAGTTCCTGTTTTACCTGGACAAGACCAGCGAACTGGTGTGGATGTCTGAACGGGACGGCTGGAATCATCTTTACCTGCTGGATGCGAAATCCGGGGCGGTCAAGAACCAGGTGACGCGGGGTGAATGGGTCGTGCGTGGAGTGGATCGGGTGGATGCCGAGTCCCGGCGGATCTGGTTCCGCGCCAGCGGGATCGATGCCGACGAGGATCCCTATCACGTTCACCAGTGCCGAATCGGTTTCGATGGAACCGGCCTGGTCCGTCTGAGTGATGGCGACGGAACTCACCGGATCCGCTATTCACCCGGCGGCCGATACCTGGTCGATACGTGGTCGCGGGTCGACCTTCCCGAGCAGGCCGTGGTACGAAGTTCCGAGACGGGCCAGCGCGTGTCTGCGTTGGAAAAGGCCGACATCGGAGAGTTGAAGAAAACGGGTTGGCAACGTCCCGAGCGGTTCGTGGCCAAGGCACGGGACGGGAAGACCGACATCTGGGGCGTGATCTATCGTCCGTCGACCTTTGACAAGGACGTGAAGTACCCGGTGATCGAGAAGATCTACGCGGGGCCGCATGGGTCGTTCGTCCCCAAGAGTTTCCGTGCCTGGCACGATGTGCAGTCGTTGGCCGAGCTGGGTTTTGTCGTCGTGCAGATCGACGGCATGGGGACATCGAACCGATCCAAGGCCTTTCACGATGTCTGTCACAAGAACCTGGGCGATTCGGGGTTCCCCGATCGGATTCTCTGGATGCAGGCTGCGGCGACCGACCGTCCGTGGATGGATCTCTCGCGGGTCGGGATCTATGGCGGGTCGGCCGGTGGTCAGAGTGCCTTGCGGGGGATGTTGGCCCACGGCGAGTTCTACAAGGTCGCCGTGTCGGTCTGCGGGTGCCACGACAACCGCATGGACAAGATCTGGTGGAATGAACTCTGGATGGGATGGCCCATCGGTCCTCACTACGCCGAGCAGTCCAACGTGACGCAGGCCCACCGTCTGAAGGGTGACCTGCTGCTGATCGTTGGTGAACTCGACACCAACGTCGATCCCGCGTCGACGATGCAGGTGGTCAACGCCCTGGTCAAGGCCGACAGGGACTTCGAGATGCTGGTGATGCCCGGCGGCGGTCACGGCATCGGTGGCCCGTATGGTGTCCGCAGGAGACGGGACTTCTTTGTTCGGAATCTCTGGAACGCCGAGCCACGGCGGGAGGGCAATTGATGAAGACGGTCATGCGATTGGCCAGTCCGTGGTTGGTGTTGCTGTTGGTCGCGGCGGCCGATTCGTCGGCCGAGACGTTGTTTCGGCAGTGGGACCGGAACAAGGACGGACGGCTGGCGGAGTCGGAATTGCCAGCGTCGGCGCGGAAGAACTTCCGTCGGGTCGACACGAACCGGGACGGGTTCATTTCGCTCCAGGAACACGTTCGCTTTCTCAGGCGACGACCGCGACTGCCGAAGGACGTCAAGGCGGTTACCGATAGGGATTACGTCGGCGACAACAACCCGCGACACAGGCTCGATATACTTCTTCCCAGTCGACGTCCGGCTGACCGGCGGTTGCCGGTGTTGGTCTACATCCATGGCGGTGGCTGGCAGAATGGCGACAAGCGGGACGGGCTGGGCCGCGTGGCCGGGTTCGTGGCCGGTGGCCGGTACATCGGGGTGACGATTGGTTACCGGTTGACCGACGAGGCGCAGTGGCCGGCACAGATCCACGACTGCAAGGCGGCGATTCGCTGGCTGAAGGCCAACGCGGCCAGGTACGGGATCGACCCCGACCGCATTGCCGTCTACGGCCACTCGGCCGGCGGCCACCTGGCGGCGATGCTGGGTGTCTCGGGTGGCGTGAAGGAACTGGAGGGTTCGTTGGGCCCGCACGCGAAGTTCGACAGCCGGGTGGCCGCCGTGGTCGATTGTTTTGGCCCAACCGACTTCCTGAAGATGAACGACTTTCCGAGCCGGATCGACCACGACGCGGCGAACTCGCCGGAGAGCAAGCTGGTGGGAGGCGCGATCCAGGAGCATCCCGAGCGTTGCCGCCAGGCATCGCCACTGGCGTACGTCACATCCGATGATGCCCCGTTCCTGGTCGTGCACGGGACCAGGGACCAGCTGGTGGCGTACAACCAGTCGGAGTTGTTGAAGGAGTCCCTGGAGCGGGCGAAGGTGCCGGTGGGGTTGTTGACGGTCAAGAACGGTGGCCACGGGTTGGGTGGCCCGGTCCTCGACGCGCGGGTCCGCGCATTCCTGGAGCACCGTTTCTACCGTCGTGGCTTGGCGCCAAAGCACGAAACGCTTTCCAGCGATGTACTGAAACGGCGATCAAGAAAGCCGGGCTCTTGAGACGACCTAGGGGGCCGGGTTCTCGCGGCAATGCGCCTCGTATTGCGCATCGGTGTCCTCATCGGCCGGATAGGTTCCCGCCAGCGGGGCACCGTCCTGGATTTTCGAGAGGATGAAGTCTTCCTTGTGTTCCTGCCGCGCGGCGGCCAGGGCCACTTCGTCGGCCAGGTGGCGGGGGATCACGACCACGCCCTCGTCGTCACCGACAAGGATGTCGCCGGGAAACACGGCAACACCTCCACAGGCGACCGGCAACTGGCAATCAACCGGGTGGTGGATCGTCTTGTTGGTGGCGGCATGCGGCGAACGGGCGTAGGCGGGGATATCCATCTCGGCGATTGCCGGCGAGTCGCGGAAGCAGCCGTCAGTGACGATCCCGGCGGCTCCCCGGGCGACCATGCGAGTGGCCAGGATGTTACCCATCGTTCCGGCGCGTTCGTCGCCCCGTGCATCGATCACCAGCACGTCGCGGGGTCCGACCGATTCGATCGCCAGCCGCTGGGGGTCCTTCGAATTGTCGAAGACCAGGTTGTGGTCCAGGTCCTCGCGGGCCGGCAGGTACCGCAGGGTGTAGGCCTGGCCAACCATCCGGCCGCCCGCTGACAACGGCTGGGCGCCGGTGACGAAGACATTCCACAGGCCGTGCTTGGCCAGTACCGTGGCTAGCGTGGCCGTGCTGGGTTGCTCGAGCAGGTCCCAGGTTCTCTCGTCCACCGACGCCAGTGCCTCGGCTGATGTATCACTCATCGTTTGCCTCGTTCGGTCATCGTTTTCAGGAACCGTAGAATAAACCGGTGAGGCTGGAAGGCAACTCAGCCACGCGGTGTCGCGAGTACCGCGAACGCGTGCCGGTGCACGAGGTCACCGGGTCGGGTGGTGGACGCGAAGTGGTCGTCGGCCCAACAGAAGTGACGTCCGCCCCCTAGCCGTACAGCACCGACATCGGCTGGCCGCGGTAGATCTCGTGTGGTCGTCCGTCGATGTCGACCCAGTGAGCGTTGTTGGGGATGCCCAGCGCCTCGTAGATCGTCGCCGAGAAGTTCTCGGGCATGTATCTCTGGCTGGTCGCGTACGCGCCCAGGTCGTCGGATGATCCGATCACCTGCCCACCCTGCACTCCACCTCCGGCAAACAACGCCGTGAAGACCGGTCCCCAGTGGTCTCGACCCGAGTTCTTGTTGATATTGGGCGTGCGGCCGAATTCGCCGCTGATGATGAACAGGGTTTCGTCGATCAGTCCGCTGTCGATGAGATCATCGAGCAGGGCACTCATGGCGAGGTCCAACGGTGGCAGCAGGTTGCGTTCGAGATTGACGAAGTTGCGACGGTGGGTGTCCCAGGACGAGTTCTTGCCGAGGTTGATCTGGACGAAATCGACTCCAGCGTCGAGCAGTCGGTATCCCATCAGTGCAGAGAGTCCGAACTTGTTCTTGCCGTATCGAGCCAGTGTCCTGGGATCGGTATTTTCGACGTCGAAGGCCTGGCTGGTTTTGGGGTCGGCCAGCACGGTCAGTGCCTGGAGTCGGCTTTGGTCGAGTTTGCGAGTGGCGTTTCGTTCGTCGAGGAACTGGCGTTGTTGTTCGATGGTCCCCAGCAGTCCGACCCGGTCCTGCAATCGCCCGCGGCCTCCCTGTGGAAGTGTCAGTTCTGGAGTGTTGAAGATGTTCGAGGCGGCGTGGTCGAAGTGGTCGAGATCGAACCGGAAGCAGTCGGGGCAGGCTCCGTTTCCGAGCGGGCATTGGGCGGCGACGTTGACGTGCCAGGCCTCGTAGGCGGAACCCAATCGCCCGGCGAATTGACCGGGTCTCATCCGAGCCGCCTCATTGACGCTCGCCTCGGGCAGCACCGCCGCGGGCGGCAGCGTCCGCTGCTCGTTGCGTTTGGCATGAGTCACAACCGAGAGCATCGACGGCCATTCGTTGGGGCTGGGCACCTTGCGGGTGTCGAAGCCGATGGGGAAGTCGAGTCGTCCGGTGAGCATCATGTGGCAGGCCTGCTCGTGGCCGTTGCTACCGGTGCCCATCGAACGGACCATCGCGTAGTGCTTCATCCGCTGGGTGAACAGCGGCAGGTGTTCGGAGATTTGGATCCCGGCGACATCGGTCGAGACCGGATCGAAAGTGCCTCGAACCTTCGCCGGAGCAGCCGGCTTCATGTCGAACGTGTCGTGATGCGAAATGCCTCCGGTCAGGAACACAAAAACCACTCGCTTGGCCTTTGTCCTTACGGCCGCGTTGGCCGCGTTCGTCATCAGCCCGGCGGTGCTGATTCCGGCGATGCCTGCCGTCCCGGCCTGCAGCAGGCTACGGCGCGAGAGCGGTTGGCTGGAGCCATCGCAGTGATTGTTGTGTGATGACATGCCCGTGATCTCTGCTGGAGCCGAGTTTCGTGATGGCGTGTTCGCTGACGATTCGCGGTTCGCATCCGATTCATCAACCATCGCTTATTCTATCGTCTTTTTGGGTCGTGTGTCGTTGGAGTGATACGATTGGCGAGTGGATCATGCCGGTTTGGGCGCTTCGTCGCTCAGCAGGATCGACAGCCAGCGGGTGTCGTCGGAGGCCGAGAGTACGATTTTGACGATCATGGTCAGTGGGACACTGAGCAGCATCCCGATCGGTCCCAGGACGTATCCCCAGAAGACGAGGGAGAGGAAGACGACGAGTGTCGAGAGTCCCAGTCCTCGGCCCATGATTTTCGGTTCGATGATGTTCCCGACCATCAGGTTGACGACCAGGTACATCACGATCACCTGTGCGAGTGTCGAGGAATCCTTGACGATGAATGTGACGGCGATTGCCGGGACGGCGGCGATAATCGAGCCGATGTTGGGGATGAAGTTGAACAGGAATGCGAGCAGTGCCCACAGTGGTGCGTAGGGGACTTTGAGCCACAGCAACAGCAGCCCGATGGTGGCTCCGGTAGCGAGGCTGATGACAGTCTTGAGTGCCACGTAGCGTCGTGTTTCTGTGAGGATCTTCTCCCATCGAGCCTGTCGTCCGGAGGTGTCTCCGGGCATTGCGGCGACCTTGGCCGGGAATCCGGACGCTTCGAGCACGATGAAGACGAAGCAGAAGAGCACGAAGAGTCCTTTGCCGAAGAGGTCGGTCAGTCCGCCGAGCAGTGAGCCGAGTGAATCGACGGCGAGGTCGGTGTTGAGGCTTCCGGAGCGGACCTTGGCGGGCACTTCGATTCCCACATTGGCGAGAGTTTGGGCCAAGGCAGCGACTTTTCCCTGCAACGGTTCTTTGAACGTGTCGAGGTTGTCTCGGAAGCTGTAGACCGATTGTCCGATCACGACGACGACCGTGCCTCCGATCGCGGCCATGGCCAGGAACACCAGCAGCAAGGCCAGCGGTCGGGGGACCTTGTGTCCGACGAGCCAGGCCATGGCTGGTCCACAGATGACAGCCAGGAAGGCGGCGAACAGCACGGGGACGAGGATGGGTCGAGCGGCCGACATTCCAGCCACGACGACGACAAACGCGGCGAGAGTCAGCAGGATTCTGAGGCCGACGGGAATATTGAGGCGGGTGGACAAGATCGGTTCTCCGTTTCGAACGATCGCCGAAAAAACCACTGGCGCGGGATGGTACTCAAGCCGCACTCGGTTCGGCCAGACCACTCCGCTCGCAAAGCATGGGCACCTCTCGCTAGTCTGGGCGACTGACAACACATCGCAAATTTGGGACAGGCACCCAACCGCCAGGGGCGTCTGGTGAGCCAGTCCCTTTCTGTAAGGAAACTCGGGAACTTCCATGTCTCGCATCTTGATCAGCCTGCTGCTTCTGACGACGTCGACGGTTCTGGCCGATGGGCCTCGTGACAACGATCCCAAGACCGTTCGCCCGGTGCCTCGATTGGGTATCAAGCCAGCCGGATCCGGTTTTCTGCAGCTGCCCGCCAAGCTCAAGGGGCTCCGTAGCAGGATCCAAATGGCTCAAACGTCCAGCGACCCGGAGTTGCGAGCGTTGATCCCGGACGTCGAGATTTACTACCGCGCGGTTCACGATGCGTTGGCCTACAACGAGTTCTTTTCCGTCGGTGACGTCAAGAAGGCTCACGAGCTGATCGCGACTGGGATGAAGCGGGCCGACGACCTGGTTGCGGGACGGGCGCCGTGGACTCGTCAAACTGGCCTGGTCGTCCGAGGCTACGTCTCGAAGATCGACCACACGGTGCAGCCCTACGGGTTGGTGATCCCCGAGTCGTACGATTTCGACCTGTCGCGTCGTCACCGTTTGGACATTTGGTTCCACGGACGCGGTGAGACGTTGAGCGAGTTGAACTTCATCCACCAGCGGTCTCGCAATCGCGGGTCCTACACTCCGGCCAACACGATCGTGCTACATCCCTACGGCCGCTATTCGAACGCGTTCAAGTTTGCTGGCGAGGTGGATGTGCTCGAGGCCTTGGAGGACACGCGTACGGGTTACCGGGTGGATGGTCGGAGGATATCGGTTCGAGGTTTTTCGATGGGCGGAGCGGCCTGTTGGCAGTTTGCGGTGCATTATTCGGACCGCTGGTTTGCGGCCAATCCAGGTGCGGGTTTTTCCGAGACGCCCGAGTTCCTGAAGTTCTTTCAGAAGGAAACGCTGAACCCGACCTGGTACGAGAAGCAGCTGTGGCACTGGTACGACTGCACCGACTGGGCGGTCAACCTGACTCATTGTCCGACGGTGGCCTACAGCGGCGAGTTGGACATTCAGAAGCAGGCGGCCGACATCATGGAGCAGGCGTTGGAGGCCGAGGGGATCGAGATGGTGCATGTGATCGGGCCGGGGACAAAGCACGCGATCCATCCGGAGTCGAAGAAGGAAGTGGATCGTCGTTTGAGGAGCATCGCGTTGGCCGGGCGTCAGCAGTATCCGCTACAGGTCGTGTTGGCCACGTACACGCTGAAGTACAACCGGATGCACTGGGTGACGGTCGAGGGGCTGGGCGAGCATTGGCAGGCGGCTCGGGTCACGGCCGAGGTGACATCACGAAGCCGAGTGACACTGACGACGAAGAATATCACGGGCCTGCGTCTGTCGTTTCCGCCGGGGTTCGCTCCGTTGGACATTCGGCGACCGGTCACGGTGGTGGTAGACGGAATCGAGATCGAGGCACCTCGGCCGCTGTCGGACCGGTCGTGGACGTGTCGTCTGACCAGGCACGAGGGTGGTTGGCAGGTAGGAGGTCGCGTGGGTGGACGTGGCGGACGGCTTCGAAAGCGTCACAACTTGCAGGGGCCGATCGATGATGCCTTCATGGACTCATTCGTGTTTGTTCGCCCGACCGGCAAGCCGATGCACGCGAAGACTGGAGCCTGGGCGGAATCGGAACTCGAGCGAGCGATCGTCCACTGGAGAAAGCAGTTTCGCGGTTACGCTCGGGTCAAGGATGACACCGAGG
This sequence comes from Planctomycetota bacterium, assembly GCA_963694825.1. Taxonomy (GTDB): domain Bacteria; phylum Planctomycetota; class Planctomycetia; order Planctomycetales; family Planctomycetaceae; genus UBA8437. Next base: position 24,601 of record CAVOEV010000008.1, read on the forward strand.
TGACCGACGAGGACATTGCCAGTGCGAACCTGGTGCTGTGGGGTGATCCGGCGAGCAATAAGCTGTTGGCTCGGCTGGTTGGCGATCTGCCGGTTTCCTGGTCGGACGAGCGGGTGTCGGTCGGGGACAAGTCGTTTGCGTCGGCTGGTCACATGCCGGTACTGATTTATCCGAATCCGTTGAACCCAAAGCGATACGTGGTGCTCAACAGCGGTTTCACGTATCGCGAGTACGCGTATTTGAACAACGCCCGCCAGGTGCCGATGCTGCCCGACTGGGCGATCGTCGACCTGTCGACTCCACCGGGCACGGTGTGGCCGGGCAAGATCGTCGACGCGAACTTCTTCGATGAACGTTGGGGCGTGAAGTAGGAAATGCCCAGTTCCAGGCCGGCTCGGCTTTGCGACTCGGTTCGCTCGTGGGTAACCTGACTCGCTTCTGCCTGCAACTGGAGTCATCTTGATGTTCACTCGTACAACCTCCCCGCTGCTGGCCGCCACGATCGCCCTGCTGGTCGTTTCGACCTCCCAGGCCGCCTCGCCTCGTGCTTTTCCCGCCGGCCAACGACCCGACGACAGCCGACTGGGTCCTCAAAAAGATCTCAACGCCTACTTCCCCTTCCAGGTCCCCTCGACCTTGAAGGCGTGGGAAGTTCGCAAGCGTGAGTTGAAGCGACGGATCCTGGTTTCGACCGGGTTGTGGCCAATGCCTCAGAGAACGCCGATGAACCCGGTGATCTTCGGCAAGGTGTCTCGGCCGGGATTCACCGTCGAGAAGGTTTATTTCGAGAGTGTCCCGGGTCATTTTGTCACCGGGTTGCTGTTCCGTCCTTCGGGGAAGAACTCTGGCGGCAAGCATCCAGCCGTCCTGTGTCCTCATGGCCACGGCGGCCGCTTGCAGGACTATGGTGCTGCGAAGATGGACGCGTTGATCAAGAGCGGGGCCGAGAAGTTTCCTGAGTCGGGCCGGTTTCCCAAGCTGGCTCGCTGTGCCACGTTGGCTCGGATGGGCTGCGTGACCTTCATTTTCGACATGGAGGGTTATGCCGACGCAGGGCAGATCGGGATGGCTGTTGCCCACCGGCTGCAGAAACAGCGTCCTGACATGAACAGCCCGAAGACCGGCTGGGGGTTCATCAGCACCCAGGCCGAATTGCGACTGCAGAGCATCATGGGTTTGCAGACGTGGAATTCGATTCGTTGCCTGGATTTCCTGTGCGACCTGCCGGATGTCGACCCCAGGCGAATCGGCGTCACCGGCGGCAGTGGCGGAGGGACTCAGACGATCCTCCTGTGTGCCATTGACTCGCGACCGGTCGTCGCCTTCCCCAACGGGATGGTCTCGACCTCGATGCAGGGAGGCTGTATCTGCGAGAACTGCAGCCTGTTGCGAGTCGGGACGGGCAATGTCGAGCTGGCCGCACTGTTTGCTCCCAAGCCCCAGGGAATGACCGCTGCCAACGACTGGACCAAGGAGATGATGACCAAGGGGTATCCCGAATTGAGGCAGTTGTACGGGCTCTATGGAAAACGCGACCACGTGTTGTGCAAGTCCCTGGTTCATTTCCCTCACAACTACAACTACGTCAGCCGCTCGATCATGTACAACCTGTTCGCTCGGCACCTGGGCCTGGGCCGGGACAAGCCGGTTGTCGAGACGGATTACGAGCTGTTGACGGCCGACGAATTAAGCGTCTGGGGTAAGGATCACCCGGCTCCTGCTGGTGGCGACGAGCACGAAAAGGCTCTCACCGGATCCCTTTCCAAGTACTCCCAGGCCCAGTTGGCGTCACTGGTTCCTGCCGAGCGTGAGGACATGACGTTGTATCGAGGCATCGTGGGCGGTGCGATCGAGACGATCATCGGCCGCGGATTGCCTCGAGCCAACCAGATCGAGCGGACCAAGGTGGCCAAGCACGATCGCGGTGGCTACCTGGAGTTCACTGACATCCTGAGACTGAAGCCATACGGCGAGTCGTTGCCGGTCGTGTCGTTCTATCCGATGAAGGCCAAGTACAACGGATTGGCGGTCGTGTGGGTTGATGGTCGCGGCAAGGCGGGGTTGTACGGCGAGGACGGACGTCCTAATCGTGCGATCCAGAAGCTGCTCGCTGGGGGAGCAGCGGTGCTGGGTGGCGACTTGTTGTACCAGGGCGAGTTTCAGGCAGACGGCAAGCCGCTGTCGGTGACGCCCAAGGTGGGCAACAACCGCGAATTCGCGGCTTACACGTTTGGCTACAACCACACGGTGTTTGCCAGCCGGGTTCACGACATCCTGACATTGCTGGCGTTCGTGAAGGGTCACGAGGAAGAGAGAGCTGGGTCGGTGGTGTTGGTGGGGACTGGTGGAGCCGGCCCGCTGGTGGCGACGGCTCGCGTGCTGGTCCGGGACCTTGTCGATCGGACGTTGGTGGGGACAGGCGGGTTCCGGTTCGTCAATGTCGAGCATTACCGCGATCCGGAGTTCTTGCCCGGAGCGGTCAAGTACGGCGATTTGCCGGGTCTGTTGTCGTTGGCGGCTCCCTTGCCGTTGTACCTTGCCGGAGAACAGGGCCAGGTGCCCGAGCGGGTGCAGGCGGTCTACTCGGCCATGAAACGATCCAAGTACGTGGTGTCCAAAGCGGGCGAGGAAAGTGACGTCGTGCTTGGGGCTGTGCCTTGGCTGCTGGGGCAATAAGAGGAACCCCTGGGGGAAAAGGGATCCGGCCCCGTCACGGGCGGCGCCTGACCCACCGCTTGGAGTTTTCAACCATGTTGTTTACGAAACTGAACCCAATTGGACCAGTTCATGTCATCGACCTTCCCGCTGCTCGTTCGCGAATCCGTTCCGCATTGGTTGGGTATTGCTGTAGCCCTGGCCGTTGTGGCCCTGGTGGTCAACCCGGTGATGTCGGCTGACCGATCGCTCAAGAAGGGCGACAAGATTGTCTTCCTGGGCGATTCGATCACCCAGGCCGGCGAACGCCCCGACGGCTACATCCAGATCGTCCGCGAGTTCCTGAAGGTGAACCGTGCCGAGTTGGAGCTTGAAGTGATCGGCGCGGGCATCAGTGGTAACAAGGTGCCCGATCTCGAGAGGCGACTCGACAAGGACGTGCTGTCTCACAAGCCCGATGTCGTTGTGGTGTACATCGGGATCAACGACGTCTGGCATTCTCAGAGCGGTCAGGGGACGTCGAAGGAGGACTTCGAAGCGGGGCTGGGTCGGTTGATCGAGCGGATCGAGACGTCGGGTGCTCGCGTGGTGCTGTGCACTCCGAGCGTGATTGGCGAAAAGCCCCTCGGGACGAATTCCCTGGACAAGATGCTCGGTGAGTACGCGGGGATTTCACGAGGTGTGGCGGCGAGTACGGGCGTCCAGATGCTGGACTTGAACCGCGAATTCGCTGGCTACCTGGGTCGTCACAATCCGTTGGGAGTTGCCAAGGGAGTGTTGACCAGTGACGGAGTGCACCTGAACGCATCGGGAAACCGGTTTGTCGCGGCGAGGATGCTCGAGGCTCTTGGCGTAGCGCGAGGCGATTCGCGTCGGCTGCGGCACGTGGTGCTGTTCAAGTTCAAGCCCGAGGTGACGAAGGCGGAGGTCGCGGAGGTGGTTCGGGCGTTTGCGAAGTTGCCGCAGCGTATCGAGGTGATCGTGGGTTTTGAGCATGGGATCGACATCAGTGTCGAGGACAAACACAAGGGGTTCACTCATGGGTTTGTCGTCACGTTCCGCGACAAGGCGGGTCGCGATACGTACTTGCCACATCCGGCTCACCGCGAGTTCGTCAAGCTGGTTGGGCCGCGGGTGGCCGATGTGCTGGTGTTTGATTACTGGAGCGGCGAGTGAGCCAGTCCCCGGGCCCTAGAACAACTCGGAGATCGGTTGTTGGTTCACAACGATCTGTTCGAGGTCCTTGGGCAGGTCGGCCTGGATCCGCAGTTGGCCGAGGTCAAACAGCGAGTGCATGATGGTCGAGAGGACCTGGCTGCTGGAGATGGGTTGCGAGGCGGGTCGACTTCCGGTGCGGTCCGAGCGTCCCACCACCTGGCCCATCTTCAGGCCGCCTCCGGAAAACGCCAGCGTGCAGAGGTTGCCCCAATGATCCCGGCCGCCGTTCTTGTTGATCCGAGGCGTCCGGCCGAACTCGCCGGTGATCACCAGCAGCACCTTGTCGCTGAGGCCTCGTTCGGCGATGTCCTGGATGAAGGCTGACACGGCCTTGTCGACGGCGGGCAGGAGTGTGCCGAGTCCATCGTCGATGCGGAACTCCTTACCGCCACCGTGCATGTCCCATCCACCGTTGCCGACCGTGACGAAACCGCAGCCGGATTCGATCAGCCGGCGGGCGAACAGCATCTGGCGTCCGAGTGCGATGGGCGAGAACTGGGCACCGTAGGAGTTGCGTGCCTGAACTGCTTCGGTCGTGGCCATCATCGACGTGTCGTAGCGAGCCCGCGTTTCGGGAGTTTCCTGCCCAATATCGAAGGCCTGGGCGACTCCCTTGAGCAGTACGTCGAAGGCCTGTTGCTGGAAGCTGCCCGAGGCATCGGCGAGGCCTGTGTCGGAATACTGTCGGCGGAGTGAATCGAGGCCCCTGAGCAGGCCGCGTCGGTCGTCGAGCCGGTTGCGAGCGATCTGCAGTTTCATGTTGTCGACGATTTCGCCGCCGGCACTGGGGTCGAACGGGCGGAAGACGGTTGGCAGGGTGCCGGTTTGCGAGAGTCGACCGACGTTGGTGTAGAGTTTCTTTTTCTTGTATTCGTCGCCGACCGCATGAGCGGTGACGAGCATGTTTCGGGGCATGCCGCTTTGTGGATCGGTGAGGCCGGCGATTCGCGAGTAGATCGAGCCCATCTGGGCACCGGTCGGGTTGCCACCGGCCATCACGTGCATCGCAGCGGGTCCGTGACTGGAGATGCCGTGGCGGTAGGAGCGGATGACGGCGAGTTGATCGGTCAGTGCGGCCAGCTTGGGCAGAGTGCCGCCGAAGGTGATGCCGGGTAGCGTGGTGGAGATCTCGCCGGTCGAGCTGCGGATTTCGCGTGGTGCCTGCATGTTCGGATCGAAGGTCTCGAACTGCGTCGGTCCGCCCTGGAGGTTGAGAACGACGACGGCACGGTCGCGGAGGAACGAGGCTCCGTTGGCGGCTGCGTTGGACTTGGCCTCGAGCAGGCTGGCGAGGCTGAGGCCACCGAAGGCGGCTGTGCCGATCTTCAGGAAGCCGCGGCGATGTCCGTGCGAGATTGTCAGCATGGGGGGCTGAATTCGATAGGCCGGTGGATTGTCTACTTGAGATCTTCGGTTATCGAAGAGCCTGCAGTATACCGGAATCGAGTGCCCGAGTGGAACGGCGGCCGAAGAGCCAGTCCCTGGGACTAGTTGCCTTCGCCGTTAACCAGTTTTGCCAAGCGGCTTTTTGTCCGAGCCGCCTTGTTGGCGTGGATCAGGTTCTTGGCAGCGGCCTGATCGAGGTTCTTGGTAGCGGCAGTCAGCAGCGAAGCTGCCTGTTCGGATTCGCCATTGGCGACAGCTTCGCGGACTTTCTTGACGGAGGTTCGCAAGGCGGAGCGTTGGCCACGGTTACGTGCCCGCCGCTTGAGGCTTTGGCGATGCGATTTTTTGGCGCTGATGGAATTGGGCATGACGATGCCTTGTCCGCTGAAAGTCGTTCGAATTGAGTGAGTTTTCGAGTGTAGGGGCTGGGGAGTGGAGTTGCCAGCGTGCGTGGTCGTCCGAGGACAGGCACCCGTCCGCCGCGGAGGCGGACGGAGAGCCAGTCCCTGTGCCCTGTTGTTGTTACTCGTCGCTGAGAACCATCTGGTCGAACCGTTGGCCGTCCGGAGTGACGAGCCGAGCGAAGACGCGTGGATCGGCATTCATGTTGATGGGCCGCACGTTGCCGGCACAAAACGCGAAGTTGATCAGGTCGCCGTGGTTGGAACTCGGGCGAGGAGTGACGTACTGCGTGGCGATCAGGTTCCGGTTGAGTCGTCCTGAGTTGACCGCTACGTTTTCGAAACTCAGCGAGTTCCCGAGAGTCAGTTTTCCGACAACACTGGTGATGTTGACGCCCGGCGAGATCAGCACGCCGAAGATCGACCCACCCTGGAATGCGCCGGTATTCCACGACCAGTTTCCGCCCTGAATATTCTCGCCAAAGAGAATCGTGTTCGAGTTGCCGTCGCCAGCACTGACGAAGTCCAGCGACATCCGGAACGGGTCTTTGACGAATCCGGCCGGCGGCGATCCGGTGGATGGATCGATAGGGGCCAAGCCGGCGGCGATGCCATTGTCTGGTGCCCAGAAGATACCGGTGGCGTGACCAACCCGAAGCCGTTGTGCCAAGGTGGTTCCAAATCCGTTGGTACCTGCAGTGTGGAGGTTGGCGTTTGCGAAGGCGGCAGCCAGCATGTAGCCGCCGTTACCCACGTAACTCAGACCTCCGTTGATGTTGAAGTTGTTTTCGTCGACGACGCACGTGAGTGCTTCGACGTGTGGGATCGAGTTACCCGAGGCGAGACTGCCGAGGGTTCCGTTGGCGACAACGCGTTGCAGGTCATTGCGGTCCAGGAACGGCAGCAGGGCCGTTGCCCAAGGGCGTGCCCGTTGCTTATCGATGAGCGTGCCCGAACTGGTGTCGAGCACGGGATACCAGTCGTAGGCACCCGGCAGGCGGCCGTTGGTTCCGGTCGTGAAGTTCATGGTCGCTGCGGCCAACTGCTTCAGGTTGTTGGCACACTGGGTGCGTCGAGCGGCGGCCCGAGCGTTCATGATGGCTGGCATGATCAATGAGGCCAGCACGGCGATGATCGAGATCACCACCAGGAGTTCGATCAGCGTAAAGCCACGGCGCAGGGTTGCGGCACGAGGCACATGTCGTGTCATGGTTTTGGTCATTGTGAAAGACTCCACGTCTATATTTTACAGGTTGAGTGTTTTTTCCGAAGTGGAACGCGAATTGTCTGCGAAGGCTCTACCGGTCAATTCTAGCCCCGGTGTGGCTTTCGGCAAGAAAGAGTGTAAAAGCTTGATCAAGAAATCAGAGAACAATGTGAAGGCCCGCCTGTTCTGAAGTTGGGGTCGGAATCGGGTTCCGACTCGAGGCTTGCCTCCTTTCTCTAGTCTGAATATCCAGTATGAACAACTGGTCCAACCGATTGGAACCAATAAACCGTATTGTCTTGCCCGAGTTGCCCGAGTTGCCCTGTTTACGGCCTCCCGGTGGATGGCGAATTACTCGATCACCTGCTGGTAGAGGATCATGGGTCCGGCATCGAGTTGCGGGACGGTGCCGCCGGATCCGGTACCGATGTTGTAGGTCCCATCGTTGGGAATGTGTTCGGGTTGCACCAGCTCGAGTGCTCTCGAGCGGTCGATCACAAAGAAGGACCGTTGCGACCGGCCGTCAGACAGCTTGGCTCCGATTCTCACGTGTCCCTGGGCCGCATCCTGGTGACATTCGAACCAGTCGACCTTCATGAAGACGAAGAACACGTTGCTGCGAGTCGTGGTGTTGCCGTGGATCTTGGCCAGCAGTTGATGTCGGGTCGGGTGATGCAGCGTCTGATTGTTGTGTTGGGTCTGGGTTCCCAGTCCGAACAGGCGTCGTCTGACGTAGCCCGAAGTGGTGTTGGTATCGAGTGGAATGGAGCGGAACAGGGTTTCTTCGATGCCATCTCGTCCAAAGCGGACGAGTCCGAGTGATCGGAAGGGGTGTCCGTGAGCCATGCCGGGCAGGAACAGTTCGCTGACCGGATCGTAACCGTCGCGGCTGTGGATCAATTGCCGCCACCAGTCGCGAGACGTTTCGCCGGTGGAATCGGGCAGGTGTGAATTGACTTGTGTGGGTGCGACCTGGCAGACGTCCTGCCGATCGATCAAGCCGCCGAGTGCTTCGGGGTGTCGGATGGTATTGAGATTGATTTTGCCCGGGATGCGGTATTTTCGGGAATCGGGCAGCGAGCTGACCGGGAAGCGGTCGGTACGGGTGGGGATTTCCAGGAAGTTCAGCAGCCGGGCCCAGCGGTTGTCGTACCGGGGGTCGGCACTGGTTGCGTTGGGGAAGTCGGGACGGAGGAATTTGAAGTGACCGGCCGAGTGGGTGCCCGCCTTGTCGAGCAGGCGGGTGACATCGTGAGGTGCATAGACCGGGAGATTGAAGAGTTCGACGAGTGAGGCGAATGGTCGATCGAAGTGAGGCTGCCAGCGGTCGAACGTGGCGGGGCTGTTGGTGTTTTCGGTTCCGATCGAATTCAGCACCAGGCTGGCTCGGGCGATGGTCCGCCACGGCGAGGCCCCGACGGCTCCGGCGGGGTTGGGCATATAGGCTTCGCCCGAGCGGTGCAGCGGCTGAGGTCTTTGGCGGCTGCGCAATTCCCACAGTTGTTTGCGAATGTTGTGCGTTTCGGTTGTTGCCAGCGGGTTGTTGTCCTTCTTGCCGATGTTGAACTGGTAACCGGCTGCCGAGCGGGTGTAGGTGATGCGGTCGACTTCGACCCAGGGGTTGTCGAGGTCGTAGGCAGCGACCTGTCCGGGTGCTGCGGTGAGCGGATCTAATGAGGATCTGTTGGAGTGGAGTCGACGTTGGAGGACGACCTGCACGTTGAGTCCTCCGGTCAGGAACGGGGCTCCGGTCAAGAACGAGCCGACGGTCGAAGTCAGGTCGGTGCCGTTGCCGTTTGAGATGCGGAAGGGAGACTGGGCGGCTGTCTGATTCGAATCGTGGCAGAGGTCGAGCACATCGGCGGGGGCCAACGCGCGGGGAAAGACCTGCAGCATGGTCGCCTGCATGGTCGTTCCCGGCGAGTAGTCGGGATCGACCTTCAGCGTGCTGTAGGAGCCATTTTGCGACAGCTGGTCGTCGGCACAGCTGAGAATGCTGAAGGACGTGGTCGCTTCGATCTGCTTGCCGCTGCGGAACGTCATGCGGCGGATGTCGCCGGAGGCTGGTGAGGCGGTATTGGGTCGGATCTCGATCCGCCACGATCCTCCCGAAAGCGGTACGCCAAACGGCGTGATGTTGCGGAGTTCGATGCCGGCAAACGTCCGTGGCAGGGTGTCGTCGTGAGATGTTGCCGGGTGGTCGTAGGGAATGTCGCTGTTGTCGGGATCTGTGACCTGGCCGCTGCGGGCGGCGAAGAATTCGGTGAGTGTCAACTGCTGAGCTTCGACGCCGTGGACCACTCCACGCTCGACTCCATCGTCGGTGTGATCGGCGTCGTAGCCACTGGCTGCGGACCCGATCGGAGCGAAGCCGTCGTTGGTCCAGGCGTTGCCGTCGAGGTTCCAGCCGCTGCGGAGTGTCATGCCGCTGCCGGAATCGACGGTTGGTCCGAGGTTCTTGTCGTACTCGAAACGGGTCACCACGTTGTCGGTGTCCATCGCGTCGACCATGTTGACGGCGAACTGAGCCATTTCGCGCAACTGCTCGGTCGTGTAGTGCCGGTCGGAACTGTCGCCAGGGGTCATCGTGTTGTCGTGGTCGTTGCTGGTCGTGTAGTTGACCTGATCGCTGCCTCCACAGAGCGTGTAGAGACAGACGTAGATGTCGCGAGCGAGTCGCTGTCGGTCGTATCGTGCCCACCACTCTTTTTGAGTCGAGTTGGTTGGGGGGAAGGCGGGCCTGTTGTTCGAGTTCCAGGAGACGGGGATGATGGTGGTGCCGGGGTTCTGTGGGTGTTCGGTAATCGGCCGGTGCTTGGGGACGCCGTTGAGGCGTTCGAAGATGTGGTTGGGCGAGAGTCGTCGTTGCATCAGCGTCGAGTCGGTCGCGTTGACCGGGGCGCGATTGGCGACGACTTCGAGCAAGGTGCGGAGCGGACCGCGGAAGGGGTCGTTGAGGTTGCCGATCGGTGCGCCGTTGAACTTTGGCGGAAACGCGTAGGTGGTGGTTCCGAAACGGTTGGTCCCGTTCTGCCAGAACTCCCACGCTCGACGACGGTCCAGTCCCGAGACGACTCCGGGGAAACTGCGGACGAAGTCGCGTGTGTCCCAGCTGTCGACGGTAAAGCGACGGCGGATTTTTTCTGAGCGGGTGTTGGTCTGGAAGTTGTAGGAGGCGAGTCGAGCGAGTCGGGATTCGAAGGCGGCATTTTCGAGATCCCCGCGGCTGGCCTGCAGGAAGTAGTTTTCCTTCGAGTCGAAAAGCCGGTCGGACCCCTGCCGATTCCGTTCATCCACAATGCTCTCGGTCTCCTCGTCGATCAACGGCGTGGTGATCGACGATTGCATCAGGACGCCCATTAGCGGCTGGCCCCACTTGATGGTGGTGCCGGCCATGGGGACCTGTTGGGACTGGTAGGCGGTGTATTGCGGGAACTTGAGTCGATTGGAGGTGTAGAGTTGAGCCTGGAACAGCGAGCCGACCTTGACGGTGCTGGTGCCGGTGCCTCGGAAGTCGAGTGGGTGGACGTAGGGGCGTGTGGTGGCCAGTCGGTTCGTATCAAACGGAGGCGCCAGTTCGCCTTCGTCTTGGTTGAAGTTGTCGTCGATGCCGCGGAGTCCGGGTTGAGGGTAGTCGGTCAGAGTGGTCGAATTGGCCGAGATGGCTGCGACAAGCTGGTTGAGGTCTCCGTGTCGGCCGTCGGTGTAGGACAGCAGCGAGCCCGAACCTGGCTCGTAGTGGGCGCGGCCCTTGAGCAAGAACCACCAGGCCATGTTCGAGTTTTCCACCCAGCCGCTGGGTGCGTGATTGAAGAACTTGCTTTGGTCCTGGAAGACTTCGGCGGTGGTTCGTGAACTGTTGGGGAAATCGGTGGCGAGTGCACCGGCGTCGAGTCCCCACTGGGGGTTGATTTCGGAGGAGGACATGCCGAGGTTGGATCGCGAGATGAACTTTCCTCCGCCGAAGTTGGCAGCGGCGAGGTTGACCTGTCCGCTGAGGTTTCCGGTGGCGTTGAGGTTCATCAGGCCGTCGGCGTCGTAGATGGTCAGGGCGAACAGCGGGATGGCTGACTTGCCGTTGCCCAGTGAGTGGATGGGGAAGTCGAGATCGAGATAGATGGCTTCCTTGATTCCGTCGCCATCGGCGTCGGCATCGAACTTGTACCGTGGCTGAAACGTGCTGAACCGTTTCCAGACCGGAGCCCCACCGCCGCTGGTGGTGGTGGCACCGATATTGACCGAACCGAAGGTCGGCATGTTGTTGCTGGAAATGCCGGCCGTCTCGACTCGGAAGTACCACCGGTCGATCGTGCTGTTGCCCGGGACGATGGTGTCTTCGCCCTGGTCGAGTTGGTTGTTGCCGTTGGCATCTTCGCTGAGGATGATCCACTGGCCGCTGCGGTAGTAGATGTTTTGCTGCCAGGCTCCGAGTGTCCAGACTCCGTGGTGGGCTTCGGTGTCGAGGAACCCGTTTTCGTTGCGGTCTTCGCCGGCATCGAGCACGCGGTTACCGTTGAGATCTTCGCTGTGGCCGAAGGGGAAGGGACCGCTGAGCCCCAGTCGGTTGGCCTGGGCCTGGGTGATGACGTAGCGGAGTCCCTGCGGGTCGAAGGTACTGGTGCGGGGTGAGCTTCCGGAGGGTCCGAAGTCCTTGTGCATCGGGTGTGGTCTGAGCACTCGGCGGGCCGTGCCCGAACGGGTTTCCCAGTCGAGAACCGGAGTGGCCTTGGAGGCTCCACTGGTGAAACCGCGGATGTACTGAGGTCGCAGAAAACTCGGGATGATCACGTGGACCGGTCGGTTGTAGGCGTCCAGTGCAAAGCCGTTGTAGGCCAGGAAGACGCTGTTGATGTCCGGAGCGGTGTAGTCGACATCCGGAGCGGGTCGGGATGGCGAACTGCCGTTGTTGGCCGCGGCCGAATCGTTGATGTCGAGCAGGGCCTGGGACGAGTCGGCTGTGCCGTCGTGGTTCTGGTCGACGACCGGGTAACCGGTTTGCTGGCCGCTGACCTTGTGTCCGATCAGGTTGACACCCTTGCCGCTGTGAGGCTGCACGTCGCGGCCGACGATGCTGGCGATCAGGGTGTGGCGTCCGCCGGCCAAGGCGCTGTTGCGTTCGTTGGTCCGCGAACCAAAGAACAGGCGGTCGGCGGCGAAACGGGACAGGATGCGAGTCGAAGGTCGAGGCCGGGACTGGTACTGCTGCTCGGCTGCCGCCGAGTAGTTTTCGGCACTGGTCCGCTCGGATCCGGAAAACGTGACAAAGGCGAGTCCGAGGATCGAGAGCAGAGCGAGCAGTGCGAGGACGACGATCAGGGTCGAACCGCTCGGGTGGCGGGTTTGAGCGAGTCGAGCCGACCGGGTCGGGAGCAGATGGGGCTGCGCAGGACGGGCGGGTCGGCCAGTTCGTTTGAAGATGTTGGGCATGGCGTTTGGTTGTGACCGTGCGAGTTGTCGAGTCGCTCGGATCTCCTTGTGGCGGGGGCCCGTCCGCCGAGTTGTGGTTGTCTACGATTGGTGTGTTTCAACGACTGAGGGAATGCACCTGCGTCATTTGTCTCATCAATTCACTGGTCGGGTCCCGATAGCGGACGGTGATCTGGATGGCCTTGAGCGGCAGCCAGTTGTCGACGGCCATCCAGGTAATGCTGTCGAGTTGTCCGTTGCCGTTGGTGTCTTCGCCCATATCGAGGATTTGGTTTTTGTTGAGGTCTTCGGATTCGGTGACGGTGGTTCCGGCATGAGCGGGCCAACCTGGTGGCAGGGAGCCCGAGATACCTGCTCCGGTGGTCGCCGTACAGAGAAACGCCAGCGGACCACCGGCTTCGTTTGGCGGGAAGATTTCGTTGCCGGTGCTGTAGCTGGTCGATGCGGACCAGGGTCCTCTGCGATTGCCCGCCGCGATGCGGTGCGAGTAGTGAGTGACCCGGTAGGGGGGCTGGCTGGAGATGCTGGGGTGCCAGGTGTCGTAGACTCGATTGCCCGATGGTCCTGCTGGTCCGTAGGCCGAGTTCTGTCGGGCGGCGAGTCGGAAGTCGCCACTGGCGAGTAGGGGATCAGTGTGACCGATGTCGACGAACCGACCGAGTGCTTCGTCCCAGACCTTGATGTCGAAGGAATGGACGTCGGTCATCAGGATGTCTTCGGCTCGCCGAGGTCCTCCGCGGTACTGGTTAATGACTCCATCTTCGCCAACCGTCAGCGGATTGTTCGAGACGTTTTGTGTCTTCAGCGGGTTGCCGTCGTTGATGACACTGCCAGCGGCGTTTCTCGAGGCGGTCTGTGGGTAGCGGAAGTAGTAGTTGGAGGTTTCTTCGTGAGTGAACCGGCCGATGCAGAAGGGGCCGTTGTCGGCGGTGGTGGACCAGATCCCATCGGGTCCGGGTCCGGGTGCGAATTCGCGTGGTAACCCGGTAGCGTGGTCGTGGCCGAAGCGGGACGACGGAATGCCCAGGGGGTAGCTGCTGGAGTTTCTGGAGTTGACCAGCGAGTTGCGGTTGTGGAGTTTGGCTCCGGTCGAGGTGTACTGGGCAGAGAAGTCGAAGTCCTTCCAGAAGTTTCCCTTGTCGTCGCGGGTGTTGGCCGTGCTGTCGGAACCGGCGTTGAATGCACCCTGGTTGCTTGGCAGGTAGGGCGTCGGGTGATCCGAGTCGAACACTTCGGAGTTGTTGTTGTCGTCGAAGGGTTGCGAGCGACCTCCGGTGGCTTCGTACAGCATCAGTACACGGCGATAGAGGATGCCGTTGCGGAGGAAGTAGCAGACCTCGGCCGAGGTCGAACTGATGAGAGTTTCTTGTCGGTTGCGCGGGAGGTTGCTCAGTGGAGCGGCGTTGACGAGTCCGTAGTAGGGGGTGGGGTCGGAGTCGGAATGGAGAATGGTGCTGCGGATGGTCAGTTGCAGCACGTCGTCCGAATCGTCGTTGGGGTTGTTTTCGGAGATGTAGAGGTAGCCCTGGCGTTCTCCGAGTCGCTGGTCGCGACCGTAGCCGGTTTCGTTCTGGGCAAAGGGGACCATGTGTCGGAAGGTCCGTTTGCTGATATCCGAATCGATGATGTTCTGCATGATCCGGGCTCGCTGGTCGTTGCGAGCGAGGCCGCGGACTCGATGGTGCATCCCCGAAGCGATTTCGAACACTTCGGCGAACATCATCATCATGATCAGGACCAGCGTGACGGCCACCAGCATCTCGACCATCGTGAATCCGGCCGGTGTCGATGGACCAGTCGGTCGGCTGTTTCGGAGTCGTGTTCGGCGGCGGTTGTTCGCGGTGGTGGCCATTCACTTGGTCCCCAGCGAGTAGACGGCGACGATACCCGAGGGAGCCATAGCCTGGCTGCCGACTCGGGTGACAATCCGATCGAGTTGCAGGTCGGCCGAACCATTGGCGGTTCCGAGGACTTGCAGGATCTTGTACCACTGTCCATTTGCGGTGTCGAAGACGTATCCACCGGCGACGGCCCTGCTGGGCGGGTAGGGCGACACGTCGAGTTGTCCGTTTCCGTTGGCGTCCTCG
>CAVOEV010000009.1:0-38767 GCA_963694825.1 Planctomycetota bacterium
GTGGCCGCGATTCGCTGGCTGGCGGCGAAGGCGTCGACGTCATTGTGGGTGACGCTTCGGAGATCGACAACCAGTTCGCTGCGATCGACGATTGGGCCGATCTGGTCGGCTGAGCGGCTGAGCGGCGATTACCAGGTAATTTCGAGTCGGGCCATCAAGCCGTCGAAGGTGATCGAGTCGCCCAGGTCGTGCAGCGAGTTGGCCTGGACGCCGCTGATGAAATCGGCGGCTGACAACGAGTTGTGGTAGGTGCCGACGTAGTAGCTGGCCGAGAGGTGCCAGTGGCCGCTGGCACTCTGCCAGCCGAGTCCGATCTCGAGTTCGGAGACGGGCACCAGTCGGCTGTCGTCCAGGGCGGCTGTGGCCACAGTGCCGCTGAAGGCGTTGGTCTGGGTGTATTCGCCGGTAACGTGTCCAACCAGCAGCGATCCCGAGGCGTTCACGAAAATGTGGTACTGGTCGTCGAGCGGTCGGTCGAACTCGATGCCCAGTCGAGGTCCGACGCCGTCGAAGCCCAGTTCGGCGTTCACGTCTGTGGTGCCCAGGATCGAATAGGCGGCGTGGAAGTCCTGGTCGATCCGGGCGTATCTGGCGCCAATCGTGAAATCGACGGTGTAGAGGTCGCGTTCCAGGAAGGTGGTGCGGTAGTGAGCATCAATGATGTCGAAGTCCAGATCGTAGTTGGTGCTGGTCTGCAGGCTGTCGGTGGCAACAGAGGTGGTGTTGGGGTGCACGGTGAGAGCATCAAAGATGCCGGCTCCCCCGTCGAGTTGGCCGCTGCCGTTGGTCTGGCTTTGGTAGAACCAGTAGTCAACTGAGAGGCTGGACGTATCGCTGCGGTTGGATGTCAGGCCGATGCGAAACCCGGGTTGGTAGGTGGGGTCGGCAAACAGGGTTGGTCCGATCGGCACTGCATTCAGACCGATTCCGTCAAAAGGCGCGGCGTAGGGGACATCGACGCCGCGAGCCTGCAGGTACAGGAATTCGCCGGTGAGGCCGCTTCTGTGAACCGAGCGGATGTCGGTTTCACAGCAACCGATCTCTGCTGCTCTTGAGACATTTTTGCCGTCCGTGAGAGCGAATAGCGAGGTGCGTCGGATATCGATGAGAGCTTGTTCTTCGAAGGGCCCGGCATCCAAGGGCGTTATCTCGGCCGCTACTTTTGCCTTGGTCGAGGCTGGTGTTTCGAGAGCTATGGCTTGCTGGATTCCATTGTCGTTGTCTGCGGATTGCCGGATCGAAGGTTTCTGAACGGATTCGATCCAGTTGTGTCGCGCGGTGTCGGTCTGCGAGTATGCTATCGGCGATGTGATCGCAAGTATGGCAGTGACAATGAGATGTGGAACGTGTGGCTTGTTGAATAGCATTGTCTGCTCAGCTTCAATCCGAGATTGAGCAGCACCGGTAGCGGTACCGCTTGGGAAGACTCTGCCGGTTGTATCGGCTATTGCGTCAGAAAGACTTGATCCTTGCGGGCGGATAGATGGCGTGATCTGGCGGGTTTCATCGTGAGAGTGGGCGGGTGATATTTCCGTTGATGTCGAGCGGAATGGGATGGTATGCTCTGGTCCGAAGCGGCATGCGATGCGTCGTTTCGGGTGGTCAGGGATGGCAATGGGACTCAGTGGCCAGGGAGCGGGTCATGGCGAAATCAGGACGCGTGGTGGGAGTGATCCCGGCCAGGCTGCAGTCGACGCGGTTGCCGCGGAAGCTGTTGCTGGACGAAACAGGGTGCGTGCTGTTGGAATACGCCTGGGCGTCGGCGTGCCGGGCGAGTCGGTTGGACGAAGTCATCGTGGCGGCCGACAGTCTTGAGATCGTGTCGGCGGTCGAGGCGTTTGGCGGGCGAGCCGTGATGACCGGCGAGCATTCCAGTGGGACCGATCGCGTGGCCGAGGTGGTAGCCCGCTGTTGTGAGGATGCCGTGACGATTGTCAACGTGCAGGGAGACGAGCCGGAACTCGACCCCGATCACATTGACAGCCTGGTCGAAGTGCTCGAGACCGACTCGACACTCCAGATGGCAACACTGGCCTGTCCGATTCGTGATCGGCGGACTCTGGACGATCCGTCGTGCGTCAAGGTGGTGACCGGCAGTGACGGGCGGGCCCTGTATTTCAGCCGTCACCCGATCCCGTGTGTGCGTGATGGTGATCTCGACGCGTTGCTGGAGGGCGAATCGCCCTGGTTGCTGCACGTCGGGTTGTATGCCTACCGCCGCGACTACTTGTTGGAACTGACCAGTCTGCCGGCTTCGCCGCTGGAAGAACTGGAATGTCTCGAACAACTGCGGGCTTTGCAGCACGGAGCAGCGATTGGTGTGAGAGTGGCAGAGCATTCGGCGGTTGGAATCGACACTCCGGATGATTATGCTCGGTTCGTTGCTCGTGCGACTGAAGCGAGGGGCCGCGGTGGTCGAGCGGCGTGATGAACGGCAACGGGTGCCGGGCACGGATGTCGGGTGGCTGTCGTTTTTCAGACGGCTCCAGGACAGGATGGACAGGGGAGCATGGCGAAGCACATTTTCGTGACTGGGGGAGTGGTCAGTTCGCTTGGTAAGGGACTGACCTCCGCATCGATCGGCCTGTTGTTGGAACAGCGAGGCCTCTGCGTGCGGATGCAGAAGCTCGACCCCTATATCAACGTTGATCCCGGGACCATGAGTCCCTACCAGCACGGCGAGGTGTACGTGTTGGATGACGGGGCCGAGACCGACCTGGACCTGGGCCATTACGAACGGTTCACCAACAGCCCGCTCTCACGCGATTCGAACTACACCACCGGCCAGATTTATCAGAGCGTGATCGCCAAGGAACGCCGGGGCGAGTTCCTGGGAAAAACTGTGCAGGTGGTGCCTCATATCACCAACGAAATCAAGGAAGCCGTCTTCAGCCTGGCGACCCCGGAAGTCGACGTCGTGATCACCGAGTTGGGCGGAACGATTGGCGACATCGAGGGCATGCCCTTCCTCGAAGCGATCCGGCAGTTTCCTCGGGACGTGGGCCGAGGCAATTGCCTGTTTGTCCACCTGACGCTGGCTCCGTATCTCAAGGCGGCCGGCGAACTGAAGACCAAGCCGACTCAGCAAAGCGTCGGCCAATTGCGTCAGATCGGCATCCAGCCGGACATCCTGATCGTTCGGACCGAGCGGCCGTTGGGTCACGAGAACATCGAGAAGATCGCCTTGTTCTGTAATATGGAGCAGTCGGAAGTGATCGAGGAGATCGACAAGGAGTTTTCGATCTATGAAGTGCCACTGGGCCTGGTCGACCACCGTTTGGACCAGTTGATTGTCGACAAGCTGTCTCTGCCGGCCGGGACGCTGGACATGAGCGACTGGCGAGCGATGTTGCAGCGGATGCGGACTCCCGAGCACGAGGTGACGATTGGTGTGGTCGGGAAGTACATCGAGCACCGCGACGCCTACAAGTCGATTTACGAAGCACTCGATCATGCCGGAGTGGCCAATCGAACTCGCGTGTTGATCAAGCGGATCGAGGCCGAGGAGTTGGAGAGTCAGGATGCCGAGGCGATTCTCGGTGGTCTGGACGCCATCCTGGTTCCCGGTGGTTTCGGCAACCGTGGTGTCGAGGGCAAGGTCGAGGGCATCCGGTTTGCTCGAGAAAACAACGTGCCGTACTTCGGCATCTGCCTGGGTATGCAGTGTGCCGTGATCGAGTTCGCTCGAAACGTGCTTGGACTCGAAGCGGCACACAGCACCGAGTTTGTGGCCGACACACCGAACCCGGTGATCTGCATGCTGGAAGAGCAGAAAACATCACCTTCAAGGGCGGTACGATGCGGCTGGGGGCACAACCGTGCCATCTGCAGCCGGATTCGACGGCGGCGAGGTGTTACGAGTCGACCGAAGTCGAAGAGCGGCACCGGCACCGTTACGAGTTCAATCCCGAGTTCCGCAACCCGTTTGCCGCAGCGGGAATGCTCGCGACGGGCACCAGTCCGGACGGCAACCTGGTCGAAATTGTCGAGATGCCCGAGCATCCGTGGTTTGTCGCCGTGCAGTTTCACCCCGAATTCAAGTCGAAACCGCTGGCTGCTCATCCGCTGTTCACCGGTTTCGTCGAAGCCGCTCGGGTGCGACACCAGGAACGCATGTCGATGCGGATCTAGGCCATCGGTAGCAATCGGGATCGAACCACTATGACTTGTGGCTTCCTGGTGCTCGACAAGCCTCGCGGGATGACGTCTCGTCGAGCGGTCGATCGGGTGAAAGGGTTGGTTCGGCCCGAAAAGACCGGCCACTGCGGGACGCTCGATCCCCTGGCCACCGGCGTGCTGGTGGTCGCGGTCGGCAAGGCGACTCGGCTGGTGCCATCGGTCCACGACCAGCGAAAGACCTATCGTGCCACGTTTCTGCTGGGTCGTCGGAGCGATTCGGACGACACCGAGACAGAGGTTGAGGTGTACGAGGAGATTCCGGTATTGGACGAACCGACGATCGAGGCGGCACTTCGAGACTTCGTCGGTCCGATCAGCCAGGTGCCTCCGGCCTACTCGGCCGTCAAGGTCGGCGGACGGCGTGCCTACAAGCTGGCCCGAGCCGGACAGGAGCTGGATCTGAAGCCTCGAACTGTCGAAATCGATTCGATTCAACTGCTGGACTGGGATTCGCCGAGACTGGAGCTCGAGGTTGTCTGCAGCGGAGGCACCTACATTCGGTCGTTGGGCCGAGATCTTGGTCAGCGGCTTGGTAGCTGCGGTGTGATGAGCGGCCTGGTGCGGACTCGTGTCGGCCCATTCGCGATTGACGCGGCCGTGCCACTCGAATCACTCGACGCTCGGACACTCGTCCAGCGATTGGTGGCTCCATTGGAGGTCGTTGCCGAGTGGCCACGTCGGGTGGCGACGGATGCCGAGTTGACCGAGATCTCGCATGGCCGCCGCGTGTCGTGGCCGGATGCCGGTCTGGCCGACAGGGCTCGTGCGGTGTTGGTCGATTCCGAGGACCGATTGGCGGCGTTGGGTGAATACCGTACCGAGACCGGCGAGTTTGCTCCGCGGCAGGTGTTTCTCGACAGGCTGCCCGGCGGAGCGAGTTGATTTCGAATCGGTCAGCGGCCGTCGGGTCGCGGGGTAACCGAAACGGAAGTCGTCTGCCCAGCGGCTCGCGTGCGTTCTCGGTACAGCACCAGCCCGTGCAGGGCGTGGTACAGGGGTCCGCACTTGACGGTGGAGTCCGCGTGCCTGGTCAGGTCATCGGCCACAGCGGCCACTCCACGCCGCATCCAATCGGATCGAAGTTGTTCGTCGCTAACGGCCATGACGAGCCATTCGAGCGTGTGTCCTGACGTCTCGACTCGTTCCTGAAACTGGTGGCTTTGGTGGGGGCCGAGGAAGTAGCTGGCCGAGAATGTTCCGTCGTCGTTCTGATAGATCCGAGATTCCTGAACGTGACGCTGGATTTTCTGGTCGGCTTCGAGCCAGACGCCTCGGACCTGGCCCTTGTTGGCATTGCGGTAGACGTTTCGGGCGTAGGTCAGAGCGTAGAGTCCATGTGTCCCGCCGCAGGCGGATTCGTCGGCGTCCTCGGAAGTCTGGATCTGTACCAGTCGCTCGATACTCCACGGTTCACCCTCGGCATTGTGCCATTGGGCATCGGGAGGCAGGTAGTGAGAGAGTGCCCAGAGTGTCCATGTGATTTCCTCGAGGTCGTTGACCTTGGCCTGGGCGTGTTTGATCAGTTGAGCGATCGAGACGGCTTGCAGGTTTGGGCTCGCGGCGAGTGCGAACTGATGTGTGGCGGGCAACCGCGACATGGTCAGGATGGCGAGGAACTGGTTGGGATGCCCTTCGAATTCGTAGGGTTGAGTGAAGGGCTGAGCTTCGGCGCCGTGTTGGGTGCGGCGAAACAAGGGTGTGCCACGGTAGCTTGCACCCTGCGTGATCCAGTCCAACGCTCGGATCCGTTGCCCCGGCTCTCCGCCCGGTCGGTTGATCACAAAGTCCTGACGCAGTGCGAGGACTCCGTGCAGGATTTGCCAGGGCGAGTGATGTTCGATGGTCAGGAATCGGCGACTCGACACGCTGATCGCTCGCTCGACCTGCCCGAGCAACGGGTCGGTTGCTGATTGGGTTTTCTGGGTGGCCGACTGTGTGGTTTCAGCGGCGTCCAACGGGAGGAGACAGGTGAGGCACAGCAGGGTGGCCAGTGGCATAGTGCGTCGAAAACAGCTCATCTCGGTCGGCCCTGCAGGGATTGTGTGTAATGAAGTAACGGGATCCGGTATCGGTTGGTCATCGACGAATTGGTGGATCGCGGCGTCTATAGGGATCAGTCGGATTGCGTGGATGGGTGTCTCTATCGGCAGGGGGGATGCGGCGGGCAAGTTGTAGTGTTTGGATCCGGTTGTGCGGAAAATGCGGATTGCATGAATCTGGCAACTCGACAACAATCCTCGTGCAGTGATCTGTGCAGGTTGGGTCTTTGTCCGCCGCAGAGCACCGTTCACGCCGCCATCCACTTGCGGAAGTCACCGGATGATCCAAACTGCTCTGAAGAATCCCTACCTGGTGATCGTGCACGTGCTGATCATCGCCGTGATTGGCACGGTCAGCTTGGCCCGGATCCCAGCCGACCTGCTGCCCACGTTCACCACCTCAGCGGCTCAGATCGTCTGCTTCTACCCCGGGATGCCACCGGAGGTGATGGAGCAGGACATCATGAGTCGTCTGCAGCGGTGGACGGGTCAGAGTTCCGGGATCGAGCACCAGGAGGCGAAGGCGTTGCAGGGAGTCTGCATCGTCAAGGATTTCTTCCATCCCGGAGTCAGCCAGGCAGAGGCGTTGAGCCAGGTGAGCATGTACGCCATGAGCGACATGTTCTACCTGCCACCGGGCACGATTCCTCCGATGGTGATGCCATTTGATCCGACGGCGAGTGTTCCGTTGTGCCTGGTCTCGGTGTCGAACTCCGACATGACGGACTCGGAACTTTACGACGTCGCCTACAAGAACCTGCGAAACAACCTGCAGTCGATTTCCGGCGTGATCGCTCCGGCCGTCAACGGCGGGACACTTCGCCGAATTCTCTGCTACGTCGAGCCGGACAAGCTGAGGGCTCATGGGCTGACAATCCGCGAGGTTCATTCGGCGTTGCGGCGTCAAAACGTCTTGATCCCGGCGGGAAGTGCCAAGATCAAGGATCGCGAGTTCTACATCTACACCAACGCGATCCCCGATCGAGTGGCCGACCTCAACAGTGCTCCGATCACCGTCGGCGCGCAGGGCGAGCCGATTCTCTTCAGCGACATCGGCGAGGTGAAGGACACTCAGCAGATCCAGACCAACATCGTGCGGGTCAACGGTCGGACACTGGTCTACGTGCCGGTCTACCGGCAGCCGGGAGCCAACACGATCGAAATTGTCGACCGAATCCATGCCAAGCTTGGCGAGATCCTGTCGCGATTGCAGGACGAGAAGCGGAACGACCCGGTGATGGGCCCCAAGATGGCCACATTGAAGCTCGAAGTCGTGATGGATCAATCTGTGAAGGTCCGCGAGAGCATTACGGCGCTTTGGATTGCCGGAGTGTTGGGAGCTTTGTTTGCGGGCCTGGTCGTGTTTGTTTTCCTGCGCAACCTGAGATCGACGTTGGTGATCATCATCGCGATCCCCGTTTCGATTCTCTCGTCGTTGATCGGCCTGTACTTCACCGGCAACACGATCAACGCGATGACGTTGGGTGGTCTGGCCCTGTCTGTGGGGATCCTGATCGACCAGGCCATCGTGGTACTCGACAACATCGAGCGTCACATGCTGATGCCCGGCAAGGGGCGGCTGCGGGCGTCGTGGGACGGAACCCGCGAGGTGTCGGTGCCGCTGCTGGTTTCGACGATCACCTTTATTGTCGTCTTTTTCCCGGTCATCTTCCTTTCCGGGCTCGCCAAGTTCCTGTTCACTCCGTTGGCAATGGCCGTGCTGTTTGCCGTGATTGCCAGCTACCTGATTGCGATCTTCTTTGTCCCGGTCGCAGCCGCCAAGCTGATGGGCCGACGCATTATGGCTGGCGAACTGAACGCCACTCACGAGTCTCACGCACCGTCGTCCGCTGCGGTTGACGGCACTGTGGTCACCGATCGGGGCTGGTTGGTCCGTGGATACCGGGTGTTGCTGCTTGGGTCGCTGCGACACCGCTGGGTGGTGCTGGGCGTCTCGGCTGTACTGTTTGGCGTTTCGGTGGTGGTGATGAGTCAGACGGGGACCGAGTTGTTTCCGCCCGTCGATTCCGGCCAGTTCACGATCTACGTCCGAGCCCCGTCGGGGACTCGGATCGAGAAGTCCGAGGAGTTGGTGCAGGCGATCGAAAACGAGATCGTCGACATGCTGGGCGATCCGGCTCCAGGAAATCCGTTGGATGCGATTTATCCCGTAACTCGCGACAAGTTCGCCGGTGGTGAGACGAGGGTTCTGAGTCCAGTTGAGGTGAAGCGAGCCGAGTCCGAATCGAACTGCGAGATGTTGATTTCCAACATCGGCGTCTTGATGGACTGGCCGGCGGCCTACACGCCCAACACGGGTCCGATGGACTCGTTCATCCTGGTTCAGCTGGGTGACCGAAGCGATCAGGACGTGTTCCAGCTGGTGAAACGGCTGCGTCGTCGTCTGACTCGGCGATTTCCCTCGATCGAATTCGCATTCGACACAGGTGGCATCCTGACGGCCGCATTGAACATGGGCGAGCCGTCTCCGATCCATCTCCAGATCGCCGGCTACGATCTCGAGAAGGCTCACGAGATCGCGGACAAGTTGATCGAGACCATTACTGGTGTGCCTGGTGCGACGGATGTGCGAGTGGCTCAGCGAATCGACTACCCGATGATTGAGGTCGAGATCGACCGGATTGCTGCGGCCGATCACGGGGTGAATCCTCAGGAGGCGATGGAAGCGTTGGTGAGTGCGACGAACAGTTCGATCAACTTCGACCCCGCCTTCTGGATCGATCCATCAAACGGCAACCACTACTTCATGGGCACGCAGTATCCCGAACATCAGATCAAGTCGTTGGACTCGTTGCGGAAAATCGTGGTCCGCGAGGACAAGGATGGAACTCCGGTCTATCTGAGCGACATTGCCAAGTTTGACACGACGAAAACCGGTGCGGCGGTGATCAACCACCGCAATATCACTCGCGTGACCGACGTGTTTGCGAACATCGAGCCCGAGTACGACCTGGGCAGCGTGGTGTCGGCGATCGAGGACCGGCTGGTGGATCATCCGGAGCTGAAGCTACAGCCGACCCGGGATTCTCGGTCGGCAGCATCACGTTACCCTGAATGGCTCCAGGGGCTGTTGGCCAAGGTCGGCCTGAATCGGCCGACTCGATACAAGATCGGCGGAGGCGATTACGCCGGGATGACGATTGAGGTGCAGGGCGAGATTCGTTCGATGCGAGATTCGTTCATCGATTTTTCGATGGGTTTGATCTTGGCCACGGTGCTGGTGTACCTGGTCATGGTGGGCCAGTTCCGTTCGTTCCTGGACCCGATGATCGTGATGGTGACGGTGCCATTGGGTTTCATCGGTGTGGCATTGATTCTGAAGCTGACCGGAACGCGACTGAACATTCAGTCGTTCATGGGCATCATCATGATGATCGGGATCGTGGTTGAGTACACGATCGTGCTGCTCGACTTTGCCAACGGGCGTCTGAAGGAGGGAGCGACTGTCGAACAGGCGATTGTCGAGGCGGCGTTGGTACGTTTTCGGCCGATCCTGATGACGTCATTGACCACGATACTGGCCTTGCTGCCGATGGCAATCGGATTTGTCGGAGGTGAGGCCGATGTGCCGCTGGCTCGGACCATTGTCGGTGGTGTGATCGCCGCCACGCTGTTGCCCAAATTCGTGGTGCCCTGCCTGTACGTGCTGCTGAAGCGACCGAAAGACACGAGCGAAGATATGGATGCCGCGTGGGCCTGAGAGGCCTTGGCCATCAGGCGAGCGCCAAGTGAGACCGGAGAATTGGTGATGAAACGAACAAACGGTGCCTGGTCCCGGCCGCGAGCTGGTGTGGCCATGCTGACTTGTGTGATCGTGTCGAGCCTGGCTGTTTTGGCAGGGTGTGGCGGAGCCGATTCTGACGCGGCCGCTGATCCCAATTACGGGGGTACCGACGTGGGTCAGAAGGCGGCCGCAGTGACGACGCTCCAAGCGGTCGAGTGGATCGTCTACCAGGAGGCGGTCGTCGACTTGCCTGGTGCCAGCGTGATCGGTTTCGAATCGACGGTGCTGGTGGCCAAGCAGGCGGGTTACGTCAAGGCGATCGGGCGGCAGGGGGACCTGGAAATCGATATTGGTGTGATTGTGGCCCAGGGCAGCGTTTTGGCGGAACTGCACATACCGGAATTGGAGGAGGAGTTGCGTGAAAAGCAGGCCGAGGGTCGTCGGGCGTTGGCTGAGGTGGCTCAATCGAAGGCGGCGGCCGAGATAGCCCGCGCGATGAAGGAACAGGTCAAGCAGAGCCTGGTTGAGAAGCAGGCATTGCGGGCGTTGCAAGAGGTCGGGCTGCAGAGAATCTCGCGGCTGGTCAAGATGGGTGCCGCCGATCTCGACAAGCAGGACGAGGCTCGCTTTCGTCACACCGCGGCAATCGCGGCGGTGAAGTCGACCGAATCCGAAGTGGTGACGGCGGATGCAAACATCCGCAAGGCCGATGCCGACGTGGCCCAGGCAGAAGCCCAAACCCAGGTCGCAGCCGCGGTCGTCAAGCGACTCGAAGCGCTCAATTCCTATCGCCAGATCAAGGCCCCTTTCGCCGGAGTCGTCGTGGCTCGACACGTCGACCCCGGAGCCTTTGTGCGGCCAGCCGGCAGCAACGCCGATGGGAGCCCAATGTTTGAAGTGGCTCGGATCGACCGACTCAGAATCGTCGCGTTTGTATCGCCGTCGTTGATCGGCGAGGTGCACAAGGGGATGAAGGCTCGATTTCATAACGTCGGCGGCGTCCGGGACGGGCTGGCGATCGGCGGACAGGTCGATCGAACTGCCATGGCGCTCGATCCCTCGTCACGAAAAATGCGGATCGAAATGCACGTCGACAACCACACAATGGATGCCTCGAACTGGTTAGCGATCGGGCAGTTCGGCACGTTGAGTGTCTTGGCAAAGGAATGGACCGAGACGGACAAGCTTGCGGTTGTTCCGCCCACTGCCGTGGCCACGGACAAGCAGGGACGGAGTTTTGTGGTGCTCGTCGACGAGTCGGATGGCAGTCGACGTGTGCTGGTGGAAACTATTGACGTGGATGCGGAGCGAGTCGGGGTCATTGGCGATTTCAGCCCCGGTGACCGGGTCCGCGTCGGTGATCTCACGGAATACTGACAACGGAAACGCCGAAAATCTCCGTGTGATCGGACCGTGATCCCCGAAAACCGTCAAACTCTGCCGAAACTCTCCAGTCGAACCAACCGATACAATCCAATGGGGCGTCGAGCGTCCTGGATCGTCAAAGCCACCACCTTTTCGTTTCCTGAACCCAGACCACTCGAGCTGTCACATGGTCGGGGAACCACAAGCCGTGACTAAACAAACTGTCGCCCACCAATGCCAAGTGGCTGTTGCGAGGCTGCTGATCTGCAGTTTTGCGTTCAGTTGTGGATGCGTGGTGCACGTGGCAATGGGCATCGACGAAGACGAGCCGTCTGGTTCGACGGCTGGTTTGCGTGGCCATCGACTGAAGCTGATCGTCGACCGGTCGCGTCGAGCGTCTGCTGTGGCAGCCAATGAAGCCGAATCAGAGAGCAATCCGGAGACACGTTCGGCGAAGCGGGTTGCAATGGAGGCGACGTTCGAGTTGCCCAAATTGTCGGGTTCATCGTCGGGTTCATCGTCGGCCGAGTTGGAAGGCGATCAGATTCGTCCGGTATCCGAATGGCGTGCTGGCGGCCAACGGGTCTCCGATGTCGAGACGACTCCGTCGGTCTTGGATGAGGCCCGTTTCGCGATCGATTTAACGACGGCGTTGCGTTTGGCTGGCGCTCGGAATTGGAACACCGAATTGGCTGCCGAGCGAGTTCTCGAGGCTCGAGCGGCGGTGGATGCCGCCGAAGCGATGTGGATGCCATCGCTGATCGGTGGCTTGGGTTTCACTCATCACTCGGGCCAGTTACAGGCAATTTCGGGCGAGATCCAAGACGTCCGTCGCAGTTCGCTGTTTGTCGGCGGCGGAGCCCGCACTGGCAAGTCGTCATTGGCTGGAGGCGGTGGTGGTCCGATGCGGCTGAGTGTCGACTTGTCTGTGGCCGACGCGATTTTTTTACCACTGGTTGCCCGTCAGCAACTTGGAGTCGAGCAGGCTCGCGAGTCGGTCACGTTCAACGACACGTTACGAAACGCGGCGTTGGCCTATCTGGATTTGGTCGAAGCCCAGGGTCAACTTGCAAATCTGAAAGCCGACCTGAGCGATTCCGAGGCCTTGTTGCGGCAGACTCGTGCTTTCGTGATTGCCGGCAAGGGTTCGAATGCCGACACGACGCGGATCGCGGCGGATGTGGAGCGGCGTCGACAGCGGCTGGTGTCTGCCGAGGGTGCTGTCGCGGTGGCGTCGGCCAGCCTGGCACGTCAGTTGCGCATGAACCCGGCGACCACGCTGTTTGCTCTCGAGGAGCAGGCGGTGCCGGTGGAACTGTTGGACGAGTCGGAGACGTTGACCGAATTGATCGCCACGGCCATGTCCAGTCGTCCGGAGCTGGAAGCAGGTCGAGCGTCGCTCGATGCCACAGCATCGGCAAGCCAGGCTGAAGACTGGCGGCCCTGGTTGCCTCATCTCTCGCTGGGTGTCTCGGCTGGCGGTTTCGGTGGTGGAGCGGGCGGAGGCATTGGCAGCATGGACGGTCGTTCCGATTTCGACTTGTTGGCCGTTTGGGAACTCGAAAATCTGGGACTGGGAACCCAGGCCTCTCGCGATGCAGCATCTAGCCGAGAGCGGCAGGCCCGGTTGCGGTTGTCGAAGGCACGCGACGACGTGGCGACGGAAGTGACTGCGGCCTGGCATCGTCTGAGTGCGGGTCGACGTCGCTTGGAGATTTCCCGTGAGCGTTTGAAGCAGGCGGGCGAATCGTTGCGATTGCACCGGTTGCGGATTCGCAGTCTCGTCGGCCTGCCGCTGGAGGCTCAGCAGGCCGTTAGCGCCATTTCACAGGCACGCCAGGACCGGCTCGAAGCGATCGTCGACTTCAATCGCCAGCAGGTTGGTCTGTTGCGAGCGATCGGGCGCCCGGCGGGCAGCAACGACGAGTAGGCTTCGCAGCCTCTAGAGAGGGCTGGTTCGTGGAGATGCTGGGTTACCGGCGTCCTTCGTTCCGCCACCATCTGAGTTCGTAGCTCCCGTGTTCGGCGCACGCTGCAATGTCGGGTCTGCCGTCGCCGTTGAAGTCGGCAATGATCACCTGGTTGGCACTCCGCCAATTGTTCTTCAGCAGATGCATGGTCCATTGCCGCTTGGGAGTTCCGTGGTTTTCGAACCAGACGACACGACCGGGGTTTCGCCAGGATGTGGCGGCAACGTCGACGTCGCCGTCGCCATCGAGATCTGCGGCGATGGCTTCGAAGGCATCGTCGAAACGCGGGCCAATCACGTGTTTGTGCCAGGTTCCTTTGGCCGGGCGTCCGTTGTTTTCGTACCAAACAACCTGGTTGTGCTGTTGTTGATGCGAGGCATTCGGGTCGTCGGAGCCGGGTCGATAGTAGAATCCCAGTGCCATAACCACATCCATGTCGCCGTCGCCGTCCATGTCCGCCGGGTTGCCGTGTGCCGGGTATGGTGATGTGCGGTCGATCAGGTGCTTGGTCCACTTGAGAGCCGCTTTGGGTTGAGCGGTGTGGTTTTCGTACCAGATCACCTGGTGGGCTTTTCGTCCTGTACCGAGCAGGTCCCAATCCCCATCGCCGTCAAAGTCGGCCGCTCGAATCGTGCGAGTTTCCGCGACATCCTTCTCGATCATGTGTTTCTTCCAATGGCCGTCAGCGGGGGTTCCGTCGTTTTCGAACCAGGCGAACTGGTTTCCCAGGATCCAACTGGACGCTGCCACATCGAGGTCGCCGTCAGAATCGAAGTCGGCGAGTGCGACATCATAGGCACCGGGCAGGTCGGTAGTGACCAGATGTCGTTTCCAGAGTGCTCCGTCTGACGGTCGACCGTTGTTTTCGAACCAGAGCAGATGTCCTCTGAGGTTCTTGACGATCAGTACATCCAGATCGCCGTCTCCATCGACATCACCCACAGCGTGGCGTTCAAGTCGTTCAGGGTCGTCCTTTTGAATGATGTGGCGTTTGAAAGTCCCGCGGCTGTCGTTTTCGAAAAGATACAGCATGTTGTGCGGAGTGTAGTCGGCGCTGGTCAGATCCAGGTCTCCGTCGTCGTCGAGGTCGGCGGCGGCAATTCCATAGGCGTAGGCGTACTTGTCGGCGATCAGGTGTTCTGAGAACTGGATCGCTTTGGTCGGTTTGGGATCGTCATCGCGGTCGACGCTGTCGTGAACGACGAGCACTGTCGGCTGCACGGGCTCACCCGCACGTGGAGACGCGTGTAAACCGACGAAGAGCAACGACAACAGCAGAGGACAACACCCAGATAAAACGAGGCGTGGCGATGGGCGGCGATCTGACATGGGGCGTCCTTTAGAATGGCCGGTTACGGCTGAGATGGGCAGCTTGCCGCCGAAAGCAACAGGATGAGTCAAGTTTCAAGAGTTGACCCCATGAGTTGTTCGATGAGGGAGATCAGGAGGTCGATGTCGTGGGGTGTCGAGTAGGCGTGGGGGCTGGCACGGAGGCGGCCGTCTCGTGAATTGATGACAATCTCGTGGTCCCGACAGGCTCGCTGCACTTCGGTGGGTGACTGGCCGGGTAGTGAGAATGATACGATCCCCGAGGCATGCTCGATGCTGCGGTCGCTGGCCAGTGTGGCTCCGATCGATTTCAGCCGGTCGCACAGTTCGGCAGTCAGATCAAGAATCCGACGGCTGATGGTCTCGATTCCGAATCCAATTATCCAGTCGATACTGGCCGCGAGGCCGACGATACCGGGCATGTTGTAGGTGCCTCCTTCGTACCGCCCGGCGTGTGGCTTGAGATCCAGAGCGGTATTAGTGAAGTCGCCTGCGTGTCTGACGCTGTTCCAGCCGACGCCGAGTGGTCGAAGTTGATCCAGCAGCTCGGGTCGGACATAAAAGACGCCGGCTCCCTCGGGACCCAGCAGCCACTTGTGTCCGTCTGCAGCCAAGGCGTCGATTTCCATGGCCTCGACATCGATCGGAAACGCTCCCAGTCCCTGGATCGCATCGAGGAACAGCCACGCGTCGTATCGATGAGCGATCCGGGCCACTCGAGCGGGGTCGATCCGGAATCCCGAGCGAAACCCGATCCAGCTGATCGCCACCAATCGCGTCCGGTTGTCGACGGCGGCTTCGATGTCGGCGTAGTCGATGTGGTCGCATTCCACCGGAACCACTCGGACCTCGACTCCGCGTTGTCCGAGTTGCAGCCAAGCATAGAGGTTCGAAGGGAATTCACAGGCGGGGACGACGATGTTGTCGCCGGGCTTCCAGTCCAGTCCTTCGGCGACCAACCCAACGCCTTCGGTGGTGTTGTGGATCACGGCAACGTCATCGGTGGCGGCTCGCAGCAACCTGGCGGCGGCAGTCCGCAGCTGTTCGACTCGTTTGCGCCAGCGGTTCCAATCGGTGGCTCCGTTGGCGAGGGAGTCGGCGACCCAATCATTGATCGCAGCGGCCGCCACATCAGGCAACGGCGCGACAGCGGCGTGGTCCAGATACGCCCAGCGAGTCGCCGAGGGCATCCCCGCTCGCATCGTCGCGGCCCAATCGGCCTGGGCCGCTGATTCCAATGTCTCGTCGCTCACCACTGTCTCCGATGTGTCGCGTCACCTGTGACAACGGCCTATCATGACCCCCGCCGTTTCGCCCGGCAAGAACGTTCACCCTCACTCCTTCTCTTGCCAAGGATTCCGTCGTGACGACTGTGCCAAGCCGGGACGAGTTGATATCGAGTTATCTCGATCAACTGCCGTTCGAGCCCTACCCGGTGCAGGAGGAGGCGTTGCTGGCGTGGTTCGAGTCGTCGGAGGGCGTTCTGGTGTGCACTCCGACAGGCACCGGCAAGACTCTGATTGCCGAGGCGGCGGTGTTCGAGGCCTTGGCGACCGGTCGGAGAGTCTACTACACGACACCACTGATCGCCTTGTGCGAGCAGAAACTCCGAGACTTGCAGGATTCGGCTCAGAGATGGGGTTACCCGCGAGACTCGGTTGGATTGATCACCGGCAACCGGCGGGTGAACCCCGACGCACGGGTGTTGGTGGTGGTGGCCGAGGTGTTGTTGAACCGGTTGATGGATCCTGTAGTGGACGGGGGAGCGTCGGACCTGAGCGACATTGACGCGGTGGTGATGGACGAGTTTCACAGTTTCAACGATCCCGAGCGTGGGATGGTCTGGGAGCTGTCGTTGGGTTTGCTGCCTTCGACGACCCGGCTGCTGTTGCTTTCGGCCACGGTCGGCAACGCCTCGACGTTTCTCGGCTGGTTGCGTTCCAGTCACAATCGTCGTCTGAAGCTGGTGACGTCCGACGAGCGTCGAGTGCCGTTGGAGCATCACTGGGTGGGCGAGGAGTTGTTGGTTGACCACATCGAAGACATGGTGAAGGCCGAACGGACTCCGGCCCTGGTTTTCAGTTTTCATCGCGAGGGGTGTTGGAGTACGGCGGAGTTATTGAAGGGAAAGCGGTTGATCGATGGCGAGCAGAAGCAGGCGTTGGAGTTGGCGGTCAACAGTTACGACTGGGGTCCGGGAGGTGGCCGCAAGCTGAAGACACTATTGATGCGAGGTGTTGGCGTGCACCATGCAGGGATCTTGCCGAAGTACAAGCGGGCGGTCGAGGAGTTGTTTTGTCAGAAACTTCTGTCGGTGGTTGTCTGCACCGAGACATTGGCCGCCGGAGTCAACCTGCCGGCCCGCTCGGTCGTGCTCACTGAACTACTCAAAGGGCCACCCGGCAGGAAGACGGTGATCGAGCCGAGCCGGGCCCAGCAGATGTTCGGCCGTGCCGGTCGGCCTCAGTTCGACGACCGTGGCGATGTCTACGTGTTGGCTCACGAGGACGACGTCAAGATCGCTCGATTCAACGACAAGCTGGCGACAATCCCCGAGAAGACGGGTGACCCAAAACTGATCCGGGCCCGAAAGAAGTTGCTGAAGAAGAGGCCGAAGCGGAGTCCCAACCGGCAGTACTGGAACCAGAAGCAGTTCCAGCGTCTGATCGAGTCGCCTGCCGGAGACCTGGCCAGCCGCGGCGACATACCCTGGCGTCTGTTGGCCTACCTGCTGTCGGCGTCGCCGGAGGTCGATCGTCTGCACAGTTTCATCAAGGGTCGGCTTCTGAGTCCCAAGGCGTGCGAGGCGGCTCGCGGACGACTCGACGACATGCTGATGACCTTGTGGGCTGGCGGATTTGTGGAATTGGACCCCGAGCCTCCGAAGCCGGGCGAGACAACAGCGACCGAGGATTCTGCGTCGGCGGCCGGGACCTTGGGGGCCATATTGGCCGAAGCCGTGGCCGTTTCGGGTCAGTCATCGAGCGGTGTCGATGATTCGGCCGAGCAGCCCGAGGAGGTTGGTTACCGGGCCCGCTGGGCACGTCCCACCGAGCGACTCGAGATGCTGTTGAACTTTCGCAGCATTCACCCGATTTACGGGGCGTTCTTGAGAGACCAGTTGGGGAGGGCGAGTCGAATCGAGTGGATTCAGGCGTTGGAGAGCACACTGGAGTTCCCCGGTTCGGCTTTGCGGAATGTCCGTGTCCCCGGTCCCGAGCGAGTGGCTCAGGGGCCGTTGGCGATCGAGCATTTGCATAGCGAGCTGTTGCAGCGGGGTTTGGCGACGGCGGCCGAGTTGGGTAGTGAGCCGGAGGAAGACGAATTTGGCGAGCGGATCTGGCCGTTGCGATTGGCGGACAAACTGAAATTGCTGTTCGATTCGAAGTATCCGGGTGCGGGTCGCGTGCGAATTTCCGCGATCTGGGCAGCCGGTGCGATCGACGAATTCGGTGGTGACTTCGAAAAGGTGGTCGGTTTTTGCGACTTGGCTCGTCAGGAAGGTGTGTTGTTTCGGCACCTGTTGCGTTTCATCCTGTTGCTGCAGGAATTCGCTGCCGCGCCACCGTTCGACGCCGACCCGCACAGTTGGGGTGACGAGTTGAACGAGTTGGCTGAGCGGTTGACTCGATCGTGCCAGGCGGTCGACCCGCAGAGCACCGACCAGTTCCTTGATGACTCGCCGAAACACGATCCAATCGGAGACGTCTGGCGTGCGGCACGCGGCTAGTGGCCCGCCAGTGAATTGGATCCAGCGATCCGGTTCGCCCGCTTACTGATCACGGTCTTCGGCCGCGTCTTGATCGCGGCTGCTGTCGGCCGAACGGACAGTTCCGGCGGTGGTTGTGGGAGAACCGAAGCGGATCGTCTGGAAACGTCCCTGTCGTTCGACCTGGAGGGTCATCGTGGCGGCCGTTCGGTTGAGGCGTTTTCGGAGGTCCGGGACCGAAGCGATCGAACGGCCGTCGAGTGCGAGTATGCGGTCGGCGTCCTTGAGTCCGGCTCGGTCGGCTGGCGACGTGGGGACGACACCTCGGACGATCACCGTCTTGGGTTCGGCTTCGTCGGTGTACCATTCGAAACCCAGTCGTCGGCCATCGCCGGGCAGCGAAAGTGTTGTTCGATTTGGTTGTTTCTTTTTCTTGCGTCGTTGAGTGACGACAGCGATGTCCGAGTCTGCTGCAAGCAGTCGTTTGGATAATTCGTCGACATCGTTGATTTTCCAACCTGCCAGTTCCAGTAGCCGGTCGCCCTTCTTGAGTTTGGCGTGGTCGGCGGCCGTGTTTCGATCGACTCGGGTCAAGCGAATGATCCCCTGTTTGGCCAGATCCTCGTCCCAGGTGGCTCCGAGTCGTTGTTGAGCGGTCAGAGCGGCTGATTCGAGTTGGTGGCGGTAGGATTCGGATTCCGTCCCCGCGGCCTGTCGGTATTCAGGCAGGTTAGTTTGACAAGCGGCGTCGACGGTCAGACGGACCATCAGTCGAGTGATGGTTTCGAGTCCGTCGTAGGCGATCAGGTTGGCATCGTCGCTGGGCCGGTGGTAGTTCTCGTGGAGACCGGTGTGCAGGAACAGCACGGGCACGCCCTTGGCGAAGAAGGGGTGGTGGTCGCTGTTGGCTTTCAGATCCCAGTCGAACTGGATGGCCAGAGGGTGTTTCAGCAGAGTATTGGGTTGTGCGGCGAGTTGTCTGAGTCCGGCACCCGAGCGTGATCCGTAGACAAAGAGCTTACTGTTTCGCAGCCGCCCGACCATGTCGACATTCAGTGCCATGTCGATCGATGAGACGGGGATGGTGGGGTGATTGGTCCAGTGTTTGGAACCGAGCAGCCCCAGTTCTTCGGCGTCCCAAAAGACGAACAGGATGGATCGTCCACAAGCCAGTTCGCGTGTTTGTGCGAGGGCCTGTGCGACTTCGAGTACGGCGGCGGTACCACTGGCGTTGTCGTCGGCTCCGTTGTGGATTTGTCCCAGAGCCCCGAGGCTGGTCGTCTTGGTACCCAGTCCGACGTGATCGTAATGGGCTCCGACGACGATGTATCGGTGCTTGAGTTTGGGGTCTTTGCCGGGGAGGACGGCGAGGACGTTGCGGAACCCTTTTTCGGAGAATTCCTGATAGAAGTCCTTGTCGACACCGGCTCCTTCGAGTCCGTTGCTACGGAGTTGGTGGACGAGGTATGAGCCAGCTGCGCGACCTCCGTCGGTGCCCGCGAAACGGCCTTGCAGCGAGTCGCTGGCGAGGGTGTTGATATGACGGGCGAGGTCGCCTTGTGTGACCGAATCGAGTGCCAGTTCGAGAGGTGTTTCGGCCGGGGCTGATGTGGCGGCTGTCAGTGTCGCCAGGACAATCGTCAGGATCGTTCGAATCGGCCGGCCGAGTGGCCGTTGGTGGCGGCGAATTGGAGTGTGTGAGTGGTTCATGGGCAGGTCGAACTCCTGAGCCAGAGAATCTGGTTCAGTTTCACTGTGCGGTCTATTGTGGGTGTGGGCAAATGGTCTTGCGGTTGATTCGGGCCTTGGGATACAAGTCGGATCCCGGTTGCGACCGGTTACGACGAATCTCGCGATCGACACCCGTGGCACGGACGCCTATGCGACTGCTTTTTCCCGCAAAGCACCGCCTATTTCAGGCATATCAGTCTGGTCTGGTCTCTCTTGGAGGGCGACTGGATATCGGTCTGCTGGATGGCTTGGTGGTGTCGTTGTTTCTGGTTGCGATGTGGCACCAGTTGTCGGCGAGTTTCGGCGGGTCGTTGGCGACCGAGTTCTCGGTTGGCTGGGCGTTGTCGATAGGTGTGGTTTTGGGCTTGGGTTGGCGTAGCCGTCGCGGTTGGCTGTTGCTGGGTCTTGCGGGTTGGTCGGCCGGATTCGGTATCCTGCTGTCGTTGATCGGTTGGGTCTTGACCTGGTTTTCTGGTGACCAGTTGGCGGCGGCCGGCGGGTTGCCCGCAACGCTGCCTCTGGCCACTCTGGCACTCTCGATTCCAGTGGCCTGTTCGGTGCGGCTGGGCCTGATGTCCGGTCGTCAGCGGGCTCGGGGATTCCTGATCGGAGCGGCAGCGGGCGTGTTGCTGGCGGTTCACCTGTTGATTGGTTGGATGGGAGTCGATGCCACGCTGTTGGTGGCGGCGGTTCTTGGCGGGATCCTATTCCTGTCGGAACTGCATCGGGGCGAGTTGACTCGAGCGGTTGTCGAGACCCGACGCAAGTCGTCGTGGCGAATTGACTGGCCGTCGGCTGTGTGGCTGTCGAGTCTTGGCGTTGTTCTGGCAGCGATGGACCGAATGCTGGTGCAGTTGGTTCCGGCCTCCGAGTGGTACGTGTTGACGGTCGTGGCGGGACTGTGCCTGGGAGCAGCCGTTTTCAGGCCCCGGGCGTCTCAGGCGATTGCGGCAGGAGTTGCGGCGACGATTCTGTTGGTGCCGGTGCTGTTCCCGTCATTGGTTGGTGGGTTGCTGCATCTGAAGGTCGTTGGTGGGGATCCGGGCGTGTTGATCGTCGCCTGGTCTGTGGTCATCCTGCTGGCGGTGACGCCGGTCGGTTGGTTGTTGGCCAGGGGTGTGAAGGTGGGGGCGGAGAGCGAGTCTCGACCGATCTCATCAGTCGCTCCGCTGCTGGTTCTGGCCGGGCTGTTTGTGTGTCGTGGCGTGTGGATTCCTGCAGTCGGTCCGGTTGTCTGTGCTGTAGTCGGCGTGTGGTGTTTGGCGGTCGTGGCTGGGCTTGTGGCTTGGTCGTGTCCGGTTCGGCGTGTTGGGTTGTTTCGCACAGGTCGGCTGGTACTGCCGTTGGCGGGTTTGGTTGTGTTGACGGTCATGAGCGGCCGCTATGATCCCGAACAATCTGCGAGGCTGTTGTTTTCTGGTCGAGTGATTTCTGCGGCCAAGCACGATTGGCCGGCCCGCCTGCACGAGTCTCTTGACGAAACGCGTTTGATCGAGCTTCGCGAGACGGGTGACGCGACGCTGACGGTGTGGTCACAACGGGGTGCGGGTCGTCTGTTGCGTGTGGATGGTGTACCGACGTCGGTCTGGAGCGACGATGTGGTGATCAGTCCACGTCACCGACCCGAGGTGCTGGGGGTGGTATTGCCTTTGGTGCTCCACGAGCGTCCGGAGCGTGTGTTGATGTTGGGCCTCGGTGGTGGCGAAGGGTTGCGGGCCGGGTTGGGGTTCCCGCTGGATCGAGTCGATTGTGTCGAGCCCGATCGCAGTCTACGAGAACTGGTGGCCAGTGACCTGGAGTTCGGTGATGCTCGCTTGCACTGGAGGTATTTGCCGAGTGCGTTGGCCGTGTCTGTCGCAAGCGACGACTACGACGTGGTGATCGCGACGTCGACTGCTGGGGCGTTGTGGCGGTCCGAGTCGACGCGGACACTCGAGTTTTACCGCAATGCCGCTCGACAATTGACGACACAAGGGATCTTCTGCCAGTCGATCTCACAGCGTGACGTCGGACCTTCGGCAGTGATGGTCGCGATGGCGACGGTGCAAGCGGTGTTTCGCAGCTCCGTTCAGGTGGCAGTGGGTGGAGGTCGAGTCTTGATCCTGGCGACGAACGGCGCGGACCTGGTCGATCGGCCAGGTCTGATCGGCCGCCTTCAAGGGCCTCATGTCCGAACCGCTCTGGCGGAAATCGGGTGGGACTGGGCCAACCTACTACAGTTACCGGCCCGGCTTCCGGCGTCGACGGTCGACAGCCCGGCGTTGAATCACGTTGGCAACGGATGGCTGGCCGCTCGGCTTCCGGCGGCATCATTGTCCGGCGGCCTGGTCCAAGACGCGAGCGTCAAAGGGGCGATGCAGCCGGTTCGAACGCTGTTGAGCCTGGCTCGGATCGAAAACGAGTGGGTGGCCGAGGTGCGTGAGCGGTTGGCCGACGTGTTGAAGGGGCGCAAGTTGCTGGGCCGGGGTGCTGATGGTATTCGGGCCTACCGAAAGTCGATCGACAAGCAGATCGTCAACCGGTCGCGGTTTGTGTTCCGATCAGATTCGGAACAGGGGATCAAGCGATTGCGTCATCCGGTGGACCGACGGAGGCAGCAGTTCCTGAAGGTACTGGCGAGTGTCGAAGCGGCGAAGAGGCCGTCAGCCGAACAGATTCAGCGGGTGGTAGCTTTTAGCAGTCCATTTGATCCGCTGTTGAGCGAGTTCATCCACCGTGAGGCGGCAGCATTATGGGCCAGGCAGTCGGGCGATTCGCGACGCGAGGAGTTGCGGCATCGGTTACATGCGGTCTACTTCGGGACTCAGGCCGTCAGCGGTGTTGATGACGTGCACCTGGCGATCGAAGTTTTGTTGACAGTGAGGCCAAGTGGTGGCGAAGCGGCCGTGGATTGGGATCACTGCAATGCTCTGCTTGAAGTACTCAAGGAACGTTGGTCATCCCGTTCGTCAAATCGACTCGGGACCGATGAGGCCAGGTTGACCATCGAGCTGGTGGGACGTCTCATGGATCGAATGGACAGTCTGATCGAGCTGGATTCAAGTCTCGGGCGTCACTGGGCGGAACGCCGCGAGGTGGTCGATCGGGGGTTGATTGACCCGCTTCGCATGAGTCGCTCTCGCCGTTCCCATCGCGTTCTGGCAAACTAGGCGCCGAGTACGATACACAACGGTGGTTGTCGCGATCCGAGCCGAAGGGGGAGTGTAGCGATGTCGAGTTTCGCGGTGATCTTGCCGGCTGCTGGGCAAAGTAGCCGGTTTCAGAGCGGCCAGAAGAAGCCGTTTGTGGATCTCAACGGACGAGCTGTCTGGATCCGATCGCTCGAGGCGTTCGTGAGTCGTGAAGAGGTGGTGCAGGCTCTGGTCGTCGTCGCGGCCGAAGATCTTGACGAGTTCAGGGACCGCTTCAAGGCCAACCTGCCGTTTTTGGAGGTCGAGGTGGTGGTTGGTGGAGAGAGCCGAATGGAGTCGGTGAGCAACGGCCTGGCGGCGGTGCGTCCGGAGATCGAGTATGTGGCGATTCACGATGCGGCTCGGCCGCTGATCGCTTCGAAGTGGATCGACGACGTGTTCGCTGCGGCGATGGTCGACGGGGCTGCGATCCCGGCCGTGCGGGTGGCCAGTACTCTGAAACGCGAGGCGGCCGATGGGACGATCGCTTCGACCGTCGCCCGAGAAGGACTTTGGGCCGCTCAGACGCCTCAGGTGTTTCGTCGCGACCTGCTGGTCGAGGCGTATGCGAAACGGGGCGACCTGGTGGCGACCGACGAGGCTCAACTGGTCGAACAACTCGGGCACGGCGTGCGGTTGGTTCTCGGTTCGCCGATGAATATCAAGATCACGACTCAGGAAGATCTCAACATGGCGAGATCGCTGCTCAAGTCCGTGCCTCAGGACGACATGCTCGACCGGCTGCATCCGTTCTCGGAAGTGGATCCGAAGTCGATTCGTGATAAGCCGTTGGATTTCGATCAGCTGATGGAGTGATCTGGACCGAGTCGAGTTGCCACGATCGAATTGGTACGCGGTGATTCGGATGATTGGGAAGAGGGTGGAGTCGTCGAGTTTGGCAGGCGTGGAAACAGACGGCAGGCTGGCAGATTGGCCGCCCGCATCGAATCCGGACTTGGCAGTCGAGCCGCGTGGTCCGTAGGATGATCGAGGAGGGCGCAAGAGCGATTATGCCTTTGACGTGGTAGTTAGTGGGTGAACAATGGAGTCGATGCAGATACCGTGTCCCGAGTGCGGCAGTAGTCTCAAACTGCCGGATCGCTCATTGCTAGGTAAGACCGGGCGTTGTCCGAGTTGCCGGCACCAGTTCGTTCTGGCCGAACCCGAAGAAGTGCAGTTGGAGTTGGCCGACGGGCCTGCCGACGGATTGCCAAAGCCGGGTACGTCGGCTCGATGGGTGCCCGATCAGCCGAGTGCTTCGATCGGTTCCCCTGGTGATGTCGCTCGGGCAGTAGAGTCTGCAGAGGCCGCAACGGCCGAGGTACAGCAGGCGGATTCTGGTGGGTTTCCGGTTTTTGATGACGCGGATACACCGAGTCGGTCTCGAGGTAAGAGCCGCAAACGACGCGGGTCCAAGCGAGAAAAAAAACTGGACAATCGTGATTCGAGAGGGACGTCAGCGGAGAGACGACGACGCAGACGCGGTCCGGCTCCGGCGGTCATCGTCGGTGGGTTGATTGTCGTGTTGGCTGTGGCCGGTGTTGCAGTGACCTGGTTCCGCCCCTCACCGACTAATCAAGACACCGCAGCCAACACCGCAGCCAACACCGCAGCCAACACCGCAGCCAACACCGCAGCCAACACCGCCACGAACTCGGTCGTTTCGGATCCTGAGACCGTTGCAACAACAGCTGGCGGCGAATCGAGTCGGTCTCGGCCGATCCGTCTTGAGATGGTACCGGCCGGTGTGAGTGTGGTGATCAACGTGCATCCTGGAGAGTTCTGGACCGAAGAGTCTCTTGGCGAGGAGTTGCGATTCTGTCTGGGGCCTATTGGCGAGTGGGCTGGAGAGCATCTGAAGACCTTGTGTCGTTTTCCGTCGGAGGAGATCGACGAGGCGATGATTTGTCTGATGCTGGGTCAGCGTGGAGATCCTCCGGAGGTGGCCATCGTCGTGCATCTGAAGGAGGTGCAGAAACCATCGGTTTTGCTTGACAAGTTCCCGGGTCAACGGAGTGACGATTATTCGTATCCAGTCTACCTGGGCGACACGCATTGTTACCTGCGGGGTCCGGACGCGAAGACGATTGCGATCGGTCCGTTGGATCGTGCCGAGGAGATGGCATTGGCGGTTCGTCAGCCGGCGGTGACGGCGACGGGGATCGAACAGATCCTGCCGTTGACCAATCGCGACAAGCTGTTGACTGTCGTCTTCGAGCCTCGTGACATGCGAAATTTTCAGGATGTGTTGGTGTCCAAGTCGATTGCTCCGGTGTTCAACCTGGTTCTCGACTGGTTCAACGACGAGGAGATCGAGACGGTGGCGTGGAGCATTGACATCGACAAGCGGCGTGACGAGTTCGAGTCTGAAATTCTGCTCCGCAATCACCATTCGACCAACAGCATCGTGACTCCCGGACGGTTGGAACGCAGCGTGCAGAAACGACTGGGTGTGCTGCCGGTCGAGTTGATGGGTGCGGTTGAGAAGATGAGGCCTGGCCAAGTGGGTGCCTACCGGTTGATCAGTCGCTTTCCGGCGTTGATGTCGGCCTATGTGCTGGAAACGGAAACGGCCGTCGGCGAGCGTCACGTGCAACTGCTGACTCGGCTACCCGAACGGGCGGCTCCGAACATCGTTCTGGCCGCTCTGTTGAGCTGGGACGAATCGACTCGAACCGACTTCAGCGTTGCCGCTGTGAAACCGAAGCCCAAAGGCAAGCAGCTGCCGGCGACGGTTGTGGCACGGTTGGGAGTGAAGATCGAGGTCGATTTCCGGAGGACTCCGCTTCAGGATGCCATCGAGTTCATCAGCGAAGAGATTCGTGTGCCATTCGAAATTGATGGTGACGCGTTGAAGTTGTCAGGGTTCACCAAGAACATGCCGCAGACCTTGGCGAAGGCCGGTACTGTCAAGTCGCTGCTTCACCAGATCATGAAGCAGTACAAGGGGATGGTGATCGTTGTCGACGAAGGGAAGAAACGAATCACTTTGACGACCGAACCGGTCGCAAAGATGAAGGGGCTGAAACCGTTCTCCGTGTCAGACTAGGTCTTGTCCATCGGATCTCATCGTGCGTCTGGAATCTCTATCGCCGCTGGTTGTCGCCTGGGCCGTGGCTCTGGGGCTCGGCGGTGTGTTGCTGATGCTGTTTCTTTCGGGTGAGCCGCCGAAGCATGGCGGGACTGATGGGCGGGTTCATCGGCAAGTTGTGTCCGAAGATCGGCAAGCCGTTGGGCAGGCTGAAACGCGGACCGGCGAATCTGTCGCGACGGGGACGGTTCAGGCGGGATCGACGCCCAAGCAGCCAGCTGGCCGGCAGCCCATGCCAACACCGCAACCAACACCGCAACCAACACCGCAGCCAACACCGCAACCAACACCGCAGCCAACACCGCAACCAACACCGCAACCAACACCGCAGCCAACACCGCAACCAACACCGCAGCCAACACCGCAGCCAACACCGCAGCCAACACCGCAGCCAACACCGCAGCCAACACCGCAGCCAACACCGCAGCCAGCACCGCAGCCAGTCCTTCGACCGGCTCGCGAGATCGAACGGTCGTTGCAGTTGTCGATCTTGCGTTTTGTCCACAAGCAGCCGGTGCCGGTTTCGGCCGTCATCCGGGAGGTCGAGCAGTTGGGTGGGATCGAAATTCGATTGGACGGTGGTGTGGCGGGCGATGATCGGTTGAAGCGGAGTGTGCGTTTGGACCTGAGCCGGACAACAGTCGGCGGAATTCTGGATGCGGCGCTCAAGCCGGTGGGATTGACCCGTCGGGTTGTCGACGGCTACGTTCTGATCGTGTTGCCTGCCAATGGAGAGTCTGAGCGTGGAACTCGATGACACGATCTGTTACTGCTTCCACGTTCCGAAGCGCAAGATCGTCAATTTCATACGGATCACCGGTCCGCGTCGTGCGAGTCAGGTCAGCGAGTGTGGTGGTGCGGGGACCGGCTGCGGCTGGTGTGTGCCGTTCCTGAAGAAGTTGTTTGCCGAGGGGATTGGCGACGCGGTCGGGGGTGCGGCCAGCGACGAGTTGAATCGGGCGGAATATGCCAAGCAGCGTGGCGAGTACATCACCGACGGCGGTGGGACTCCGCCGTCGGGAGCGATTCCGTTGCCGGGGGCTTAGTCGGCGTTGACTTGGATGCGGCGGGGTTCGGCCTGTGTGGCTCGGGGGAGTTCGACTTCGAGCACTCCGTGAGACAGTCGAGCCGAAATCCGTTCGTAATCGACCTCGTCACTCAGGATGAACGACCTCAGAAAATCGCCTACCTCGAACTCGCAGTGCAACGGCACCGCGTCGTCCGGCAGGACCGTTTCGACTCGGCCGAACAGTGTGAGTCGATTGTCCTGGATCTGCAACTCGAGTGAATCGAGCGACACGCCCGGCAGATCGGCTCGCAACATCAATCCCTCGGACGTCTCGAAAATGTCGATCGGCGGAGTGAACACGAACCGTTCGCTCGACGCGGACTTCGAGTCGCCAGCCTGAGCGGCAGGGACCAGATGCTGAGTGCGGTCGGGTGGATCGATCGACATGGTCATGTCCGGTGAGGCCGGATGGAGCTGGCTGGTGAATGGGCTGGGGTCAGTTGCTGGAGATGGGGATTTGTCGAGGTTTTTCCTGAGGTGCTTTGGGGAGTCGGATCACAAGAACACCGTTGTGGAAGTCGGCCGAGAGTTGGTCTTCTTGGATCCTGTCGGGGACGGGCAGAGATCTTTTCCAAGTACCTTGCGGCCGTTCCTGGCGGCGGAAGCGTTCTTCGGCAATGTGCTCCTCGTCCCGCCGGTGTCCCGAGAGCGTCAGCAGGCCATTGGCCAGGGTGACTTCGAGATCTTCGGGTGCCGTCGCCGGGAGTTCGGCCGTCAAGATATACGCGTCGGAGGACTCGTGCAGATTCATCGCCGGGTACTTGCGACCCGCACGGACACCGTGGAACGTGAGATTAACGCTCTGCAAGAGCCGATCCACTTCACGCTCGAGATCGCGAAGCGGATCCCATCTCTGTCCCAAACGGAAGACCGCCATTGTCGGTGTCCTGTCGAGGTGCGGGTGATATTCAACCTGGACTTCTGAAACTGACGGTGGTGAAACTCGCGAAACTGAGTACCGTCTGGCCAATACTGCAAAGGACGTTCCGAAGCGGATCGGCCGAACGTATCAAACCACATGTTTGCCACAAGTCATTGTAATTGAGCAGCTTGTGATGTGAACCTCGACAACGTTCCGATTCTCGGGGATTGCCGAATCCGACGAGCGGATTGTGATCGGAGTGACGAAGTCGGCAAGGCCGTCCTGCCTGCTGCCAGAATGGCAGGCGGGAAGTGATCATCGAATCGTGCCTGTGTAAGGCTCGTGGCGAGGCCATGCGGGTCGTTATGCTGTAGGCGAGATCCGACGGTGGTGTTGTGGCTGTTGGAGTCTTGGTGATGCGAACCGGTTCGAGTTGAAGAGCGAGTTGATGAGTGATCAGTTGGACGAACGGCACGCGGTGTATGTCGGCAGTTTTGATCCACCGACTCTGGGCCATTGCGACATCATTTCGCGTGGTGCGGGTTTGTTTGGTCGAGTGACGGTTGGGATCGGAATCAACCCGGACAAGACTCCGTTGTTTTCGTCGGAGGAGCGTTTGAGTTTATTGCGTGAGATTGTACTTCCGTTGGAGAACGTGGAGGTAGCGTGTTTCGAGGGTTTGGCGGTCGATTTTGTCCGACAGTGTGGTGCGGCCGTGATGCTCCGGGGCATGCGGACTTTGACGGACATCGAGTCGGAATTCACGTTGACGTTAGCCAACCGTCACCTGGCGCCTGACATCGAGACAGTGTTCTTGATGGCCAGCGAGCAGTACACGTCGATTTCGAGCACACTGATCAAGCAGATCGCCGGCATGGGTCGAGCGGGTTCGGTGGACCAATTGGTCGAGTTCGTACCCGAGACGGTGGTCGCTCCGTTGCTGGCGAAGTTCCGCGACTGAAGCGTCCGGCGAGGTTGGGAGTCTTGACCGCAAGTCGTCGCGTCAGTTCTGTTCGCCCCGTCGTTCAGCGAGTCGTCGTCTGAGGAAGGTGGCGCGGGCTTCGTTGCGTTCGCGCACCTCGAGTTGGCTGTTGTTCAGTTTCTGAAGGTGTGCGGGTTGCGTATGGATCAGCAATTCGTTGACGGCGGGGATACCGAGATCGTCGATCAGTTCGAGGTTGATACCCATGCGGACGCTCGAGAGTCGTTGCATGGTTTCTTCCGAACTGATTGTCTGTGCGGTTTGCAGGATGCCATAGGCACGAGAGATCTGGTCGTGGAGTTCACTTCGGTTCTTCCTCACCAGTTCGTCTCGGACTTTCCTTTCGTATCGGATGATCCTGGGGATCACGTCTCCGAGCCCGTCGATGAGTTGTTGTTCGCTTTTGCCGAGGGTGATCTGGTTCGAGATCTGGTAGAAGTCACCCATGGCCTGGCTGCCTTCGCCGTAGAGTCCACGAACGGCGAGGTTGATTTTCTGGAGTGCGTTGAAGGCCTTGTTGATTTCCTTGGTGAGCACGAGTGCCGGCAGGTGCAGCAATACGCTGACTCGGATTCCGGTGCCGACGTTGGTCGGGCAGGCAGTGAGGTACCCGAGTCGATCGCTGAAGGCGAAGGTGAGAGTGGTGTCGAGTTGGTCGTCGATTTGCTGGATCAGTTCCCAGCATTCCTCGAGCGCGAGGCCACTCTGGAGGACCTGGATCCTGAGGTGGTCTTCCTCGTTGATCATCAGGCTGACGTGTTCTTCGTCGCTGATCGCGACCCCTCGTGCTCCGTGGCTTTCGGCATGTTCTCGGCTAATCAGTTGTCGTTCGACGAGGAACTGTCGGTCGATCGATTCGAGTGCATTGACGTCGAGGTAGTGGAAACCGGGTCCCGAGTCGAGCCGCATCACCTGGTCGCGGAGCAGTATTGCAATTTCGCTGCGAAGGTCGTCGTCGGCTCGGCTGATGAACGGAAAGCGAGCGAGATTTCGCGCGAGGCGAATTCGGCTGGAGACGACGATATCGGCATCGGGACCGGTACCCTGGAGCCACGAACCGCTGGTAGGGATCAGGCTGTCGAGGTCCACGACGGTGTCTCGCGTGCGGCC
The DNA here is from genome assembly GCA_963694825.1 of Planctomycetota bacterium. Lineage (GTDB taxonomy): Bacteria > Planctomycetota > Planctomycetia > Planctomycetales > Planctomycetaceae > UBA8437. The sequence continues at coordinate 30,352 of CAVOEV010000009.1, forward strand.
AAGGACGGGATGGAAATAGCGGGAACAGGCCTGGGGGGTCAGTCGAGGATTTGTTGATCGGAGAGTCCGAGGTCGGATTCGAGCGAGACGATGGCATCGCGGAGTTGGGCCGCCGATTCGTAGTCTTCGGATCCCACCGCCTGTTGCAGCTCCTTGCGGAGCCGGATCAGTTCGTACTGCTGTCGACTGGAATCAGCCGCCCGAGTCGGCAGCTTGCCGCAGTGTTGAGTTTCTCCGTGGATGCTCTCGAGTAGAGGCAGCAGTTCATTCTCGAATTCAGTGTAGTCGTGCGGGCATCCGAGTCGACCCTGGCTGCGGAATTCTCGGAAGCTGATCCCACAGTTGGGGCATGCGGCCTGGTCGAGATCTTCGAGTGTCTGGTCTTCGTCGAGTTCGATGGCGATTTCGGGCGACTCGACATCGGAGTCAGACTCATCGGGGTGATCGGAGTATTCGAGGTATTCCTGATAGCAGGTTTCGCAGAGGTGCAATTCGTGCACTTCGTCTTCCCGCATCTCGGTGATGTGCAGCGTGGCCGGTTTCGAACAGCGGCGGCATTTCTTCATTCGAGTGACATTCGGCGGGCAGGTCGGACGGGTTGGCGGTTGTGCGGAGGTGTGGAAGGATCGAGTTTTCTGGCGAGCCGGTCATTCTAGCCCTGCGAGTTGCTCCGTCAAGCGAGGTGTGGCCCGAGGCTGGAACCGTTAGAATGCGGAATCCTCTGACGTCCGGACCGGTCCACCTCTGATGCCTCATCTCCCCGATCTCGACACGTTCACTCGCCTGGCAGAATCGTCGGACACGGTCGCTTTGCTGCCGGTGTATCGGCAGCTGGTCAGTGACACATTGACTCCGGTCAGTGCCTTCTGTCGCATCGGCACCGGCGAGAGTGCGTTTTTGTTCGAGAGCGTGGTGGGTGGTGAGCGTGTTGGTCGATTCAGTTTTGTGGGATCGGATCCATTTCTGAGAATTGAAGCTTACGGGACGAGTGTGACGGTGACGGCCGCTGGCGAGGATCCGACGGGTGTTTTGCCGGAGACGGCAACGGGTGAGGTTCGGGAGGTCGAGGATCCCCTGTCCGAGCTCGAGTCGTTACTGGCTCGATACCGGGCTCTACCCCTTGCCGGGCTGCCTCGATTCTGCGGCGGTGCGGTTGGGTATGCCGGTTACGACGTGATCCGTTACAGCGAACATTTGCCGAATGCTCCGCAGGACGACCGCAACCTGCCCGACATGGCGTTTGCCTTTTACGATGCGATGGTCGTCTTCGATCACATCAACAAGACCGTCCTCGCGGTGGCTCATGCCCGAGCGGACGCTCCGGACCTGGCAGCCGAGTACGACCGGGCGTGCCGTCGGGTGGACCTGTTGTGTGAACAGCTGGGGACGGCTGGAGACGAATTGCAATTGGCCGACTTTGATGCGGCTCGCGCAACCGAGGTCCAAACGACGTCGAACGTGTCGCAGCAGGACTTCGAATCGGCGGTCGAGACGTGCAAGGGTTACATTCGTGCCGGAGACATCTTCCAGGTCGTACTCAGCCAGCGATTGCGTCTGGAGACCGAGGCTGCCGCCTTGGATGTGTACCGTGCACTTCGCGTCGTCAATCCCAGCCCGTTCATGTTTCTGTTGCGGTCTCCAGCGGTGGATCTTGTGGGGAGTTCTCCGGAGATTATGGTGCGGGTCGAGGACGACGAAGTCACGATCAGGCCATTGGCCGGGACTCGAGTGAGAGGTGCGACGGAGGAGGCGGACCGGGCGTTGGCCGAGGAGTTGTTGGCGGACCCGAAGGAGCGTGCCGAGCATGTGATGCTGGTCGACCTGGCCCGCAACGACGTCGGTCGAGTTGCTCGGTTTGGCAGCATCGAACTGACCGACGTGATGGTTGTGGAACGCTACAGTCACGTGATGCACATCACCTCGAACGTCCGCGGCCGATTGACGGACGGCCAGACGGCTCTGGACGCCTTGCGAGCCGGCCTTCCGGCCGGGACAGTTTCCGGAGCACCCAAGGTGCGGGCGATGGAGATCATCGACGAACTGGAGCCTCATCGCCGAGGCCCTTACGCCGGAGCGGTCGGGTACGTCGATTTCACGGGGAACATGGACACCTGCATCGCGTTGCGTACTGTCGTGATGCGGGACGGCGTGGTGCACGTGCAGGCTGGAGCGGGGATTGTCGCCGACAGTGTGCCTGAAACCGAATACATCGAAACTCTGAACAAGGCCCGCGGACTGCTGGCGGCGATCAACTTGGCCGAGACACAACTGGGCGGTATGGCGAATCCCAATGGCGACGTGGCGGCGAATTGAGAATCGGGACCTGTTGTGGTAGCGTGCCGCACGACGGTTCGGATCGCGGCTTGAACTGACATGACATGACAGTGTTTCAGCAGATCATCGACAAGGAGATCCCGGCAGAGATTGTCCATGAAGACGATCTCTGCCTGGCGTTTCACGATGTGGCTCCTCAGGCTCCGGTCCACGTGCTGGTGATACCTCGCAAGCCGATCGTGTCGTTGGCCGAATTAGAGGATGCGGACGAGTTGTTGATCGGACACCTGATGCTGGTGGCACGACAGGTTGCATTGGAGTTGGGTCTGGAGAGTGGATTCCGTACGGTGATCAACAGTGGTGAGGACGGGGGACAGAGTGTGGATCATCTTCATGTTCATGTCCTGGGAGGACGGCGGCTGGAGTGGCCTCCGGGTTGAGCTTTTTGGTGGAGTGTTCGGCCGAGCGTGCTGGCCGCGGCTGGTGTGCAGAGGCAGTCTGAGAAATTTCTGTGGAGAGAGAAACGATGCCTATCCGACGATGTGTTGCTGCCACTCTGGTCTTGCTGGTACTGGGGTCGCTGCTGCTGGCTCGTCCGAGTGCCCGCGTTCGTTCGTCCGCGGCGATGACCACTGCCTGTGTGGCGTTCCTGGAGACTTTGGACGAGCCCCAGGCCAAGCGGTGTCGTTTCCTGTTTGGTGACAAGGAGCGGGTCAATTGGCATTTCATCCCGCGTGTGCGGAAGGGGTTGCCGGTCATGGATCTCGAGGGGGCACCGTTGCGATCGGCGATGAGTTTGTTGCGGAGCGGTTTGTCCGACGCGGGATACGAGCAGTCGTTGAACGTGATGAGTCTTGAGGAGGTGTTGTATCTGCTCGAGGGTGGTGATCGGGTGTCTCGGCGTGCCAATCGAGATCCTCGCAAGTACTACATCAGCGTATTCGGCGAGCCCGGTTCACGGGGCAGTTGGGGTTGGCGGTTCGAGGGCCACCACCTGTCGTTGAATTACACGTTCGTTGACGGTCTGTTGGTGTCGACGACGCCGGAGTTCTACGGAGCCAACCCGGGAACGATCGACGCCGGACCGGGTCGCCAGATTCGCGTGCTCGGTCCCGAAGAGGACCTGGCTCGTTCGATTCTCACAACGTGCACTCCCCAACAGCAAAAAGTCGTTTGGCGTTCCCGGGAGGCTCCGGATGATCTGCGTGGCGGCGGGGTCGCTCAGCCCGAGACTACCGACCCGGCCGGGTTGCCGGTTTCGAAGATGAGTGCCACTCAGAAAAAACTGATGCAGACGTTGTTGAGCGAGTACTTGAAGAACATGCCTGGCGACGTTGAAAGGCAACGGCGGGGTGAGATCAACAAGGCGGGGATCGAGAACATCCATTTTGCCTGGTGGGGCAGTTCGAAGCAGAACGAGCGTCATTATTACCGGGTGCAGGGGCCGACGTTTTTGATCGAATACAACAACACCCAGAACAGTGCCAACCATGTCCATTCGATCTGGCGCAATCTTGCCGGTGACTTCAATATCCCGGTGCCGGACGAGAAGTGAGCGGATGGTCAACCGGGGGGTGCGTCGGGTAACAGGAGCGGTGTGATGAGCCAGATGGTGTCGCGTCAGATTGCGAGTCAATTTCGCAAATCGTTTTCGAGTTCGGCGGAGTTGTACGAGCGGGCCATGCGTCTGTTCCCCAGCGGTGTGACTCATGACAGTCGCTATCTCGACCCGTTCCCAATCTACATCGACCACGCCTTCGGTTCGCGAAAGACGGATCGCGACGGCAACGAATTGATCGACTATTGGATGGGTCACGGCAGTTTGCTGTTGGGGCATTCTCATCCGGCAGTCGTCGAGGCCGTGTCAAACCAGGTCGCCCGATCGACTCATCCCGGTGCCTGCCACGAGTTGGAGTTGGAGTGGGGCGAGCGGGTTCAGCGGTTGGTGCCTTCGGCCGAGCGGATCCGATTCACCAACAGTGGGACCGAGGCCACGTTGATGGCCGTTCGAGTGGCTCGGATCGTCACTGGGCGGACGAAGGTGTTGAAGTTCGCCGGTCATTTTCACGGCTGGCACGATCAACTGATCCCCGCCGCGTCACCACCTCATCACGACCCGTCCGATTACAGCGTGCCGGGGATCCCCGAGGGCGTCTATGACGACCTGGTGATCGTGCCTCCCAACGATCTCGAAGCCACGGCCGCGGCGATCGAAGCGTACCGTCCAGCGTGTGTGATTCACGAGGGCAACGGCAGTCGCTGGGGGGCGGTGCCGGTGCGATCCGAGTTCCTGCAGGAGTTGCGGAAGTTGACGTCCGACGCGGATACGATCCTGATTCTTGACGAAGTGATCACCGGCTTCCGCGTGCACGAAGGCGGATTTCAGTCGGTCTGCGAGATCGTTCCGGACATGACGACGTTGGCCAAGGTGCTGGCCGGCGGATTGCCCGGTGGCTGTCTGGTTGGCCGAGCCGATTTGTTGGACGCATTGGCGTTTGGGAACAGCCTGGGCAAAAAGATGAAGCACCCGGGAACGTTCAACGCGAATCCATTGTCGGCCGCCGCCGGTTGTGCGGCTCTGGACGTGGTGGCCACTGGCGAGCCGTCTCGCGTGGCCAACCGCCAGGCGGCCGTGTTGCGCCGAGGGCTCAACGAGTTGTTTGTCTCGAAGGGCGTCCCATGGGCGGCCTACGGCGACTTTTCGGCGGTCAAGATTTTCCCCGGTTACGACGGGCCACCTCCATCCGGCGACGACTGGGTGCCCTACGATGGCGATTACCTGCGGTTGGATGTGAAGTTCGACGAGCGTTTGGGTCACGCGTTCCGCTGCGCGTTGTTGTTGGGTGGAGTTGACTGGATGGGCTGGGCCGGATCGACGTCTTCGGCTCACACGGATCTGGACATTGAGTCGACAGTGGCCGGGTTCGGCACGGCGATCGATCTTCTGATCGCTGACGGGTTGATTCGACCGGCATGAGCGACGCGCCGTCGGGTGATGTGGCGATGTCGGAGAACCCGTTGTTGTCGGGTTCGTTGCGACGTGTCGTGTTTTGGCTGGCGTGGCCGGTGTTGTGCGAGCAGGTGCTGGGTTTCCTGGTGGGGCTTTATGACACCTGGCTGAGTGGTCGGATCGAGGGCATCAGCGAGTTGGCGACCGGAGCGGTGGGATTGGCCGCCTACGTCGGCTGGCTGGCATCGATGCTGTTCGGGCTGGTCGCCACGGGCACCACGGCTTTGGTGGCTCGTCATCGTGGAGCGGGTGATGCCGAGTCGGCCAATCGGATCATGAATCGGTCGCTGGCGTTGGCTGGCGTGGCCGGAGGCGCCGTCTACGCGTTGATCTACGTGGCGGCTCCGACGATGGTGCGATTGCTGGCGATGACCGGTGAGGATGGCCGGATCGTGGTGCATTATCTTCGAGTCGATGGTGTCGGCCATATCGCGACCGGAGTCACTCTGGCGGCTGCCGCAGCACTACGTGGTAGCGGCAACATGCGGACGCCGATGGTCGTACTCGGCCTCGTCAGCCTGCTGAACGTGATCGTTTCCAGCACTCTGGTCTTCGGCTTGGGTGGTGGGGGCTCAGGGGCTGTGTGGTGGATCGAGCCGTGGGGGATTGACGGGATCGTAGCCGGCACGCTGGCGGCTCGGTTTGTTGGATGTCTGCTGATCGTGTTGGTGTTGTGCCGTGGTGTTTCGGGGTTGCGGCTCGAGCCGAGCGAGTTGCGTTTGCGTGGCGAATCGGTCCGCAGGATCCTGAGGATCGGTGGACCTGCGGGCGTTGATGGCGCGGTGACGTGGGGCGGTCAGTTCTTGTTCTTGATGATCATTTCGAAGTTGGACGACATCGGACGTGGCGGTGCGGTGTTTGCCGCTCATATCGTGGGAGTGCGGATCGAGGGGATCACTTATTTGCCGGCGGTGGCGTGGGGTGCTGCTGCAGCGACGTTGATCGGTCAGTCGTTGGGAGCGGGTCGTCCCGAGCGAGCGATGGCGGCTGGTCACGAGACTGCCCGTCAGTGTGGGTTGTTGTCGATCGTGATTGGAGTGGTCTTTCTGTTTGCGGCGGGGTGGTTGTTTGACCAGATGCACACGTCGAGCGAGGTGGTCGCGGAGGGCACGTTTCCTTTTCGCGTCAACGCGTTGTTCCAGTTGCCACTGGCATTGTCGATTGTGTACACGTCGGCACTTCGCGGAGCCGGTGACACGAAGTTCCCACTGCTGGCTCATGTGATCGGCATCTTCGGAGTCCGCTTGCCGCTTGCCTGGTGGTTGGGTGTGGTGATGGAGTTGGGGCTGTTGGGAGCGTGGATTGCGATGAGTGCCGACGTGGTGGTGCGGGCCGTATTGTTGTTGTGGCGATACCGACGCGGAGGCTGGTTGCGGACGGAGGTGTAGTCGGAGTCTTGACGCGTGCGGCGGTGGGGTGATAATCGGGGCGTGATGAGTAGCAGGCTCGGGCGGCCGACGGCGAGTCCCGAGAGGCTATCTCCAAATGCGGTGAGGCCGTGTGAACCGGGTCAGATCCTAACGGAAGCAGCCCTAAGCATTTTGGCTCTCAGGTGCAGGCGGAGATAGCCTTTCGCGGCTTTCCGGTCGGTTTGCCAAACCACTGACAACTTCAAACCGCTCGCGCAGGATGCTTCGAGCCGCATGGACCCGATGGACTCGCAGTCGACTCACTACACCGTCCTGGCTCGCCGTTTTCGGCCTCAGACCTTTGAAGAGGTGATTGGGCAGGAACACGTTGCCGGCGGACTGCAGAACGCTATCAACACCGGCCGGGTCGCTCATGCCTACCTGTTCACCGGTGCCCGTGGCGTCGGCAAGACGTCGATGGCCAGGATTCTCGCCAAGACGCTCAATTGCCCGAGCCCCAGGGACAATCAGCCGTGCCACGAGTGTGACGTGTGTCAGAGCATCGCGGCGGGTCAGGATGTCGATGTGCTCGAGATTGATGGTGCGTCGAATCGACGCATCGACGACATCCGCGATCTGCGGCGTAATGTCGGTGTCAGGAGTATGCGTTCGCCGTACAAGATCTACATCATCGACGAAGTGCATCAGCTGACCACCGAAGCCTTCAACGCTCTGCTGAAGACGCTGGAAGAGCCGCCCGAGAACGTCAAGTTCATCTTTTGTACGACCGAACCGAACGCATTGCCCGAGACGATTGTTTCGAGATGTCAGCGGTTCGATTTCGGCCTGATCGGACTCGACCTGATCGCCGCTCGATTGAAGACGATCGCCGAGTCCGAAGAGGTGGCGGTCAGTGACGAGGCGGTGGAACTGGTCGCTCGCCGATCGGGCGGGTCGATGCGCGACAGCCAGTCGATGTTCGATCAATTGCTGGCCTTCGGGCAGGAGCAGGTCGAAGCTTCGGACGTGCATAGGTTGCTGGGAACCGCACCCGACCTTTTGTTGTTGGCGATCATCGAGCCCCTGGTCGAACAACGACCTCGGGATGCGATCGCAGCCTTCGAATCGGCGTTGGCGGCCGGTGCACAGCAGGATGAACTGGTCGGGCAACTCGTCGAATGCACTCGCGATCTGATGGTCGCTGCCACCGGAGCCGGCGTCGAAGCCCTGCGGAGCGTCGGGCCGAGTACGGCTGTGACATTGCACGCCATGGCGGAGGGTTGGGGAGTCGAAACGGCGATCGCTGCCATGCAGGTGCTCGGAGAAACTGTCAGCCGCGCCCGATGGACTCGACAGACCAGAGCACTCGTCGATTTGGCACTGGTTCGCATCGCTACGCTCGAACACCTGACTGCAGTCAGTCACTGGTTGAAGCAGATCGTCGACTGTCAAACACCCAACACCGCACCCAACACCGCAGACCCCACTCAAAAAAAAACGACTGAACCTCTCAAGTTGACTCCAGCGAATTCTCCACCCACTCCTCCTTTTTCTCCTGCCATACACTCAACAGCAACTCCAACAGCCGTCTCGGAGGCAGTGCAGACCGAACCGGATCCGGATCAGGCCGCGGACGTCGTTGAGTCGGATGCGTCGGTCGAAGCGGATCCGGACGACTCACCGATTGCGGGAGTCGAGCCACCTGTCGAGCCACCTGTCGAGCCACCTGTCGAGCCACCTGTCGAGCCACCTGTCGAGCCACCTGTCGAGCCACCTGTCGAGC
>CAVOEV010000010.1:0-38014 GCA_963694825.1 Planctomycetota bacterium
ACGTGGACAGTTCCTGCTTGGCCTTCTCGGCCGCTTCTCGCAGTCGCTGCAACGCCATGGGGTCGTCGCGGAGATCGATGCCCTCTGCGGCATGGAATGCGTCGGCGAAATGGTCGATCAGAACGAGGTCGAAATCGTCGCCACCGAGTTGCGTGTCGCCGTTGGTGCTGAGCACCTTGACCCACTCGTCGTCGATTTCAAGGATCGACACGTCGAATGTGCCGCCGCCGAGGTCGAAGACCGCGATCTTCTGGTCCTCCTTTTTCTCCATCCCGTACGCCAACGACGCGGCAGTGGGCTCGTTGATGATCCGCTCGACCTCGAGACCGGCAATCTGGCCGGCGTCCTTGGTCGCCTGACGCTGGGCGTCGTTGAAATAGGCCGGCACCGTGATCACCGCGCGGTTGACCTTGTGACCCAGATAACTCTCGGCTGCTTCCTTCAACTTCCGCAGAACCAATGCCGAGATTTCCGGTGGCTTGTACGAATTCCCCGACGCTTCCACCTCGACGTATGCCTCGGACTCGCCCACCACCGTGTACGGAACCGACTTCTCGTCCGATGACACCTCGTTGTGACGACGACCCATGAATCGCTTGATCGAATAGACCGTGTTCTGAGGGTTCGTGACCGCCTGACGCTTGGCCGGTTCGCCCACCAACGTCTCGCCCTTGTCCGTGAATGCCACCACGCTGGGCGTCAAACGGTTCCCCTCTTGGTTGGCCAACACCTTGGGCTGGCCACCCTCGATCACCGCGACCACCGAATTGGTCGTTCCCAGGTCGATTCCGATCACCTTCTCGTTTTCCATTGCCATCTCTATTTCCTCACCTCGCGATTCCTCGCGGCTGGTTGCCTGATACTGGTTTCTCGTATCTTCTTGTATTTAGTTGTCGCTTCGTATTTCTAGCAAGAACGACGGCTCGCAGTGCCTTGATGGCCATCCCGAGTCGGCGTTCACGAGTATAGGGATTGCAAATAGTGCGCCAAGAGTTCGCGAGTCGTTAAAAAATACTCAACATGTTGTCATATAAGATGTTGCGACAATAAATAGAATGGTGTCCTCGTCGATCGGCCCGCCGCCACATGCCATAATGGCACGATATTGTCAGTTGGGGCCTGGGTCGGCTAGTGCCAAAGTGGCAGGTTCTGATTGAGTCGTCGGTGGGTGCTTGACAGTGTGCTTGAGTGCCGGTAAAAAGACGCCGAAGCGGTGTTTTGCCCTGTGTTGGCCTGTGTTGGCCACATTCGGCCACTATAGGCGTTGTTTGAGTGGCCTGGCGTTTGCGGTCCGTTGGTACGGGATTGGGCCGGGATTGGGATCTGAGTGAGTCTGCTTGTGGCGTCGGCCGACAGCTTTACCATCGTTGATGTGTCGGGATCGTGATGCGGGGTTTCAGGGCGGCAGTTGTCGGGGACTGGAGGCATTAGCGATGGCCAGGAAGTCAGCGGGCGGCAAGTCACGAGCGAGTGGTTCGTCGAAGTCGGCCAAGCGGGCGTCATTGATCGCAACTCGTCTGAAGAAGTTGGATCTCGAGTTGGTGAAGCGGCTTCACGAGCGGACTCGATTGACGATCGAGTCGTTGTCGTTGTCGTCGGATCCCAAGCGAGTGCTGTACGACCCGGAATCGGACGACGCCTTATGGTCTCGTCTGGAGAAGGAATCGGGTGCACTGCCATTTGCGGCATTGCGTGGGATTTACCGCGAGTTGCTGAGTGCATCGCGTCGTTCGATCCAGTCGACACGAGTGGCCTATCTGGGTCCCCAATTCAGTTACACTCACCTGGCATCGATCGAGCGATTCGGGAAGTGGGCCGATTTGATTCCGGTGACGACCATTGCTGCGGTGTTCGAGGAGGTGGACCGGGGTCATGCCGCGTTTGGTGTGGTGCCGATCGAGAACAGCACGGACGGTCGGATCATCGACACGTTGGACATGTTCACTCGGATGCCCTTGAGGATTTGCGGCGAGGTCCAAATTGCGATCAACCACAACCTGTTGTCGCGGTGCAGCCGAGGCGAGATCATCGAGATCTACAGTAAGCCTCAGGCGCTGTCTCAGTGCCGCGACTGGCTGAGTCGCAACATGCCTCAGGCTCGTCTGATCGAGGTCGCCAGCACATCGACTGCGGCCAGTTTGGCTCGAGACAAGCCGGGAGCCGCCGCGGTTGCCAGTCTGCAGGCTGGGACCGAGTACGACATACCGGTGGTGGAGTCATCGATCCAGGACAACGACGAGAACATCACTCGGTTTGCCGTAATTGGTGACGCCGAGTTGTCACGGACGGGCCACGACCGCACGGTGATCCTGTTGCAGGTGCCTCACCGGCCCGGTTCGTTGGCCGATGCTCTTGGTGTTTTCAAGAAGAACAAGCTGAACTTGACCTGGATCGAGTCCTTTCCGTTGCAGGCGCCCGAGAGTGGCTACCTGTTCTTTCTCGACTTCGAGGGTCATGCCAGCGAGGCTCGAGCCAAGCGGGCCCTCGAGGCTCTTGGCAAGCAGGCCATCCGGTTGGAAGTTCTGGGTTCGTACCCACGCAGCGAACCGCTAGACTGAGCGTCGTTGATCATGTTCGGCGTATTGCCTGTCCCACCAGAGGTTGCGTTTCCCGCCATCGGCCGACTTGGCACAGACCCTCCACCATTTCCCCCGGCTCCGTCGGACTCCTCGAGTCCCAGCCCCAGACTGAAGGTGCGACCGTGATCATTGTTCTGAAGCCCGACTGCTCGGACGAGCAGATCGCGCATATTGAGAAGCAAATCGAGTCCTTGGGTTTGAAGCCGGAGTTGAGTCGTGGAGTGCAGCGAACTCTGATCGGCGTGATTGGCGAGGAGGATGTTCTGAGTAATGCTCCGTTGGGTGCATTCCCCGGCGTCGAGAAGGTGATGCCGATCCTGAAGCCGTACAAGCTTGCGAGTCGCGACTTCCAGATCGAGGATACGGTCATTGACCTGGGCCGTGGCGTTTCGGTTGGTGGAGGTTCATTGGGGATGGTCGCCGGTCCGTGTGCGATCGAGAGTCGTGAGGTGTTGCTGGAGATCGGGCAGGCGGTCCGTGATGCCGGTGCCAATATTCTTCGTGGGGGCGCCTTCAAGCCACGCACCAGCCCCTACAGTTTCCAAGGACTCGGCGAGGAGGGTTTGAAGATTCTCCGGGATGTTGGAGACGAGTTGGGGATGCCGGTGGTGACCGAAGTGATGGACCCTCGGCAGGTCGAACTGGTCGATCGCTACACCGACGTGTTCCAGATCGGAGCCCGCAACATGCAGAACTTCAACCTGTTGAGCGAGGTCGGCCAGATGTCGCGGCCGGTGATGTTGAAGCGTGGCATGAGTGCCACGGTTGGGGATCTGTTGATGTCGGCCGAGTACATCCTGGCCCAGGGGAACCGACAGGTGATCCTCTGCGAACGCGGCATTCGCAGCTTTGAAGACTCGACCCGAAACGTACTCGACCTTGCGATGGTCCCCAACGTCAAGCAGACGTGTCACTTGCCGATCATCGTCGATCCGTCGCATGCGACGGGTCGGCCCGAGTTGATCCCGGCGATGGCACGAGCGTCGGTGGCCGCCGGAGCCGATGGTGTGCATATCGAAGTGCACACCTGTCCCGAGCAGTCTCTGAGCGACGGGCCGCAGGCTCTGTTGCCGGAACAGTATGCCGAAGTGATGGCCAGTCTGAAGCAGTTGGCGGAGTTGTGCGAGAAGGTGATTCCGGTGCCGGGCGAGGGCGGGGATGCGGTTTGAATCACGGCTGGTGGCGTTCCGGTTGTGAGAACCCGGTTGGGACGCATTTCAGGAAGAGAAAGAACGACAGGAAGAGGTGATGTTGATGAGGCGGATTCTTGTTGCGGGCAACTGGAAGATGAACACGGGTCGAGCCGACGCGGTCGAGTTGGCTGGCGGATTGGCCGAGTGTCATTCCGAGTCGTCCTCGGTCGACGTGCTGATCGCTCCACCATTTGTCTGGCTCGAGGCGGTTGCCGAGGCGATTCGCGGGTCGGGTGTATTGTTGGCCGGCCAGAACGCCTGGTGTGAGCCGTCGGGTGCATACACCGGGGAGGTTTCGTGCGAGATGTTGGCCGATGTCGGTTGCGGCTGGGTGATCCTGGGCCACAGTGAACGCCGGCAGTTGCTGGGTGACACCGACCAGTTGGTGTCCGACAAGGTGAGCGCCGCTCATGCAGGGGGCCTGGATGTGATTCTGTGTGTGGGCGAGACTCGCGAGCAGCGTGAGGCGAGTGAAACCGAGGCGGTGTTGTCGCGACAGTTGCTGGCCGGCCTGGCCGCGGTCGATGCCGAGACAATCAAACGGCTGGTGGTGGCCTACGAACCGGTGTGGGCAATTGGCACCGGCCTGACCGCGACCACTCTTCAGGCCGAATCGGCTCACGCTCACCTTCGCAACCAGCTTGCAGTTCGCTACAATTCCGAAGTGGCCGAGTCCACAAGGATTCTGTACGGAGGCAGTGTCAAATCGGACAACGCTGCTGAGTTGATGAGTCAGCCCAATGTTGACGGGGCCCTGGTCGGAGGAGCTAGTCTGTCGGTCGAGTCGTTTGTTGCCATTATCGACGCAGCCAGGGAACTCTGACTTGCTCGTATTCCTTGGGATTATCCTCAACCGGCCTCAACCGGCCCCATCCTGTCACACCCTGCCCCGCTCCACCCAATCCACCCTGCCCAATCGCGTGTTGTTCGCGACGGAGACGACCTGGTGAAGGACCTGATTGAACATCTGAAGAACTACTGGAAGGTCTATCTGCTCTTCCTGGTTCTGACCGCACTGTGCTTCTTGGTCGGGTGGCTGATAGGAGGCCCCAGTACCGGGTTGGCTTGGGCATTGACGGTCGACGGCACGCTGATGATCCTGATCATCCTGCTGCAGCAGGGGCGTGGGGGCGGACTGGTTGGAGCTCTTGGCGGCATGGGAGGCCAGAGTGCCTTTGGGGCTCGAGCCGGCGACGCCTTCACCGGCATCACCGTCGTGCTGACCGTGTTGTGGGTCCTGCTGGCCGGATTCGGTGGGATCACTTTGCGAGCCGATCGAGGCAACGTGACATTCGATCAGCCCGAAGTCCGATTGCTCGACGCGGTGACCCGTTGGGAGGGTGACGACCGCATGAGTGTCATTGTCCCGGTCTATCTCAACGGAACTCCAGCCGAAGACGTCACCGTAACGATCAAGGCGAACGTTCGTGCTGCGGTGCAGAGCCTGCACAACGTCGAACTGAAGGGAAAGCCGCTGACGTTTAAGGCCAACACGACCCAGCTGCGGGCGACTGTCGAAATCGAATACGACGGCGGAAAGACGGCTGACGGCAATTGGGAATTCACCGTCCAGATCGTCAATGCCGAGAACGCGATTCCGAAACTCAGAGAAGAATCGTCCAGAGTGACAATCATGGACGACGACATCGGTTTGAGCCTCCCTGAACGCAACACAACTGAGAGCTCGACCGATACCGAACCGGTTGAGAAGAAGCCGGTTGAGAAGAAGCCGGTTGAGAAGAAGGCGGTTGAGAAGAAGGCGGTTGAGAAGAAACCGGCTGCGAAGTCTGGCGAGTGATGGCTCGAGTGGATCAACAGGCGAGACGATTGTGCTGTTGAGCATGACGGGATTTGGTGCTGAGACGCATCAGGCGACGGACGTATTGTTCACGGTCGAGGTACGGACGGTCAACAATCGTTACCTGAAGATCGTGTCGAAGCTGCCCGATTCGTGTGCATCGTTGGAGGGTCGGGTCGAGCGAGCGGTTCGGGAGCGGATTCACCGCGGCACGGTCAGCGTGTTTGCGCGGATGAACTCACCGGAGGGTCATGTCCGGACAGTGGTCGACGAGTCTGTTCTGGGCGAGTACGCCGTTCAGATGCGAGAAATTGCTGGGCGACTTGAGTTGTCTGGCGAGGTGACATTGGAGGCTTTGTTGGGTCTACCCGGAGTGATCCGGGACAATCGGGCTGGATCGGTTGACCCGATGGAGTTGTGGTCGGGTTTGGAGGTGGCCTTGGCGGGGGCATTGGAGCAGTTGGGGGGATTTCGTCGCGAGGAGGGTGCGACGATCGAGTTGGATCTGCGGCATCAGTGCGGCGTGTTGTTGATCGAATTGGCAGCGATCCGCGAATTGGCGCCACGGGTGTCCGAATCGTACCGCCAGAAGTTGCTCGACCGAGTGGGCGGCGTGTTGTCCGGGGAAGTTGCGACGGTCTCCGAGTCGGACGTGATTCGGGAGGTGAGTCTGTTTGCCGACCGGTGCGACATCAACGAGGAGTTGTCGCGGATGGACGGTCATCTGGACCAGTTCCAACAGATTCTCGACAGCAAGACGTCTCAGGGCCGCAAGCTGGAGTTCCTGTGCCAGGAGATGATTCGCGAAACGAACACGATTGGTTCGAAGGCCAACGACATCGAGATTGCTCACCGGGTGGTCGAGAGCAAGTTGGCGTTGGATCGGATTCGAGAGAACCTGCAGAACGTGGAGTGAGTGGAGTTGGAGATCAAGTTTCCTGCCAGTGTCAGTCGCGTGTTGGTTTTGTCGGGTCCCAGTGGCAGCGGCAAGTCGACGATTGTGGACCGGTTATTGAATGAGAGTCCGGTGCGGTTGCGTGAGGCGGTGTCGGCAACGACACGTCGACCTCGGCCGGCCGAGGTCGACGGGAAGGATTACTTTTTTCTGAGTCACGAGGAGTTTGCGGCAAAGCGAGAGCGAGGCGATTTTGTCGAGTGTGCCGAGGTGCACGGTGTGGGCGACTGGTACGGGACATTGGCCTCAGAAATCAGTCGTGCCGAGCGGGAATCGGTTTGGGCGTTGCTCGAAATCGACGTCGAAGGGGCCTTGGCGGTGATGGAGAGATACCCCGGTGCCTTGACGATTTTCGTTCTAGCCCCGTCAATGGAGGAATATCGCATCCGATTGGAGTCGCGGGGGACGGAAACGTCCGAAGCGATCTCACGTCGGATTGCGACGGCCAGCCGCGAGGTGCAGCAGGCCGAGAGATACCGGTACAGTGTCATCAACGACGACCTGGACCGGGCGGTTTTGGAAATCACAACAATTTTGTCGGCGTGGGAGGAGCAGAGCCATGCTTGATGCGTTCAGAGAAGAGGCGATTGTTCAGAAGGTTGGCGGCCGGTTCAGGCTGTCGTCCCTGATTCAAAAGCGGATGGTGGCACTCAACCGGGGTGCTCGGCCGTTGGTCGACCTGGTGACGAACAACGCGATGGTGATCGTGGTCGAAGAGATTCTCAACGACAAGATCTACCTCGACAGTGCTGGCAACGTCGCGTTGGCCGAAGACGGGGCTCCGGACTTGGACCAGATCCTGCAGGATTCCGGCCCGGATCTCAGCGAACTGTAACCCGGACGAGGCCACGGTGGCCGATTGCGGGGGCAGCTGGGAGACAGCCGGATGCGTGGTCGTGAAATACTGCTGTGCGTCAGTGGCGGCGTGGCGGCCTACAAGTCGGCTGCGCTGGCCAGTGGATTGGTGCAGGCCGGCGCGGCGGTTTCGGTCGTCATGACTGAGTCGGCAAAACGGTTCATCGGCGCCACCACGTTCGAAGCGCTCACCGGCCGAGAGGTTCACTGCGATTTGTTTGCTCCGAGCGAGCATCACCAGGGCGAGCACATCGGTTTGGCCCGCAGGGCACAGCTGGCGGTTGTTGCTCCGGCGACGGCGCAGACGATCGCCCGCGTGGCTCATGGACTCGCCGACGATCTGTTGTCGACCACCCTGCTCTGTTTCGAAGGACCGGTGCTGATGGCTCCGGCGATGAACTGCCAGATGTGGGCCAAGGCATCGGTCGCCCGTAACATCGCGACGTTGAGGCAGGACGGTTACGAGTTGATCGAACCGGGTCAGGGTTGGTTGAGTTGTGGCCAGGTGGGTGTTGGTCGGATGGCCGAGCCGGACCAGATTCTCGAGCGAATCGCTGCGGTCTGCGAGTCGCTTCCCGCTGCTGAGTCTGGCAGCGGATCGGGTTTGTCGAATGCGGGTGAGCCGAGTGAGGCGAGTGAGGCGAGTGGATGCGGATCCTGATCACGGCCGGTCCGACCCGCGAGTACCTTGACGACGTCAGGTATCTGTCAAACGCCAGCAGCG
The DNA here is from genome assembly GCA_963694825.1 of Planctomycetota bacterium. Taxonomy (GTDB): domain Bacteria; phylum Planctomycetota; class Planctomycetia; order Planctomycetales; family Planctomycetaceae; genus UBA8437. The sequence continues at coordinate 8,105 of CAVOEV010000010.1, forward strand.
GCAGGATGGGTTATGCGGTGGCGGCGGCAGCTGTGGCGGCGGGTCACGAGGTGGTGTTGGTCAGCGGACCGGTGGCGATGACTGCTCCTGAGGGTTGCCTATTGGTGAGTGTCGAGACGACCGAGCAGATGGGGGCGGCGTGCCTGGGGGCATTCGGCGACTGTGACGGCGTGGTGGCTGTGGCGGCGGTGTGTGATTACCGGCCTCGAGTTCGCCACGAGGGCAAGCTGACCAAGACGGGGAATGCGGTGTCGGTCGAGATGATCGAGACGGACGACGTGTTGGCGATGTTGGGGTCCGGCAAGGCCGATCGGTTTGTGATCGGCTTTGCGTTGGAGGCGAGCAATCCTCGCGAGGGCGCCTTGCAGAAGCTGCGAGCCAAGAACTGTGATGCGATCGTGTTGAACGGTCCCGAGGCGATTGGGGCGGAATCGAATTCGATCGAGTTGATCGACTCGAGCGGGTCGGTGGTGGCTGCGTGGTCTGGCCCCAAGAGCGAACTCGCGACACAGTTGATCGAGTGGATCGACCAGAGATGGTCTTGAGCCTGACAGGCCGGCCGGTCGAGTGTCCTGAGAGTCGACGTAATCGTCACAATCCTCCGGGTCGTGCGGTCGCGTTGTCAAAAGGCGACGCCCGGCGGCCTGATGCCGGTTTCCGCAGCGTCCGCGAGTGCTAGCCTTTGGCGGGATCGGTCTGCACGGCACCCGTTTAATGGCTGGCGCGAGCGAGCTGTTTGCTGTCGGTGTTGTCGATGGTGCCGGCCGGTCGGAGATGCGATTGGACGCCGAGGGAGGAATGACACATGGATATGCAAAACTGGAACAGCCGGATGACGGCGACACTGCTGTTGGTACTGGCGGTGGTACTGGTTGCCAGCTTGGGTTCGGCCGACCTGGCCGATCCGCCCGGCGTCTCGGTGTATCCTCCCAATGACTCTTCCCGAAATCTCGTCGGTGCCCCCGGTGCTCAGATTGCTCACACGCTGCACGTTGCCTTCGGAGCCGCCAGTTGGTTGGTGGCCGCTGCTGTCTTCAGCTTGGGCATTGGTCTGTTGCGTGGCGATTCCCGCGTGTCGGCCTGGCAGTGGCTGTTTGGTTGGAGCTTGTTGTTGGCGTCGGTGTCTGCTGCGTTGCAGGCGTTGGCTCCGGGCCTGTCCGGCGGGCTTGTTGCCGGCAGTGGTGGTTGGGTGGGAGCCTGGTCGATAATCTGGCTTTCGAGTCGATTGACCGTGGCGGGATGCCAGTTGTTGATCGGGTCGATGGCCATCGCAGGTCTCGTGCTGACCGGAGAAACTCCTCGAGCGTGGTGGTTGCTGCGATGGGCTGCCACTCCCCTGCTGTGGGGTCTGCGGTTGTCCAGGAGTGGTTGGGAGTTTGGAGCCAAGCGAGCTGGCAGTCGTCGGGCGGCCGAGTGGGTCGAGACAAAGGCCGTGTCACGTGTGGCTTGCGTGTCGGACACTCTGGCGATCGACGTCGAGGTGGCCTTGGCGGCCGAGTCGCCGGCGATCCGAGTGGAAGGAGTCGAGCGGGAAGAGGAACGGTTTGAGGATGTGGTGGCCGAACCGGTTGTACGTCGCATCGACGAGCAGCCGGGCGGACCGCTCGGTTACCCGGTGCGGGTGAATCCACCGCTTGCGGAGTCGAATGAGCGTGAGGAGATTTACGAGCGGCTGGAGGCAGTTGGTAGCAAGGACGACGACGAGCATGTTTTACCGGACTTGGATCTGCTGGAAGAATCCGAGGAGGTTCCCTACGCATTGTTGGCCAAGAAGGCTCAGGTGGCGGCCATCACGCTCGAGCAGTCGTTTCGGGAATTCGGACTCAGCATTCGGGTCGTCGCGATCGACACTGGCCCGGTGATCACTCAATTCGAACTCGAACTCGAAGCCGGACTCAGGCTTCAGAAGGTCAGTCGTCTGGCCGACGATCTGGCGATTGCTTTGCGTGTGCCCACGGTTCGCGTGGTGGCCCCGATTCCAGGCAAGAACACGGTGGGGATCGAGGTGCCCAACGAGCGTCGTGTGATGGTGCGGTTGCGAGAGTTGATCGAGACGAGTCCTAAGGATGTCTCTGAAAAGCGGTTGCCGGTGTTCCTGGGCAAGGATGTCAGCGGTCGTGTCTTGACCATCGATCTCGCGAAAATGCCTCACCTGTTGATCGCCGGCCGGACCGGGACGGGTAAGAGTGTCTGTCTGAACGCGCTGATTCTATCGCTGCTGATGACCCGTCGGCCCGACGAAGTCCGGATGCTGATGATCGATCCGAAGATGGTCGAGTTGAGTCCTTACCGTCGAATTCCTCACCTGATGCATCCTGTGATCACAGACATGAAGAAGGCCGAGGCGGTGTTGGCGTGGGCGGTCGACAAGATGGAGGATCGGTACGAGCTGTTGGCCCGTTGCGGGGTCAGGCATCTGGACAGTTACAACGCCCTGGATCGGAGCACGATCCTGGAACGGTTGGGTTTGGAGGAGGATGAGCTTGAGGCCGACGAGGTTCCCGAGCGGATGCCATACATCGTGATTGTGGCCGACGAGATTGCCGACATGATGATGTCGGCTGGCAAGGATGTCGAGAGGCACATCATCCGGTTGGCTCAGAAGTCTCGAGCGGTCGGAATCCACCTGGTGCTGGCGACTCAGAAGCCGACAGTCGACGTGATCACCGGTTTGATCAAGTCGAACTTACCGGCGCGGGTGTCGTTCCAGGTCGCCAGTCGGACCGACAGTCGCGTGGTGTTGGACGAGATTGGAGCCGACAAGTTGCTGGGCAACGGCGACATGCTTTACCTGACACCCGGCACCAGTCACCTGGTCCGGGCTCAGGGCACGTTTGTCAGTGACAAGGAGGTCAACGACGTGATCGACTTCTTCAGCGAGGTCGAGCCGAGTTATTCGGACGAGTTGACGAAAATCAGTTCTGCCGATTCGGGTTCAGGTACGGGGTTCGAGGATCTCAAGAAACGGGACGACTTGTACGAGCAGGCGATCGAAGTCGTGATTCGCGAGGCTCGTGGCAGCGTGTCATTGTTGCAGAGGTGCCTGGGGATCGGTTATGGCCGAGCGGCTCGATTGGTGGATTTCATGGCCGAGGACGGGATCGTGGGCGACTACAATGGGTCTCAGGCACGCGAGGTGATGTACACGATGGAGGAGTGGGACGCATTGACGAGTGGCGAGGGTTCGGTGCGAGAATCGGCTGTGAGCGTCGGTTCGAGCGAGGTTTGACGCTCTTTGGTGTCCGACCTATCATGCAGGGCTGGGTCAGGGACCGTGTGCGGACCGCCCGCGTCAGTCGCCTCGGGTTTGCGTTTTGCCTGAGGCGTTCTTTTTTGAGTTTGAGACACAGTGCATGGTCAGGGCCTGATGCCACGCATCGAGATCTACGACACGACGTTGCGAGACGGCAGCCAGGGCGAGGGGATCAATTTCTCGCTCCAGGACAAGTTACAGATCACGTCGCGTCTGGATTCGCTTGGCTTCGACTACGTCGAAGGCGGTTATCCGTTGTCGAACCCGAAGGATGCCGCGTACTTTCGCGCGGTCCGCGATCTTGATCTCGAGCACGTCCAGGTGACGGCCTTTGGGATGACTCGGCGTCGTGGCATAGCGGCCGAGGACGACACGGGGATGCGGGCTTTGCGAGATTCACTGGCGCCGGTCTGCACGGTGGTTGGCAAGACGTGGGACCTTCATGTGAGTGAAGTGTTGCGGGTCGAGTTGGCAGAAAACCTGGCGATGCTTACCGATTCGGTTGCGTTTCTGGTCGCCGAGGGTCGCGAGGTGATTTATGACGCCGAGCATTACTTCGACGGCTGGTCAGCCAACCCCGAGTACGCTTTGAAGACTCTCACGGCAGCCGAGGCGTCGGGGGCGCGCACGATCGTGCTGTGCGATACGAATGGGGGCCGGATGCCCGAGGAGATTGTGGCGGGTGTGGCGGCGGCGGCGGCGGCGGTCGATGTGCCGTTGGGGATTCACTGCCACAACGATTCGGATGTCGGAGTGGCCAATTCCCTGGCCGCAATCGACCGGGGAGTCGTGCATCTGCAGGGCACCATCAACGGCATTGGGGAACGCTGTGGCAATGCCGACCTGATCAGCGTGATCGCCAATCTGGCTCTGAAGAAAACCGGTTACGAGGTACTCAACGACAGGGGTGTCGAGCATTTGGTCGAGTTGTCTCGGTACGTCTACGAATTGTCGAACATGAATTTCCGGCCCGGCCAGCCGTATGTCGGCCAAAGTGCATTCGCTCACAAGGGCGGCATGCATGTGCACGCCGTCAACCGGGTGTCTGCCAGTTACGAACACGTGCCTCCCGAATCCGTCGGCAACGTCCGCCGCGTTCTGGTCAGTGAACTCTCGGGACGATCCAACATCGTCGCCGCCACCACTCGACTCAAGATGCAGCAGGACGACGAGTTGATGGCGAAGATCCTGATGCGGGTCCAGAATCTGGAAAACGAAGGCTATCAGTTCGAGGCGGCTGAAGCGTCGTTTGACCTGTTGGTCAAGAAAGTGGCAGGGACCTACCGATCGTACTTCGAACGAGTGCATTACCGGGTGAATGTTGAGACCGATGCGGTGGAGGATCCGGTGACCGAGGCGACGGTGAAGCTGATGGTTGGTGGTCGGGAAGTGCACGAGGTGGCCGAAGGTGATGGACCGGTCAATGCGTTGGACACCGCCCTGAGAAAGGCACTTCGAGACGAATTTCCCTGTGTCGAGACGATGCAGCTGGTGGACTACAAGGTGCGAGTGATCAATTCGTCGCTCGGCACTGCTGCCCGTGTGCGGGTGGTGATCGAGAGTCGCGATGGTGACGAGGTGTGGAGCACGGTGGGTGTCAGTGAGAACATCATCGAGGCCAGCTGGTTGGCCTTGGTCGATAGCGTGGAATACAAGCTGCACAAGGATGCCGACAAGGATGCCGGCGGGGATGCCGGCGGGGATGCCGGCGGGGATGCCGGCGGGGATGCCGGCGGGGCCACAACACGAGGTGCCGACTGATGCCTTCGGAGATTCCCAAGCAATACGATCCGGCCGCAGCTCAATCGCGGTGGTATACCGAGTGGTCTGAGCGGGGAGAGTTCAACGCCGAGCCGAACTCTGAGAAGTCTCAGCACACGATCATGATCCCCTTGCCCAACGTCACCGGTGCTCTGCACATGGGGCACGCGTTGAACGGGACGCTCCAGGACCTGATCACTCGTTGGAAACGGATGCAGGGTTTCGAGGCGTTGTGGATGCCCGGTACCGACCATGCCGGGATCGCCACTCAGGCGGTTGTCGAACGCAGGATGCTGGAGGAGGAGGGGCTGACGCGTCATGATGTGGGTCGTGAGGCGTTGGTCGAGAGGATCTGGGCGTGGAAGGACTCTTACGAACAGAAGATTCTGTCGCAGTTGAAGCTGATCGGCGCCAGTTGTGACTGGCGGCGGACTCGATTCACTCTTGACGACGTCTGCTCGAAGGCTGTTCGTCGGACGTTCTTCAAGCTGTTCAACGACAACTTGATCTATCGAGGCAAGCGTCTGGTCAACTGGGACTCGTTCCTTCAGACCGCTGTCGCGAATGACGAGGTGTTTTACGAAGCGGTTGAGGGCGGATTCTGGACCTTCCGCTACAAGGTGGTCGATTCCGACGAGACGATTGGATTCTCGACGACTCGGCCCGAGACGATGCTGGGTGACACGGCGGTTTGCGTGCATCCTGGTGACGAGCGGTACGCTCATCTGGTCGGCCGCTCGGTACACGTCCCGCTGGTCGATCGCGAGATCCCGATCATTGCCGACGCGTTGCTGGCCAAGCAGGACCTGGGCACCGGAGCCGTCAAGGTGACACCGGCTCACGACCCCAACGATTACGCCTGCGGCCTGCGTAACGATTTGCCGATGATCAATATTCTCGATTCGGACGGCACGATCAACGGCAACGGCGGCCAATTTTCCGGGTTGGATCGTTACGAGGCTCGGAAGCGTGTGGTCGAGGCGATGGACGACTTGGGGCTTTACGACGGCTGCGAAGACCGCGTCATCGATCTGGCTCACAGTGATCGGTCGAAGACTCCGATCGAACCGTATCTCTCGGACCAGTGGTTCGTGAAGATGGACAACCTGGCCCAATCGGCGATTGATGCCGTCGAGGATGGTCGTGTCACATTCTTTCCGTCTCGGTATGCCAAGACCTACCTCGATTGGCTCGGAGAAAAACGCGACTGGTGCGTGTCTCGCCAACTGTGGTGGGGACATCGGATTCCGATCTGGTACTGCCGAACCTGCCAGTCGGAGGACCTGGAGGCAGCGTTTGCGGATCGAGTGGACGTGTGCTGGCGTGAGGACGCCGAGAACGGTGGTTGGCTGGTCTGTGCCGAGACGGATCTCGAGGGCGACGAGCTGGGAGGCGGTCATGAACTGGTGCAGGATGAGGACGTGCTTGACACGTGGTTCAGTTCGGCACTCTGGCCACACTCGACTTTGGGCTGGCCCGATTCGACCGCGAGTCTCGATTACTTCTATCCCGGCAGTGTGCTGGTCACCAGCCGCGACATCATCACGTTGTGGGTGGCGAGGATGGTGCTGGCCGGTTTGTACAACATGGGTGAGGTTCCCTTTTCGCACGTCTGCGTTCACCCCAAGATTCTCGACGGCTTTGGTCAGACGATGTCGAAGTCGAAGGGGAACGGGGTCGATCCGCTGGACCTGATCGACCGCTACGGTGCCGATGCCGTGCGGTTCACGATCGCCGGTTTCGCCGGCGAGACTCAGGACATTCGGTTGCCGGTGGGGTACGAATGCCCTGAATGCGGCCATGTGACACCTCAGGAAATCCAACACCAGCAGGCGACACCCGGTGGTGGCGACAAGCCTCGGGTCGAATGCGGTGGCTGCGGGAAGGCCTGGCAGTACAGCAGCCCGTGGTACGTCCCGGACGAGGGTGAGTCGGTGGCGAGGATGGTGGCCGAGCGTTTTGAGGCGGGGCGGAACTTCTGTAACAAGTTCTGGAACGCCGCGCGTTTCGCGATGCTGAACCTCGAAGGTTACGAACCCGGACCGATTCCAGTACCGGGTCCGGGTGAGAGCAGCGAACTGGCGATCGAGGACCGCTGGATTCTCAGCCGACTCTCACGAATCGCCGCCACGGTCACCGGCTACCTGGACGGTTATCAGTTCGATCAGGCCACACGGACGCTCCGCGACTTCACCCGGAACGAGTTCTGCGATTGGTACCTGGAGATGGTCAAGTCTCGGTTGCAGTCCGAGTCGGGCGACGGGGAGGCTCGGGCGATGGCTCAGCGGGTCCTGGTGGGAGTTCTCGACGCGTTGCTGAGGCTGCTGGCTCCGATCATTCCGTTCATCACCGAGGAACTGTGGGAGCGGTTGTCCGAGTGGGCTGAGTGTCGCGGACTTCCGTTGCCCGAGCCGGCTGCCCAAAGCGTGATGCGAGCCGATTGGGTGGTGTTGCCGACCCAGTGGCAGGACGAGCAACTGGAGGGGCGATTCGAGCGATTGCAGGAGTTGATCGTGGCGGTGCGAAACGTCCGTTCGACCTACTCGATTCCCCGCAGTACTCGACTGTCCTTGTCGGTCCGATGCGGGTCGGACGTGGCGGAGGATCTCGAGTCGGTGGCCGAGCAGTTCTTGAACCTGGCCAATTCCGAGTTAATTGCCCTGGGGCCGGATGTCAGCCAGAGTGAGGGGGCTGCGAGTTTTGCCTTGGGCGAGGCGGACGGGTACATCGATCTCGAGGGTGTCGTCGACCGCGAGGCCGAGCGGGCCAAGCATCTGAAGGAAATCGAAAAGCTCAACGGCGTGATTGCCGGTCACGAAAAGAAATTGTCCAACGAGAGTTTCGTGTCGAAGGCGCCGGCTGAAGTGGTTGACGGAGTGCGTGGCACGTTGGCCGGACTCAGAGAACAGCTTGAGCGAGTCAACGGCATTCTCGGTCAACTCGGCGACGGTTGAACCATCGGCCGTCTTGAATGGACGTCGTGGCGTACTATAATCCAGCGCGCCGCTGTCCCAGGTTGGAGTCATCGACATGCTTGTCCGAATGGAACTCGCTCGGATTGTCATCAACGACATCGGTGATCAGCAGATTGTGTTCCTTCGCGAGTTGGACGGGAACCGATCGTTTCCGATCCTGATCGGGTTGTTCGAGGCCGGTGCGATCAATCGCCGGATCACGGAAGATCCGCCGCCTCGACCCTTGACTCACGACCTGCTCAAGGCGACGGTCGAGCAGATGGGCGGTGAGATCGAGGATGTGGTCATCACCGACCTGCGCAATCACACGTATTTTGCCGTGCTGAGGATCCGGATCAACGGCGAGTTGGTCGAGGTCGACAGTCGTCCGAGCGATGCGTTGGCGATATCGGTCCATTACGACCCGCCGCTGCCACTGTTTGTCCACGAAGACGTGCTGACCGAGGTCCTCTAGCCCTCCTCCCCGACTAATTGCACTCGGGTTCGAGCGGTCCGGCGAGTTCTTCGAGGAAGAAGAGTCGGCCGGGTTGTGTGGGCATGAAGGTCGAGGGGATCCAGGGCGTGGGGTCGTGTCGCAGGGTCATCCACAGGCTCAGACCCTGCCACATCATTCCTCGAGAAAACGTCCCGTCGGCGCCACCGATGATCTTGTCGGCACCCAGGAACAGGCCTGGGCCGATCGTGTTGGCGAACGCCGGCACCAGCGTCGTGCGACTCTTGAAACTCGTCACCGCGTTCTGCTCGATCGTCAACGGATGCAATTGGGCACCGAGCCGATGCGTGGCCGCCTTCCAGTCGTCGGTCGAGTCGTACTCGCCGGCGAATTGAGGTTCCCAGAATGCAATGTGGCAGACTCGACCAATTCCAAACAGAACGGCCAACTTGCCGCCAGCGGCCCGGATCTCACCAATCTGGTTAGCGAAGTGGGGGAGTGCCTCCTTGGAGGCGAAGTGTCGCTGATCGACCGGGACGGTCAAGTCGCCCAGTGGTCCGTAGAAGGCACTGGCCATCGCGGTTTCGAACGCTCCGGGGTGACCCGATGGAAGCGTATTGCCATCGGCATCACTCCATTCGTCCATGTTGAAACCGTGGACGTGGTCACACGAGATGCCCCATTCCTTGAGAAAGTAGACGGCCCAGCGGTACATTCCCATCGGGCCGACCGGCAGGATCATGGCCAATTGGTGGCCCTGCTTGCGGGCTTCGGCGATCGTCACGGCGATTTCGTGTCCGAGCATCGTGTCGAAGTCGGGCAGGGTCTGGCAAGGCAGCAACTCGAAGTCGTCGTGCCACCAGTCCTGCCGCTCGGTGATCGTCGTTGGATCGTCTGCGACACAGGCGTCGAGCTTTGCCAAGTCCCATCCCGCCGGAAAAAACGACTCCATCAATGAACCGCTCAATGTGCTCATCAGGTCCATGATTCTCTTCTCCAAAACCCACAGCGGCCATCATTGGACCGCGACGAAATGTCCAGTCTCCAGCAATCTCACACGTACGAATGTAGCGATCAGCGGTCGGCGATTCGAGCGGCACACCAGGGCATTGCCTTATGGGTCGAGATGCGGCTAAAGTGGTGCAACTGTCCCGCCCCCGCCCCGCACCACTGTCTCGCCTCCCCTGCCCTCCCCTGCCCACCCCTGCCCACCCCTGCCCACCCCTGCCCACCCCTGCCCACCGCTGCGCTCCCCCCCTTGCCTCCCCTCCCCTGTGATGTCCTGTCGCCTGCGAGATACGGATGAAGATCCTGGTTCTGCCTTTCGTACTGGCTTCGTGCTTCGGCATTGGCTGGGCGGTTTTCGTAGATTCGCATCAGCACGCCGACGTCGATTTGCCATCCCCCTCGAGCCAGGCGGTGGCGGTCGAGGTGGTGGGGTTGACGATACGAGACATCGAAGAGTCATTGGAGTTGGTGGGGAGTCTTGACGCGGATCGCGACGTGGAGATCCAGTCGCGGGTCAGTGGTCAGATCCGGTCATTGGTCGTCGACGTGGGCGACACGATCGTGATAGGTCAGGAGTTGTTGCGGATCGATGCGTCGGAGCAGCGGGAGTTGGTTCGGCAATCCGAAGCGGCGAAGAAGGTGTCGATTGCCGAGCAGAGGGCTCAGGAATTGCGAGTCTCCGCGGCGAAATTGGAGCACAAACGTCAGGAGGATTTGCGCCGCCAGGGAGTCGGCACGGCTCAACAGCTGGAAGCCTCTCGATCGAAACTGGAGATTGCGAAAGCGGAGTTGCGATTGTCGATGTCGAAGGTTGATCAGGCGGAGAGTGCCTTGGAGGGGAGTCGTCTGGCGGTTGCCGAGCGGCGGATCGAGTCACCGTTGTCGGGCCGGGTCGCGGCCCGCATGGTGCAGGTCGGCGATATGGCCAAGAGTGATCTGGGCCTGTTGCGGATCGTCGATCTTTCGACAGTCCGCACGACGTTGCATGTTGGCGAGCGAGATTACCGGTCCTTGCGGACGGGTCAGGTTGCCGAGGTTCGGGTGGACGGATTTCCCGAGGAGGTCTTTGTCGGCCATGTCGAGCGAATGGCTCCGGTGCTCGACCCTCAGACTCGGACGGCCGTCGTCTACGTCGCCGTCGACAATTCCAGGGAGCTGCTCAAGCCGGGCATGTACGCTCGAGTCCGAGTGGTGCTGGAACGTCATGCAGGGGCGAGTGTTGTGCCGCTGTCGGCGGTGGTCGACAACGGTGATTCAAAGACGATGTTTGTCGTGTCGCGTGACGGCAAGAGTGTTCGGCAGGTCGATGTGCAGCTGGGTTGGACCGACTCGGGTACGATGGTTGAGGTCCTGGGCGGTCTGTCGCCCGACGATCGGGTCGTGACATTGGGAAGCCATCTAGTCCGGGACGGGCAGCAGGTGGAGGTTGTGGACGCACCTGTGCGGACGTCGGACTGAGTCGCCATGACCCTGACCCGCCTGGCAGTCCATCGGCCGGTGACCACGATGATGACCGCGTTGGTGGTCACGTTGCTGGGGTATGTGGCCGTCGAGCGGCTGGCCGTCGACCTGTTGCCTCGGATCGATTACCCGGTGGTGAGTGTCGAGACGCTGTACCGGGGTGCAGCGCCGGATGAGATCGAGACATTGCTGACTCGGCCGCTGGAGCAGGCGTTGAGTTCGGTGCGGGGATCGGAGGAGATTTCGAGTGTCAGTGCCGAGGGGGCCAGTACGATCCGGGTCCGCATGACCTTTGGTGTCGATCTCGACGTCGCTCTCAACGACATGCGTCAGGCTGTCCAGAAGGTGCGTCGGCAACTGCCCGAAGGGGTCGAGGGTCCGTATTTTCGGCGATATGACGAGAGTGATTCGCCGATCATCTATCTGGCGTTGGAGCGGGTTGGGGGCGGCTTGGAGGACGAGCGACTGGCGGTCAAGACGACTCGTCGGGCCGAGATCGAAATCATACCGGCGTTGGAGAAGTTGGAGGGTGTGGGCCAGGTACGGCTGCGTGGTGCGGTGCGACGCGAGATCCAGGTCGATCTGGATCGTCAGAAACTCGAGTCGCTGGACCTGGGAGTCAACGAGGTGGTGGCATCGCTTCGGCGGCAGAATGTCACTCAGCCGGCCGGTGACTTTGACGAGGGGAACGTGCAGCGTCTGGTTCGCAGCCACGGCCAGTTTCGCAACCTGGACGAGATTCGCCAGACGATTGTCCGCGAGCGTGACGGGGCCATCGTGCGGGTTGTTGACATTGGACGGGTGAAGGACGGGATCGAGGAACGCACTGACGCCAGCCGGGTCAACGGGACGGAAGGGCTGTTGATTTACGTCCACAAGCAGTCCGACGCCAACACGGTGGCCGTCAGTCGTCGGGTTCGCGAGGCGGTTGCCCGTCTGAATTCCCGGCAGAGCGACATGGTGCTGTCGATCCGGATCGACAAGTCTCAGTTCGTGGTGCAGTCGATCGAGAACATTCGCAGGACGGCGGTCTACGGGATGGGTCTGGCGGCGGTGGTGTTGGTGATTTTCCTTCGCAGTTTCCGCAGCACGATCGTGATTGGCATTTCGATGCCGTTTTCGGTGATGGCCACCTTCGTGTTGATCTACGCTCGCGACTTTTCACTGAACGTGGTCTCCTTCGGTGGGCTGGCCTTGGGACTGGGTTTACTGGTCGACAATTCGATCGTCGTACTGGAATCGATCTACCGTCGTCGCGACGACGGGCAGCCGATCAAGGAGGCTGCCGTTGACGGGACGGCCGAGGTGGCTTCGGCGATCGTGGCCAGCACGCTGACCACGTTGATCGTGTTTCTGCCACTGGTGTTTGTTGACGGGATGACCGGTGTGCTGCTGCACCAGTTGGCCTGGGTGGTCTGTTTTGCGTTGAGTTGTTCGTTGCTGGCGAGCCTGACATTGACACCGATGCTGGCAGCCTACTGGGGTGGCAAAGCGACGACTGTGGGAGACTCGTCCCAGGGCGGTGTGTCGAGGGGCTTGCTCAGCGGGGCGTCTCGCGGCCTGTTGGCTCGATTCGAGTCAGCCTATGCTGCGGTTCTCCGGCTGTCTTTGGGCCGGCCGGCCACGGTGCTCTCGCTTCTTCTGCTCGTCTTTTCGATCGTGGTCGGACTGGTGCCTCGGATTGGAACCGAGTTCATGCCGAAGGCCGACGAGGGCGACCTGCGGGTGCGGGCCCAGATGGCTCCGGGCATCCAGTTCCAGCACCTGCACCGACAGGCTCGGCGTATCGAGCGAGCGATTCTGGATGCGATCCCGCCGGAGAAGCGGCAGACCGTCGCGGCTTTTATCGGTGGCGACCGCGACGATTCCGACGATTGGAATGAGTGTTGGATAAGAATCAAGCTGGTAGCCAAGAGCGAACGGTCCGAATCGGTCGAAGAGGTGCGGGACGTGGTGGCCAAGGCCATCGGTGCGGTGCCGGGGATGCAGGTCCGCGTGGAGGCTCAGCAGGAAAGAATGTTGGCGAGGATGCTGCAGTTTGGCGGTGGGGACATTGAGGTCGAGGTGCGAGGGCATGATCTGGATCAGGCTGACAAGCTGGCCGAACGGGTGGCGGAGGTGATGAAGCAGGTGCCGGGTCTGATCAACATCAATGTCGATCGGCCTGACCGTCGGCCGGAACTGGCTGTCCATGTCGATCGGTCCAAGGCCAGCCTGTTGGGGATCAGTGTCCGTGACATTGCCGAAACGCTCGACACGACAATCCGTGGCACCGAAGCAACGATGTTCCGTGAGTCGGGCGACGAGTTCAACGTGCTTGTCCGGTTGCAGGATTCGGACCGAGATCGCCTGCCGGACATCGAGCGATTGGGAGTGGCGACCGACGTGGGCCGGGTGGTGGCATTGCGGGACTTGGTTCGTTTCGATTCGGGTAGTGCTCCGTTGCGGATCACTCGCAGTGCTCGACAGCGAGTGGTGCGTGTGTCTGCCGACGTGGCCGGTCGCGACCTCGGGAGCATCGTCGCCGACCTTACCTCGCGTCTTGACCAGGACAACTGGCCCCGGGCGTTCACCTACCGCGTAATGGGTTCCTGGGAGGAGCAACAGCGGAGTTTCGGGGAACTGACCAAAGGGCTGGTGTTGGCGGTCGTGCTGATGTACATGGTGATGGCGTCGCAGTTCGAATCGTTCCGCGATCCGCTGGTGATCCTGGTGACGATTCCCCTGGGCGCGATCGGAGTCATCCTGTCGCTGGTCCTGACCGGCACCACGCTCAACGCTCAGTCATTCATCGGCACGGTGATGCTGTCCGGGATCGTCGTCAACAACGCGATCGTGCTTCTGGATTGCATCAAGTCGCGTTTGGCAGACAGAGCGCCGGTCGGTTGTGGCGATCGGATCGAGGTGATTGTTGGGGCGAGTGTGCGGCGGTTTCGGCCGATCCTGATGACCACCTTGACGACCGTGCTGGCAATGCTGCCGATAGCGATGGGCTGGGGCGAAGGAGGCGAATTGCAGGCTCCGATGGCACGCGTTGTTGTCGGAGGATTGTTCTCGGGGTCGTTGACCACATTGCTGGCCATTCCGGTCGTCTGTCATATGGTCGGGACCGGCCGAATGAAGGCGGATGTCACCATCGGCGATGCGTCCGAGTCGCTATAATCCTCACGGGTTTCTCTGACAGGATTCAGAGTGGCGAGGGTTGTCTGGAAGGGCGAGTTCATGGCAGGCGGTGAATCGGATCAATCTCAAGACGCAACGGCGTCGATGTGTGAGCGTCTGGCGTTAATGTTGAACGTGGTACGGGGTTCACTGGACCCGCGTCGCTGGATGATTGGTGGTTTGGCCGCATTGCTGGTGGCTGCAGGCGGATCAGTGCTGGATGCGTGGTCTGGTTCCGAGCCGGCCACTCAGTGGCCGTGGCAGGTCCACACGAGTGGGCTGGAGTCGGGGCCGCGGGCCACGGGTCTGTTGGAGACTGCTGGCGACAAGCCGATTGAGTTGGCGGTCGACATGGTCTGGAATCCGGAGTTGTTGGGACGTCCGCTGCGAGACGTCGTGACGCCGGTCGTGCAGATTGTTTCGCAGCGTGAGTCGTGGTCGGAGACGGCGATTGCCTGGTCTCGGTTCCTGGTGGCCGTGGTGGTTTGGTCGCTGGGAGGGGTGATGCTGGTTCGGATGACAGCGGCCGACGTGGTTCGTGGCGAGTCATTGACGTTGGCGGAGGTGAGTGGGTTTGGGCTGAGACACATTGCATCGTTGTTGTCGGCAGTCTTGATCAGCCTGTTGTGGTTTGGCGTACTGTGGTGCTTGTGCATCCTGGGCGGGTTGTTCGCCAAGATTCCAACTGTGGGCCCCTTGGTCGTGTCGTTGCTGTGGTTCATTCCGCTTGTGCTGGGGTTGTTGATGGCGTTTGTGTCGGTTGGGTTTGTCGCCGGCTGGCCATTGATGGTGGCCACGATCGGAGTCGAAGACAGCGACGGGTTCGATGGCTTCAGTCATGCTCACGGTTTATTGACCGATCGACCCGCATTGCTGGCCGGGCAGGCCGTGGTCGGTACGGTTGTCGGATCACTGGCCACCTGTCTGGCGTGGATTGTACTGGCCATGACCTTGTGGCTTGCCGGTTCGTCCGTCGCGGTCGGGCTCGACTCGCTGACCGATCGAGGTGGAGACGTGCAGGCAGCCGTCTTGGTTGCTGATTCGACGAGTGGAGTGGGCGCTGTCGAGGTGCCTGTTGCCTTGATGGTCTCCGACACGGCTGACGACAACGATATTCCGTTTTCTTCGACGTTTCTCGTTTTCTGGGTCTGCGTGGCCAAGACGCTGTTTGTCGGCTACGCGGCCAGCGTCTTCTGGGGCATCGTGACCGGTTTGTACCTGATCGTCCGCGACAGTGCCGACGGGATCCCGATGACGCAAATGTGGCTCAGATCCGATGACGAGCAGACGAGTGATCAGCCCAACGATCAGCCCAACGATCAGCAGGAAGCGGCCGATGCTGACGTCGAGTCCGAGTCGGGTGCGTCGACCTGAGACGGGACCGAGGCGATGTCCGCGGTGTGTTTCACCAGCGAAACTTTCACCAGCGAAACAGGGTGGTGCCCCAAGTCAGTCCGGCACCGAAGCCGCACATCAGGATGGTGTCGCCTCGATTAATGTGACCGGCGGCGAAGGCTTCATCGAGAGCCAGCGGGATCGAGCCACCCGAGGTGTTGCCGTACTTTTCGAGGTTGTTGAAGACTCGGTCGGGGTCAATCCCCAATTGCGAGACGGCGGCGTCGATAATTCGCTGGTTGGCCTGGTGCACCAGGAACAGCGACACATCGTGGATACTCATACCTGATTTTGAGAGCACCAGTTCGATCGTATCGGTCAGGACGCGGACAGCCCACTTGAAGACAGTTCGGCCGTCCATGTTGAGATAGTGTCGTCCGGCCTCGATGTCGTCGCTGGTTATCGGGTTGCGGGTGCCTCCGGCGGCACACTGTAGCAGTGCTCCTCCGCTGCCATCGGCTCCCATCTGGTAGCAGATCAGTCCCTGGTGCGGTTCACCCTGAGCCATCAGTACTGCCCCTGCCCCGTCACCGAACAGCGGTGCGATACGTCGATCCTGCGGATCGACGATTCTTGAATTGCAGTCGCCACCGATGACCAGCGCCAGTTTGCTGTTGCCGGTGGCGACATACTGGGCGCCGGTGACCATGGCGTAGATGAACCCCGAGCAGGCTGCCTGGAGGTCGACGGCGGGTGCATCAAGACCGAGTTTGTCCTGCACCAGACAGGCGGTCGAGGGGCAGTTGAAGTCGGGAGTGAACGTGCCGACCAGCACGAGGTCGATTTCGGACGGGTCGACTCGTGCGGCACGAATCGCACGCCGAGCCGCTTCGACACAGAGGTCGCTGGTGGCTTGTTCGGGCGGAGCGTGCCGTCGTTCGAGAATTCCGGTTCGCTGCTGGATCCAGTCCGGATCGAACCCGTGCTCGGCCTGCAGGTCTTCGTTCGTGACCACCTGGTCTGGAACGTAGGACCCACTGGCGAGGATCTGGATGCCAAGCAGAGAGTTGGTACGCTGGCTAAACACCTTGCGTGCGCTCTTCCGGTCGGTGGGAGAAGTTTCGATGGAGGTCTTTGTGACCACCTGAACCTGTTCCGAGTCCGGAGACGAACGTCCCTGGGAATTGATGGACTCGACAGGAAAGTGGGGGCTGTTGCGCTGCATCAACGAACAATCCCTTGTTATTTTGATGCAAATGATTTCAGCCGGAGTATAACCGCTTCTGCGTTACGAAACCAGCGGATTTCTCGAGGATTGCACCGACACGGTCCGAAGATCAACTTGGACCGGGCCCAATCGCTAGACTGGCGTCGGCAGAACTCGGGGCATGGCTGCTGGCAGAAGGAAGCGATTGGCATGAACGTACACACCATTCGGCTGAGTGGTCCGTGGCAGAGGGTGGAGGAATCTGGATCCGGGCACCGGATTCGATTGCCGATCGACTGTCTGGCGGGCGAAGAAACGCGGTTGATGAGACGATTTGGGCGGCCCGGCCGACTGGACGAGGGAGAACGCGTCTGGTTGGTGATCGCCGGACTCAGCGGACAGGCCCAGATCTTGCTCAACCAGTCACCTCTCGCACTCGAATCGTCACTCGAAGCCATGCGGGCCGACATCACAGAGTGGTTGTTACGAGACAATTGGCTAACCATTGATTGGTCGGGTGTCGACTCCGGTGGACTCAAGGGGCCGGTGTGGCTGGAGTGTGTCACCGAGGTCGAGTGATCAGGCGGCTCGGCGAGCCGAGATGTCGAGGGTGACCGAGAATCTGAGTCGAGTGGCGTGCTGGGTATCGATCGTTCGGCTGCGTTTCAGTTCGATCCGTGTTCCGAATCGCCGCACCTCGGCGATTCGGACCCGGACAGTTTCCAACGACACGTCGTCCTCACACTGACAGATCACCTCGGGTGTGTCCAAGAAGGCGGGCACGAACGGAACGTGAACCGGTTGCTGCTTTTGCCCGATTTCCCAGTGAACGGTGAGGTCGCCTTCGAGTTTGTCGGTGTCGCAGTCGCGATGCCGTCGGAGATTCTGAGACAGGATGTGAGCGTGTCGTGCTGGTGGAAGCGTTGCCGAGTCTGAGACCACAACTGCGGTCGATTCTGGCGGCTGGGTTGCAGGAGGATGGTGCTGATGTTGCTGGCGGTCAGGGCGGTCAGGGCGGTGACCGAGTGCGGCGAAGGTACCGAGCAGATTGGCTATTGCGAGCGTGGTCAGTCCGATCCAGGTTGTGATGTTCGAGAGATCCAGCAGCGCGAAGCCACTGACGAGCGTGGGTGCCAGGGTGAGCGTTGCGACGAGTGGCGTGGTGGTACGGCCGGAATGTGGGTGGCGGGATTGGAATAGGAGGGCTGCGAGGAGTCCGAGTGCTGCGATCGAACCGATTGCGGCCCAGGCAATACCCGGTTCAAGGGGCCTCGAGAAATAACCTGTCACCGAGCGAGTGGCGATCAACCACGTGCCTGCCAACAGGCCGATCCAGATCGTCACCGCCAGTTGCGACAATCCGAGTCCGTCGTTGGTCGAGGGTGTGCTAGGCATTGGACTCAGTCCTTTGAGTCCCCCGGATCTTCGGGCTGGTTGGGTCGTCTCGTTCGATCAGCCGCTGGTCGTCAGGCCAAGAGCTTCGACGCGATCGGTCCGTTCCCAAGTGAAGTCGGGGTCGTTGCGGCCGAAGTGTCCTCCGGCAGCGGTCTTTCTATAGATCGGCCGTTTGAGGTCGAGGGTTGCGATGATTCCGGCCGGAGTCAGCTGGTGGGCGGGAAATGTTGCGCGAATCCGAGCCTCGATTTCGGCTACTGGAACAGTCTCTGAGTCGTGACAATTGACCGCGACGCTGACTGGTTCGGCGATTCCGATTGCGTAGGCCAGTTGAATTTCACATTCCCCGGCGAGTCCGGCGGCGACGACGTTTTTGGCGATATAGCGGGCCATGTAGGCGGCCGACCGGTCTACCTTGGTGGGATCTTTGCCACTGAAGGCTCCTCCTCCATGCCGCCCCCAGCCTCCGTAGGTGTCGACGATGATCTTCCGCCCTGTCAGCCCGGTGTCACCGTGAGGTCCACCGACGAGGAAGTTTCCGGTCGGATTGACATGGTAGACGGTTTCGTTGTCGAGAAACTGATCGGGGACGACCGGTGCCACCACCTCGCGGCGGATGAACTCGGAAATCTCGGACTGCGTAACGTCTTCCGAGTGTTGTGTTGACACGACGACCGTGGTGACGCGGCGGGGTGCTCCGTCGGAGTATTCGACAGTGACCTGACTCTTGCTGTCAGGACGCAGCCAGTCGACGACCCCCTGTTGCCGGACGTCGGTCAGCCGGTTGATGATTCGGTGCGCCAATGCGATCGGCATCGGCATCAGTTCTTCGGTCTGGTCCGAGGCGTAGCCAAACATCAACCCCTGATCCCCGGCGCCACCGGTGTCGACACCCATCGCGATGTCAGCACTCTGGCTGTGCAGCTTGATATCGATTTCGCAGGTATCGGCGTGGAAACCGATGCCCGGGATCGTGTAACCGATTTCGCGTAGCACTTTGCGGACAATGTCACGGTACCCATCGTCGTCGCAGGCTCCGGCTGAGGTGATTTCTCCGGAGAGTTGTACGTAGTCGGTGGTACAGAGTGTTTCGCAGGCGACGCGCGACGTGGGGTCGACGGCGATCAGGGCATCGAGAATGCCGTCGGAGATCTGGTCCGAGACCTTATCGGGGTGTCCCATGCTGACCGATTCGCTGGTGAACAGGAATTCGGACATGACAGCAGGCTCCGATGTGATGATCGAGGTCGTGGGGCTGAATCGAGATACAGAAGGGTGAATTGTAGCGCCCGTCTCGGGTCCTCACAACTCAGCCTTCACGCCGCATCGGCAGCCCCTGTCTGGGTGTCGTCGTCCGTTCTTTCGAGCAACTCGATCGGCAGCAGTTCCTGGAGAATATTGACAGTGAAGCGAGTGGCGCCCTGGCGGGCGAGCACCAATCCGCGGGCGGCGTCACCGAGCGAGTGAGCGGTGGTGGGGTCGTCGAGCAGTTCGATGAGCCTTTGGGCCAGGTCCGATCCGTTGGCGACCACTCGCGCTCCGCCTCGTTCGAGCAATGCATCGACGTCGTCTTGGAAATTCCGAGTATTCGGTCCGAACAGCACGGCGGCGCCATAGGCGGCCGGTTCGATCATGTTCTGTCCACCCCGGTTCCCCAGGCTGCCTCCGACAAACGCCACGTCGGCCAGGCCCCAGCAGGCTGCCAATTCGCCGATCGTGTCCAGTAGCAGTACGGGGCGTTGGTTGGGGAGTGGTGGTTGTGCATCGAGCCGAGTGCGGCGTAGCACTGTCTGCCCCATCGACTCGACCATCTCGGCCACTCGGTCGAACCGTTCCGGATGCCTGGGAACCAGCACAAGTCTGAGGTTCGGGTGCGTCTCACGAGCCGCAACGTATGCCTCGACCGCCAACCGTTCTTCGGGTTCCTGTGTGCTACCGGCGACAAAAACGGGGTCGCCGTGCTGGATTCCCAGTTCCCGGCCCAGGTCTCGAGTCGCCGTATTGTCGCGTCGCGTCTCGATCCGGTCGTACTTGATCGATCCGGAAACACGGATCCTGTCGGGTAGTGCTCCGAGCGTTTCGAGTCTTGCGGCGTAGGTTTCGTTCTGGGCGAGCAGGCGGTCCAGACGTTTCAGCAATCCGCCAAACAGCCATTTCAGTTTCCTGTAGCCGCCGAAGCTCGAATCGCTGATTCGCCCGTTGACCAGTGCCAGCGGGATGCCAGCTCGGTGAGCAGCCAGGATGAAGTTTGGCCAGAGTTCCAATTCCACCAGCACGACGAGATCGGGGCGGATTCGTGTGAGAGCTTCATGGACTGCCCAGCTGAAGTCGAGTGGAAACCAATCGACCTGGTGGTTGGGAAACCGTTGTTGTGCGAGCCGATATCCGGTGGCGGTCGTCGTCGTTACCAGGATCTCCAGCGACGGCCAACGACTTTGGCACTCGGCGATCATCGGTTCCAGCTGCAGCACTTCGCCGACGCTGACGGCATGAAACCAGATCAGTCGGCTGTCGCCGGTTCGTCGCACGAGTCGCCCGGTGAGCTTGCACCAGATCCCCTCACGCCGTTTCCCGTTCACGATCCGTTGCCAAAGCAGCACGGGCGTGATGGCCGGCAGGATGAGCAGGTAAATGAGATTGAGCAGCCAGGGCATCCTTCCCCCCCCCTCTTCTCGTCCTCAAAGTGTCCGCGGCCGTTGGAGACCGCGATTGGGATTCCGACGTGTGCGGATCAGGTTGGAGATCCGCAGCACTTCTTGTATTTCTTGCCGCTGCCACAGGGACAGGGGGCGTTTCGGCCGATTCGCGGAGCGGTGTTGCGAATCGGTTGGATGACCTCGACGTCGGCTCCCGGCTGAGGTCCACCGCTTTCGGTTCGTTCGGATTCGACATCATCGTAAACCGATCCTGCATCGGCGTGCGACGTGGCCGAGACATCCCAGAGCGAACCGACGAACTCGGGGCTTTGCACCTCGATGCGGAAGATCGATGCGGTAACCTGTTCGCCGATGCGTTCCCACATCTGGTCGAAGGCCCGCATGCCTTCCTTTTTGTATTCGGTCTTGGGGTCCTTCTGAGCGTATCCGACCAACCCGATCCCCGATCTGAGGTGGTCCATATGATAGAGGTGGTCTTTCCAGGCCGTGTCGAGCAACTCGAGGATCAGCGAGCGTTCGGCCTGTCCGAGTTCAGGTCGGTACCGCAAGTCGTAGAGCGACAGCAGTCTTCGTCTGGCGTCGTCGACACCGAGTTCGTCCCAGACTTCGGTATCGACGGAGATACCGAATGACGACTTGGCCCAGTCCTTGATCTTGGCCAGGTCGTCGGCCGCGGTGGCTTGGTTTGAGCTGCCGTTGGAGTCGGCCTGTCCGTTGCCACAGAGTTCGTCGATTTCCGCTCTGAGTGTTTCACCGGTCTCGAAGGCTTGTTCGCTGAAGCGCAGAAGTGCCTCGCGGATCCCATCCCGTTGTCGGTTGGCGATATCACTGAGTGTAATCGGTTGGTCGAAGCGATCGCTGGCCCAAAGGGCCAGGCCTTCGCGATCAGACCGTTCGCCTTCAGCTTGCCGAGCGACCAGGAAGTTGTTGATGCCGACCGTAACAGGGAACTCGATTTCCTTGTGTCGGTAGAGTTGGTCGAGCAATTCGCGAGTGGTTTCGATCACCTCGTCTTCGGACCTGTCGGCGAACTGTTCGGGTGTGGCATCGAGTGTGAACTGCTGCTTGAGCCAGGCACACATTGATCGCAAGGGGAAGAGATCTTCGAGAAAGAACTCGGCCGGGGTGAAGTCGTAGTGATTGATAACCGGGTTGATCCGATCGACGAGCACGTCGGCGACATTTTCGCGTGGTTCGGTTCTGAGGTGTTTGTCGTTGAGTCCGACGTTGAAGCGGGTGTTGGCCCAGTCGGCCAACGCTTGCCAGTTCCATTCACTCTCGTCGACATCCTGCAACAGGCATTCTTCGATCTGGTCGTTGACATCTTCGCGAGCCTGTTGGAGGGCTCGTTCTGCCAGCACAAACGACACTTCTTCGATCGTGGAGCTGCGGAGTTCCGAGACATCGACTCGGATCCCGAATTCGGCTCCAGCCCATTGCGAGATCATCTCCCAGCGGTAGTCGCTGTCGAGGAATTCGACGACGTATCGACTGGCTTGATCGGCGATCATGTCCATGATCAAGCCGCGGCAGTTGGCTCCATCGAGGATTTGTTGCCTGTACGAGTAGACTCGTTTCCGCTGCTCGTCCATGACTTCGTCATAGTCGAGCAGGTGTTTGCGACTTTCGAAGTGTCGTTCTTCGACTTTTTTCTGGGCGCCTTCGATCCGCTTGGTCACCATCCGGCTCTCGATCGCTTCGCCATCCTGCATGGTGCGATCGATCATTCTCATGGCCAGTTCAGGAATGAACAGCCGCATCAGGTCGTCTTGCATCGAGAGGAAGAAGCGGCTCGAGCCGGGGTCTCCCTGTCGTCCGGCCCGTCCTCTGAGTTGCAGGTCGATGCGTCGCGAGTCGTGCCGTTCGGTGCCGATGACGTACAGTCCACCCTCTTTGGCGATTTCACGGCCTTCGGTGGCCATGCCTCCCTGTTCGGAGATCTGACGAGTCATCTCGTCCCATTCGGACTTGGGCACATCGAGTCGCGTGTCGTAGGTCTTTGAGAGTTCCTGCCAGGCCTGGTGTTCGGGGTTGCCGCCGAGAATGATATCGGTTCCGCGTCCGGCCATGTTGGTCGAGATGGTGACTGCGCCCTTGCGGCCAGCCTGTGCCACGATTTCGGCTTCACGCTCGTGGTTCTTGGCATTGAGCACATTGTGGTCGATGCCGTACCGTTCGAGCTTCTTGCTGATCACTTCGGACTTCTCGATCGAAGCCGTGCCGATCAGCAGCGGCTGCCTGGACTCCGACTGCACCCGGCGGACTTCCTCAACCACGGCGTCCCATTTCTCGGGTTCCGAGCGGTAAATTACATCGGGGTGATTGATCCGGTTCAGTGTCCGGTTGGTGGGGACAGCGAGCACGTCGAGTTGGTAGATCTTGAGAAATTCGCCGGCCTCGGTCATGGCCGTTCCGGTCATGCCGGCGAGTTTTCTGTAGAGCTTGAAGTAGTTCTGCAGTGTGATGGTTGCCAGAGTCTGGCTCTCTTCCTTGATCGTCACGCCTTCTTTCGCCTCGACCGCCTGGTGCAGTCCGTCGCTCCATTGGCGTCCGGGCATCTTGCGGCCGGTGAACTCGTCGACGATCACGATATCGCCGCCTTCGATCACGTAGTTGACGTTGCGTTTGTAGAGGTGGTGAGCTTTCAGCGAGTTGTCGAGAAGGTGAGGCCACTCGGTGTTGCCGGTAGTGTAGAAGCTCTCGACTCCGACGAGTTTCTCGGCAGCCTGGATCCCGTCTTCGGTCATGTGGCAGCTGTGTTCTTTTTCCTTGATCTCGAAGTGTTCGTCGCGGGTCAGTTGTCGAGCGATCCGGTCGACTCGGGCGTACTTGGTCACATCATCCTGAGCCGGTCCGGAGATGATCAGCGGGGTGCGTGCCTCGTCGATCAGGATGTTGTCGATTTCGTCGACGATGGCGAATTCCAGCGGTCCCTGGACCTGCAGGTCGCGGGTCGGCTTCATGTTGTCGCGCAGGTAGTCGAAACCGAACTCGTTGTTGGTGCCGTAGGTGATGTCGCAGGCGTAGGCGGGTTGTCGTTCCGAGGGTGCCATCGTGGACTGGATGGCACCGACGGTGAATCCGAGGCCCATGTAGATCGGAGCCATCCATTCCATGTCGCGACGAGCGAGGTAGTCGTTGACGGTGATGACGTGGACCTTGCCGGAGATGGCATTGAGAGCGGCCGGGAGTGTGGCAACGAGCGTTTTGCCTTCGCCCGTGACCATCTCGGCAATCATCCCTTCGTGGAGGATCTGTCCGCCGATCATTTGCACGTCGTAGTGCCGCATTTCGAGGTGTCGGATGCCCACTTCGCGGACCGCCGCAAACACTTCGGGCATCAGATCCTCGAGCGATTCGCCCTCGGCGTACCGCTGCCGCATCTGTGCGGCGGTCTCCTTGAGTTGTTCGTCTGAGCGGGTCTGGGTCTGGGCTTCGAAGGAGTTGATGCGGTCAAGAATCGAGTCCTTGACGACTTCGATGTCGTCGTCGTCGTGACGAACAAAGCCCATGCGACGGATCCGGCGGTCGTTGGCCGAACCAAACAACCGTCGCAGGATCCGTTCGAACCACGCGACGACACTGCCGAAGAAGTCGCCGAGGGTTTCGAGGAATTCCATGACACCTTCCGAAGCCGGCATCGAAGGCAGCCGGCGGAGCCTGAGGCAGAACGGACCGAAGCGGGCTGCTGCGGATTGGCCCCATAGGCGGTCAGTTTATGCCCTGTCCAAATGCCGGTCAATCCCGAGGATCAGCGGCGGCAGCGGCGGCGGGTCCTGCAGGTGGCGAGATCGTCTGGCTGTGCAGGCAAGAGCGGGTGAAGGGGATCGAACCCTCGACATCGACCTTGGGAAGGTCGCGCTCTACCACTGAGCTACACCCGCATGGCCGCAATGGAGTGCGGTTAGCGAGAGAATACACGTCGTGGCAAGTTGGTGCAAACCGCCCTCCGCTGACAGGCCGGTCTCTGAGATCCCTATCAGTCGGCCTGGAACCCGATCGTGATTCGGCTCTTCAGCCCCTGCATCTCGAGTTGCGGGATGGTCGGGTCGTACCAGGCCAACACCATCCGATCTGTCGGCAGGCTGTCGTCCAGCAGCAGAGTGCGTCCGTTGCTGGTGCCGATCAACTCGATCAGCATCCGCTGGATGCCTCCACTGCCCCGGTCTCGGGTCCGTCCGAGCAAGACCAGAGCCGGCAGGTGATCGTGCCGGAACCGAATCACGCTCCGCAACGCCACCGTGCGGCTCCAACGAATTGCTTTCCGATCGATGTCGATGGCCAGCAACTGTCCGTGGACGTGAGTCACCGGCAGCAGTGTGTCGCCGACGAAATAGACCGGAGTGTTGCTCGGCCTGGGGGCTGCGACTCCCTGAGTTGGCAGCATCGCCAGGTAGTAGCAATCACGGTCGCGGAAGACCTTGATCGAGCTGATTCGAGGTGCTGTTTTGGCGAGGACATTGAGGTCGAGCAGGCGGGAGTTCTTGTGGAGATCGTGCACCTTGAGTCGTCCGCTGGCGTCGATCCATGCGAGATGATGGTCGGGAGTGGCGACCGGAAAGATGCGATCCTTGAGCGGTTCGTCGATCACCGTGCTGTCGTCTCGAGGGTCCCAGACACGAATTCTCTGAGTACCATTGGTCTCGACCGTGACGTACATCAGGTGGCGTCCGAAGGCTCGTCGCCTGGTCCGTGAGTTGATTGGCAACCGGGAGTGGCGTTGCGTTTGTCCGGTAAGTGTGTCGTAGACGTCGTGGCCGATCCGATCGGCTCGGCTGACGACCAGCACGTGGTCATCGCCGAAGAACCCTGAAGCGGCATCGGCAAAGCTACCACTGCCGGATTCCAGGTCGCTGCGTCGCCAAAGCAGCTCGCCGTCGACAGGGCTGACGGCCAGTAGGTGTTGTCGGGATTGGAAGGTGACGGCCAGCAGTCCCGAGGGGCCGACGCGGAGCATTTCGGGGCGAGATGCCAGCGGAGCAAACGTGCGGGTCCACAGCGGGCGAGCTTGGCTTCGATGGAGCAGTGACAGGCCGAGTATCGACGAATGCGACCCCAGCGGCAGCAGGTGGCCGCTTTGCGACTGGTGCCACCAGATGGGGAGACTGAACTGGGGCGGCAGATCGATGTAGCCGGCCTGGATGCCGACCTGGCGGTCGACCAGGACCACTCGGCGGGTGGAATCGGTGTAGGTCTCCAGCAGGTCGAATGTCGAACGTTCCGATGTGTTGAAACGGCGGCGGAACTGCTGGTAGGTCCGTGACAATTCGGAATGGGACGAGATCGTTGCGTCTCGAGTGATCGCGACTCGGGTGGCCGCCGGAGTGGGATGGCGGTGGCGTCGCCAGGCCGAGACGGCCAGGTCGTCGGCCGGCCGATCGGCGACCCAGACCGCTCCGCTAATGCCGTCGACGCCGGCGACATCAGCCAGTCGGCCGGTGGTCAATTCGTCGAACAGCGGAGTGCACTCTTCGTGCAACCCGAGTCGACTCCACAAGTTGACCAACGCGATCGTGGCCGCTAATCGCCGTCCAGCGAGACCTCGGTCGCGGATCGCCAACAGCAACAGTTCGGCCTGCTGGAAGTGACCGAGGTTGACCAGGCGGTCGGCGACCTGCAGGCGGACTGCGTCGGCGACCGGGTTGCCGGCGTGGCGACGTACGAAAGCGAGCTGTTCGTCGATAGACTTCGAACGCGACACTGCAGCCGCATCCCGATTCAGCCGCAGCAGCAGTGACCGATCGGGAACCGCGTCGCGGGTCCGAGCCATGCGGAGCGACTGCCGCGAGAGGGCTGTGATCCAGTTGCGGCGGCTCAGGGTGTGGACTCCGTCGCGATCGGTAGTGATTTCCATGCCTTGGGTGTCGGGTGTTCCCGATCCGAACGTGTCGAGCGAGGCCAGTCGTGATGCCGATGCGAACGCGAGGAGTGGATCGTCCTGATCGAGGTGCCAGCGAGCCTCGTGGATCAGGACCCGTGCTGTGTCCAAGGGCGTTTCGGCCAATTGACCGAGCCGCTGCAGCAACCCGGCGGCCGGGCTGTCGAAGTTCGAATCGGTTGAAGCCAATTGCAGGAACAGCAATTCACGCAGCACAAGCCGGGCTCGACTGGCGATCCGCGGATCACGGCTGTCGACGATCGAATTGAGCAGTCGACGTGATCGGTCGTGTTTTCCGAGTGCAAGAGTCGCTTCGGCTGCGCTGAGTTGCAGTTGGTCGTTCTTCGGATCGGCTGCCAATTCGGCCTGGATTCGGTTCAGTTGCCGGATAGCTTGAGGATAGGCGGTGATGCGGTCGGCCGTCAGCGAGAGAATCCAGTCGCCGGCGGCAACCAGGTTGCCGCCCGGTACGCTCGAAGGACTGGGCTGACCGATCGGGTCTGACGAAGCGGTGTTTGGTGGCAGGCTGAGTCCGATTTCGTTGCCGGTGTCGATTTCCAGGCATCTGAGTCGACCGGATTTCAGCGGCAGCAGATATCGGTCCTGGCCCAGTCGGACGCCTCGTCCCGAGACGAGACCTGGGCGTCGCTGCCATCGCAGCTGTCCGCTGACCGGGTCGATACCGGCGACGCGTTGTGGCCCGACGACGAGCAGATTCTCTGGAGTGCAGGCCGCGACGTATTCGAATCCGTCTCGGTCGCGAGTCCATCTGATTCGGCCGGTTTCGATGTGGAGGCTGGCGAGAGTTGCGGCCTGAGGCGACAGCAGCAGGACGTGATCGTTGTGGACCAGCGGTAGGTTGGCCAGTCCCGAGTCGCCTCGAGGCGGATTCAGCAGTCCGGTTCGAGAGTTTCGGGGGGGGGCGGTCGATCCGTCGGTGGCTCGAGCATCGTGGGCCCATCCGAGTGTTCCGTCGACGAGGTTGACCGAGACTGTGAGACCGGTTCCGGTGGGGCAGATGGCCAGACCAGCGGCCGGGCACGGCAGGCAGGCTGCCGCGTGACGGAGGGCGCCGCGGGCATCGGTGAGGCTGGTTTCGGTGTGAACGAGCGGTTGAGTCCACAGCAGGCGTCCGTTGGACGGTGACAATGCGGCTAGATCGATCTGCCGACGCTGCTCGATGAGAACCAGTAACAGACCGGCTGAAGGCGAGGCCGGGCCGAGAACGGTGACGGGTCCCGAGTCGATGCGAGGTGTGGTCGCAGACGGAGACGGGAATCTCCAGGCTGGACGGAGGGGCTCGAGCTGTCGAGCCGCGGTGTGGGTTGGGAGTGGGAGAGCGACGAGTTGAGAGGGCCAGGGTGATTCGGGGTGTGTGGGAATGCCAGGTGTGCGTTTTCGGAGCGGCAGTTGTGCGGGTGTTTTTGCCAACTGGACGGCGTACACCTGTTGGCCGTCGCTGGTGATCATTCCGAACCGAGGATTTCCGGTCACGGCGAGGGAGAACCGATCGGTGCCGCTACGGAGCACGGGTACGAGTCGATCGAAGGCACGATGTCGCATTGGCCATGAGCAGGGTGTGGAGTATTGCCAGAGATTGGAGCCGGAGGCGAGTGACAGGCCCCGGATTCCCTGTTGGTCGCGGACGATGATCTGGTCTTCGACGACAATCGGAAACAGCGAGATGGCTCCAGAGAGTCGGGTGTCGTTGGACCGGGCGGCCGCCCAGGGGATCAGTGGGGATGGAGTGGATGAGTCCGAAAGTCGGGTGTGCCAGGCTTCGGAGAGGTCTGGGGCAGACGCGGCCGGTGTAGCCGAGGTGCGGTCTGTTCGAAGGGGGCCAAACGGCAGGGGCCAGTCGGTGGGTGGTGTGGGATTGAGTTGTTCGAGTTCCTGGCGGCGAGGATTGGATTTTGAGCGGCTGTTTGGTGGTTGTGGAAGTCCGGTGATTTGGCAGGCGGCGTCGATCTTGAGTCGGATGGCCGGCGTCAGTTTCGAGCGGTGGGAAGGTTCGAGTGCCAGCATTCTCAGGGCTCGCCAGGCCATTTCGGTGTGGCCTTGATCGAGCCAGGTGGTGCCGAGTTGGTTGAGAGCGTGGAAGCCGGCTGACGTGAGGAGGTGTCGGCGGACGACATGTCGGAGTGCGACGATGCGTTGGACGCCTTGGAGTCGAACAGCATCTCGCAGCATGGCGTTGGCGGCTTGTTGGTAGAGAGCCTGGTAGCGGCTTGTACCGGCGGCGGGGTGCGAGCGAATCAGTTCCAGCGAGATTCGGCGTGCGCTTCTGAGTTGTCCGTTGTGGAGCAGAAACGAATCGGCTGGGCTGTCGAGAATGCCTTGCAGAAGCGTGAGGGCGGCGGTGGGTTCGCGTCTGTCGAGTTGGATACGAGCTTTTGCGAGCAGTATACGGTGGGTTCGGTTATTGGGCAGTGAATCGAGTGTTCGACTGCTGGGGGCTGTGATGGCGGGTGTGGTCGGAGTCGTTTTTGTCGATTGGGCGAAGCCGATTTGTGTGCTGATGGTGAGCAGCAGGATACTAACAGCGCACGAAAAACGTCCCGAACCCCCACGAGGGGATTCGGGACGAATTAAAAAATCCCGGCGATAACCTACTTTCGCACTGGTGGGCACTATCATCGGCCCCGGCAGCTTAACGGTCGTGTTCGGAATGGGAACGCGTGTTTCCTGCAGGGTATAGTCACCGGAAAGCGGTCCGGACGCGGATCACCCTGCCAACGTAAATTGGCTGTGGGCAACTGCATTTCCGAACCGAAACCTCCATGTTTCTGGACAATCAGTAGTCTTCGAGTGGTCTATCAAAAATTCGACGTGCGTGTCGAGTCGAACCGATAGTTTTACGTTTATGTCACAGGACATATCCATCGGTCCGAGTGTTTTCGTGTTTTTTGGCAACACAGGGCCAATTGATACCGTGTCGGCGTCTACTCGCTATGAGCAGATCCGAGCCAGTGATCAATGTGGCCAAGCCGATCGTCCATTAGTACTGGTCAGCTGAGGCAGTTTCGTGCCTTACACTTCCAGCCTATCAACCTGGTCGTCTCCCAGGGGACTCATGCGAAACCTGATCTTGGGAAGGGCTTCGCGCTTAGATGCTTTCAGCGCTTATCCGTGCCGGACTTAGCTACCCTGCCATGCCACTAGCGTGACAACAGGAACACCAGAGGTCCGTCCCTCCAAATCCTCTCGTACTAAAGAGAAAACCCCTCAAGTTTCGTACGCCCATAGCAGATAGGGACCGACCTGTCTCACGACGGTCTAAACCCAGCTCACGTACCACTTTAATCGGCGAACAGCCGAACCCTTGGGAGCTTCTTCACCCCCAGGATGTGATGAGCCGACATCGAGGTGCCAAACCACTTCGCCG
>CAVOEV010000011.1:0-37111 GCA_963694825.1 Planctomycetota bacterium
CTTCCTGTTCACCGAACTGACCGGCGGTGCCAACTTCCTGACCGAAGTCGCCTCGGACGCCATGGTCCAAACCGCTCCGGATCCCGCCGTCACACTGACCGATGTCAGACTGTTCTGTGCAGATTTTACCAACGAAGCCGCCAACCTCGCGTCGCTCGACAGCTTCACCGCCTCGGCCGCCTCCGGTGTCGCGTCGATCCAATGGCACCCCTCGAGCTACCGAAACGGCAGCACCCCCGACTACTCGGCCTACTTCGGCAACGATGCCACCCGGACCTATTTCTCGGACGCTGGCACCATCTTCCCCAGCCCCGAGGCAGTTTCCGGAACACTCACGTCGCCATTGATCAACCTCACCGACGCCACAGCCGCTTCGCTGTCGTTCCGCTATTTTCTGGATGTCGACACAACCACCGACATCGCCCAAGTCAACCTCGTCGACAACCTCGGCAATCTGCTCGACGTCGTCGCCGCGACCCGGGCCGCACCAGCCAATATCACCAACGACGCGGCCTGGCACCTGCTCAACGTCAACCTCGACACCTACGTCGGACAACAGGTCCAACTTGTCTTCGAATTCGACACCGTCAACGGCTCGGACAACGCAAACGAAGGTTGGTACGTCGACGATGTCTCGGTCGTCGCAGACTTCAACGCCACCGGCGTCCATGCTGTCTCCGTCTGTGACAGCAGTTCCACCCCTGTCGTCAGCATCGACAACGACTTCGGTAACCGGGAAGCCATTGCCATCTCAGTCGACACGTCATCGTTCGTCAGAGGCCAGGTGCCCGAAGGCACCACCATCCCCATCTCCGCACTCGTCGCCACCGACATCACCGTCGCCTCCTACCTCTGGACCGTCACCGGCCCGGCCCCGACACAGACCTTCTCGACCGCCAACATCTCGTTCACTCCGCCCGTCGACGGCCGATACCAGATCCGGCTCGCCGTGACCGATGCCAACTCGGACGTGTTCCAGGCCAGGACCCTCATCACCGCCTCCGATGTGCTACCACAACTGGATCTCGGCCCAATCGCCACTGTGGGACAGCATTTCAAGCTGACCCGTTCACTGAATGTCATCGACCCGGGCGACGACAACGACTGGCTGATCACGATCGACTATGGCGACGGCACCGACGCCGTGAGCCAGGCACTCGTCACCAGAAGCTACTCGCTGGACCATGTCTACACGCGACAGGGAGTCTTCACCGTCACCGGCAGCGTGACCAACAGTGAGGGGCAACACACTGACACGATGGAAGTCAACGTCGTCGCAGTGCCGCCATCGGTCACCGTCACGATCGACGAACCGCTCGATGAAGGAGCCACGGCAACAGCCACCGTCACGATCACCGATCCTCAAGCCGACAACGATCAAACGTGGTGGGATCTCGCTTCGCTCAAGCGATGGACGTTCGAAGCCAGCTGGAGTGACGGGACAAGCGAGTCGTTCCTGCCGGATTCGTTCGCCGGCAACCAGGCGACCGCAACCCTGACCCACCCGCTTGCCGATGGCGACGGAGACGATGCTGCGATCACGATCCGCGTCGTCGATCGCGATGGTGACGAGGCCGTTCCAGCCATCGACTCCGTCGTACTCACAAACCTCGACCCGGTCATCCAACGTGTGACTCTGCCCGACACGGTCGAAGAAGGAATCCTGTTCTCGGCTGCCGGCTGGGCCACCGACCCCGGTCGCGACTCGATGACCTACCTCTGGGACTTCGGCGACGGCAGTGCACCGCAATCCGGACAGTCGCTCCAGTACGCCTACGGTGATGATGGCACCTTCCACGTCTCGCTCGACGTCACAGACGCCGATGGAGGCACCGTCAACGTCACCCGGGACATTGTTGTCACAAACGCTTCCCCGGACATCACCGAAATTACCAACCAGACTCTCGACGAAGGCGAACTGCTGACTGGACTCACTCTCACGTTTACCGACGCCGCTCGCGTCGCGCACCTGGCACGCACCGAAACGTTTACCTACTCGATCGACTGGGGCGATGACAGCGATCCGGAAACAGGTAGCGTCAGCAGCGTCATCGATGGAGGCTTCGGTGAGGCCGCGACTGGTATCCTGCCGCTCTCGCACGCCTACCCCGACAACGGTGACTACACGACCACCGTCACCATCACCGACGATGACCTCGGCGAAGATGTCACATCATTCGACACCTCCGTCCAGAACACCGCCCCCTCAACGCAATCCAAGGCGACTCTGGCGACAATCGATGAAGGACAGACCGTGCCCGCCACGCAGTTGCTCTCGTTCGCCGACAACGGCTTCGGCGGCTTCTCCGGCCGATCGGTCGAAACCTCCTCGTACACGATCGACTGGGCGGACGGACAGATTGATGCCGGCACCACCGACATCATCGATGGGTCCGCCGGAACTCCGACCACCGGAACTGTCACCGGCGGCCACACCTACACCGACTCGGGCCTCTACACGATCACCGTTACTGTTACCGACGACGACGGAGGACAACTGGTCGAGACGATCCCGATCACGGTCAACAACATCGCTCCGGCAGTCGACGATATGCCAACGACCGTCATCCCGGCCGGTGCCCGTGTTCTCTTCGACACCGCCTTTACCGACCCAGGCCAGGACGATTGGACTGCCAAGATCGACTGGGGCCGCGATCCCGACGAGATGCAACGTACGATCGGGCACGACGCCAAGTCGATTCGCGTAAACGAGCAATACTCGACCCCGGGCTCGTACACGGCCAAGGTCACCGTCTTTGACGGCGACGGGGGGGCCGCCTCTTCGCTGAAGGACGTGATTGTCACCAGCCTGTGGGTCTCAACAACAGACCAGGGCGAACTGGGAACTCAACTCCTCATCCGCGACGTCACGGCCGATGGATTCGCAGTCGCCGAACGTAACACCAACAACGCCGTCACACTCTCGACAACCACGCTGACAATCGACAGCGTCGACACGCTCGGATTCCGGATCGCTGCAGCTTCCACAAACCGAGCCGGTGTCGATCCCAGCGAACTGGTCGGATCGGGTATTCCCAGCTCCCAGAGCGATTCGGATCACACCGGAGTCTTCATTCCGGTGACCGAAATCGATGCCAACACGATCCAGATCGAACTGGGCGACGGCGACGACACGCTGGTCATCAGCAGTATCCCCGCCGCACTGGGAAAAACCGTGATCGTGCTCGCCGGAAACGGCAACGACCTGATCGATGCCACGGGACTCCAGAGCCCCGTCTCGATCGTCGGCGGTGACGGCAATGACACCCTGATCGGTGGCGATGCCAACGATACGATCGATGGCGGCAACGGCGACGACAGCCTCGTGGGCGAAGCCGGAAACGACCTGTTCCGCATCGGGGCCGGAGCAGACACCGTGGACGGTGGCTTGGGCGACGATTCGCTTGTTGCAACCGGAAATGTCGACATGCTGCTCACCGACGTCTCGCTGGCCACTTCGGCAGCAGGCACAACCACCAACACGATTGCCGGATTCGAATCGGCTCACCTGGTCGGTGGCACATCCCCCAACACGCTCGATGCCAGTGGATTCTCGGGACCGGTCACGATCGAGGGGGCTGGCGGAGACGACACGATCACCGGTAGCGATTTCGCCGCGTTACTCTTCGGCGGAGCCGGAAACGATCGGCTGACCGGCGGAGGCTCCGACGACACGATACTTGGAGGCGCTGGTGACGACTTCTTCAATGCTCGAAACGGAAACGACCTGCTGATCGGCGGACCTGGCAACGACACCATCAACGGCGGCACCGGACTCGACGTCCTCGACGGTGGTACCGGCAACGACCTGCTCAAGGGGCAAGGCTCCACCGGTGACAGCCTCACCGGAGGACCCGGCAACGACACGCTCAACGGGGGCGACGGCACCGACTTCCTCATCGAAACCGCCAACATCGACTTCACACTCACACTCACATCCCTCATCGGACTCGGTCGCGACGTCGTCGTCGATATCGAAAACGCTCAACTCACCACCGGCAAGGCCGCCAACGTTATCGACACCACCGGATTCTCGGGCTCAGTCATGATCAATGCCTCCGGTGGCAACGACACCGTGACCACCGGATCCGGCCATGACCGCATCCTTGCTGGAGGCGGTAACGATGTGGTCTCTACCGGAGACGGCAACGACAAGGTGCGTGGACACGGCGGCAACGACCTGATCGATGCCGGTGACGGCAACGACAAGCTGTTTGGCGACACCGGTGACGACACGATCGATGGTGGCAACGGCGACGATTTCTTCATCATCGGCGACGGCACCGACCAGCTGGACGGCGGAGAAGGCATCGACCAGATCTGGATCCGCAAGAACACCAATATCACGCTCGATGACTCACAGATCATCGGCAATGGAACCGACTCGATCACAAGCTTCGAAACCGCCTGGCTCAAGGACGGGGCCAGCGCCCACACGATCGACGCCTCGGGCTTCACCGGTGGCAGCGTGTCGCTGTACGGCATGGGCGGTGACGATACTCTGATCGGCACATCAGCCGACGACGAAATCGATGGCTACACCGGTAACGACTCGATTGTCTCCGGCGACGGCAATGATGTGATCCGCGGCCAAGATGGAAACGACTCGATCGACTCCGGTGACGGAAACGACTCGATCGATGCCGGTGACGGAAACGACTCGATCACAGCCGGTAATGGCGACGATTCGATCACGGCCGGATTCGGCGACGATGTGATCGACGGTGGCAATGGCAACGACCTGCTGACCGAAACGGGCGATGTCAACCTCACCCTGACCGACACCACCATGACCGGGTTGGGCTCCGATACGCTCGTCTCGATCGAACGAGCCAATCTCCTCGGCGGCGATGACGCCAACTTCCTTGACGCCCGAGCCTACTCGGGACACACCACACTCAACGGCGGGAATGGCAACGATACGCTCGCCGGTGGATCCGGTTCCGACAAGATCTACGGCGGCTCCGGAAACGATATCCTCGCCGGCTTCGCCGGCGACGACACCTTCAACGGCAGCAGTGGCGACGACAGCATCCTCGGAGGCAACGGTAACGACAGTATCTCCGGCGGAGGTGGCAACGACCAGATCGTTGGGGAATCCGGCGACGACTACGTCAACGGCCAGGGCGGATCCGACACCATGGCTGGTGGCAGCGGCAGCGGATCCGATGCCGGCGACGTGCTGGTCGGAGCCGCCAGCGAAATCGACGAAGCCTTCACACTCGACTTCGATAGCCTCATCGACGCAACCTGATACCAGCACCCCCAGGGACTGGCTCACCGGCGGACGCGTGCCTGGCACGGCTCAAAAACACCCCCATTCCCGCAAACTGAGCAAACTGAGCAAACTGGGGCGAGTTTACCGGTTGCGAGGACTCCGACCGCAGTCCGAACTGGCCTGATGGACCGGGTCGTATCGGCCGATGCCAGAGACACGGAGCCATCGTGTTTTTGTTGACGGCTCCCGATCGATCCAGACCTCGACCGACAGGGATGTCGCGCTCATGAGTTCTCCACGCATCGGCTCGTTCACGCGAGCAGCCCTCGCCGGCCTACTGCTGCTAGGGACCTCAAACACCTCAGCCATAGCCCAGGCTCCAGACGGAAGCGGACAGCAACGGTTCATCGAGAGCCAACTCAGACCGCTGATGGCGCCGGAATTTCAGACGCCGACCGGCGAAGACCGATTGCTGATCAACCACGGAGCCGTGCTCAGATCGCTGACAGCATGGTACGAAGATCATGGAACCGCCCTACCCTTGCCGCAGGAATCGCGTGCCCTGCATATCGCCGAAATCCGACCCTGGGCCAGCCTGACCTACGGAAACATCCACCGTGGCTTCTTCCGCGGCCAATTGGGATACCTCACTTTCAACGACGGTGACCAGTACGGAACCCGCGATCGCGATACCCAGGGACCCTATGTCGACCTGGCCTACTACGAATTCGACGTCGATGCCGCCATGCAACAGGCCGGAATCGACCAGTTCGACGACTTTTCCGGCGACCTGACCATCGGACGACAGTTCCTCTACCTCGGACAAGGCATCACCTTCGGACTCACCACCGATGCCGTCAGCTTCGATTGGTCACACGGCGACTGGGCCGGACTCGCCTTCGGCAGCCAGGCCGTCGACCGCAACGTCAACTTCAACGGATTCCCCAATCCGCTCGCCTACCAACTCGATCGCCGACGGTTCTACGGAGGACAACTCGAGTACCAGGGCTGGGACCGACGCGAACTCTACAGCTACGTCCTGGCACAATGGGACAACTCGAGCCGACTCTTCGCCAACGAAACCGCCTACGACTCGATCTACTGGGGCGTCGGCACCACCGGAGAAATGCTGTTCGGTGAACCCGGCCAGGAAATCGGGATCCCCAACCTCAGGTACCACTCCGAATTCGTGCTCCAGCGAGGAGACCACCAGGACTTTACCGAAAAGGACAACATCAAGGCCTGGGCCGTCGACGCCGGTTTGGACTACTTCTGGACCACTCCCATGAAACCACGCGTCGGCTTCACATACGCCAAGGCCAGCGGCGACAAGACTCGAGTCGGCAGCCCGCTTCCCAATGCCGGCCTCAACGTGCCTGGCAGCACTGACGACACCTTCATCGGGTTCGGATACATGAACACCGGTGTCAGCTTCCAACCATCACTCTCGAACCTCGAATTCACTCGGTTCTCCGCAGCCTTGCGACCCTTCGATGATGCCGATTCACCCAACTACCAGGGCATCGAAGTCGGCACCAGCGCCTACCTCTACTGGCGACCTGCACCCACGGCTGGCGTCAGCGATACTCGAGCCGACACCAGCGACGATTACCTCGGATACGAGTGGGACCTGCACGTCAACTGGAAAATGTCCAGCGACATGTTCCTGCTGGTCAACTACGGAGTCTTCGTGCCACACGAAGGTAGCTTCTCACCCGGCAACGAACGCAGCCGGCAGTTCTTCACCGTCAACCTCAACTGGTTGCTGTAAGAACCGCACCAGGAGCCAACCATGACAACTTCGCCAATCACCACAGTCCGCACCTGCTCACTGATGGCCATCGGGCTGCTGGCACTGACGCTAGCCGCCGGAGCCCACAACGAGCCGGGTGACGAACCGGATGCAAGGCTGCCCATCAGCGTCCGGATCGCTCGCAAACCCAAAGCCACCGTCGATGATGGCTACCGACTGGTCGCTCGACTCGCCCAAACTCACGGTCGAATCAATGCCCGCACCCATGTCGACGAATTGCCCTTCGATCAACTCCAGACCACACTGCTCGAACTCGATCTCGTCCCGGATTCCTCGGCCATCGACGCCGACGACGAACTCGAACGAGACCACCTGGCCTACATCACCGCCAGCTACCTCGACATCAAACCCGGCCTGCTGACATCGCTCTTCGGAATGACTCGACGCTACGCCTATCGGGAAATGCAGCATCGAGGACTCATGGTACAGGGCCAACCCCGCCAAACCGTCTCAGGCTCGGAACTGCTCAGTGTCCTGACTCGTATTGCCATCCAGATCGACAGGCGTGAGAATCAATAGGTAGAGGACGCTGACAACGACGATTCGCGACGACTCCAGACAAGGTCACACGCCATGCTCAGCCAATACGCCCCTCAACTCTCCCGATCCAAACACCCCGTCGCATGGATCGCATGCGGGCTGCTCCTGGCCAGTCTCGTCAGCATCGGCACCCGCCCCGCACCGGCCCAGGCCCAACAACCTGCAGCACCAGCCGCGATGCCCCAGGGAGCACGGTCGATGGGGATCGAAGTCGCCCAACTCCGAGGACTCGTCAGCTACACCCGCCGTGTCGGTCAGCGGACACGGGTGCGGACCGTGACCCGGGCCACCAAGTTACTGGCTGGCGACACACTGCACCTGGACATCGGAGCCCGCTGCCTGCTGCTGTTCAAGAACCCACCGCAGCCCAATGATGACGGCAATGCCAACAGAGCCGACGTCGGCAACGTCATCCGACCGGTCGCCTACAGCCCTCAAGCCCCCTCCACACAGGGCGATGGCGTCGCGGCCGCTGTTCTGTTCCGAGGCTACAGCGAAGTCTCGATCGCCATCGCCTACCACGACAACCAGGCAGCGACCATTCAACTCGATATGCCGCAGGGAATCGCTCGAGCCGGTATCGTACCCACCGCCGTCAAACCCCGATTCCGCATCCGCACTCCGCGGACCGTGGTGGCCGTTCGAGGCACTGAGATCCGGGAACTCGAAACATCCATCGATCGAGGCGATATCCTCTCGATGGGACGCACCGGCGTCGTCGCCACGAAAAACAGCGGCGGACCTGTCCGCTCGGCTCAGGCCGAACAGGGTACCAGAAAAACCAACGCAGCCGACCGCCGAGCAGGACGGCTTGTCCGAGCAATCAACGACATGATCGTCCGCACTCGACTCGTGATCGCCGGGCCGCACAGAAGCCGCATGGAATACGATCAGGCCTCTCGAGAAACTCGCGACGCCTACAGTTTCGGAACCGCCGATAAACTCAAGTCCAACGGCAACCCGGCCTTCTCGAGATTCCTCAACTCCGGGACCACCGACGACCAGAACCGCGGAGGAAACCTGTTTAACGGCGGCGGCGGCTCGGGATCAGACGTGCAATAGACAACGGCAACCCGACACCGCTCGTCAGACCACAGAGCGGCCCGGCACACCCGCCGCATGATCGAAGCCACAGTGTCCACCCACAGACGCCCGACCCGACTCCCACGCCTCGCGTTCCTCAAACAGGTGCCGCCCACTCTCGTCTGGGTGCTCTGTGCGATGGCACTCGTCCTCAGCTGGGGTCTCATCGATCCGGGACACACCCGGCAACGCATGGACTGGTCGATTGGCGACCGATGGCTCGCCCATCGAACGCCACCCAGCCTCCACAACGACATCGTGCTCGTGCTCGAAGACGATGTCGCCGCCGCTGAATTGGGACACACCAACGCCCGCCACCGACGCGCCCGAGCACTCAGACAACTCCGACGACTCCGAGCACAGACTGTCGTGTTCGACTTCCTGCTGCTCGACACCGGCAGCGAAGTCTCGTTCTATAACGACGAAGCACACTATGACGGACTCCCAACTCGGCAACTTGTCCAGGACACACTGCAGAAGATCTACCAACACGATGAGTTCTACGACACCGACTCGGATCCGCTGACGACTCGACACACTCGCCGAGAATCACGCTTCGAACAACTCTACACCGAAGACGCACTGCAACAAAAAGCACTCGAAATCCTCGCCGGATCCGGTACCCAATCGATCAACATCGTCCTCGCATCACACTTCCGCCACGTCGATAACCACGACAGCCCACTCACACAACTCCTCGTCAACGAACTGACACTCAACCCCCGACACCCGGACACCAACTCACTCGCCAAAGCCACACACCTCTCACCGTCCACCGTCGCCGAACACTTCGAAAACGTCGTCGCCGTTGCCGCTCACGAAATCGTTCGCAACAACCGCAAGACCGCTCTCGAAATCGTCGCCATCGGCAACTCCCTGATGGCCGACCCGCTCCGACGAGCGCTCGACAAGACCAAACCCGTCCTGACCGAAGCACTCGACCGCAGCACCTTCACCACGCAACACCACTCACCAAACCCACTCCCAACTCTCGATCACCTCGAACTGCCCAGGTGGCAATTCGCCGAATACGCCATCCTGGCCTTCAGCGACAGCGAACTCGATGACGACTTCGTCATGCGACGCCTCAAGACCTCTCAAGCGTTCAACGACACGGACAACACCACTCACAATGCCCCTCAAGTCCACCCTTCACCAGTTCGTTCGATGGTCCACCAGGCCGTCGCCGCCTACCAACTGCACACCACACCCAATTCCTCTCAACACAACTCTCGAATCGAATCACCCTCCCAGGCAGACGACCTGATCATCAACTGGCCGCTGAACGGTCAGACCTCCTGGAGCCAGCAACTCGACCGACGTGACACCCCTGTCGATCGTCACCCGGATTCGACAGCCCGATCGCAGGTCGTACGAGTCTCCGACCTGCTGCAATTGGCCCAACTCGACGCCAACGTTCATGCAACACGGTTCGAAATCCGACTCCGTTCCGCTCGCCTCGTCAAAGCACTCGGTGTCACGTCCTCGATCCCCGACCAAGTCGAAACTCTCGAAACAGCTCTCGAAGCAGTCGTCACCGGAGACCAGCCCACATCCGACTTAGCCATCCTGCACAAGAAACTCGAACTCTCCGTCGCTGAACTCCTCGACGACAAAAATCTCGAACGCCAACTCGCCCGTCTCGATGCCGGCTCGGCCCAGTGGGCCGACCGACTAACCGAACTGATCGACACCGAATTGCCGGCTCGGATCCGGGTTCGAGATGAACTGGTACAGGACCTCACCCAGCACATCGACGGCAAACTCTGCCTCGTCGGACAGGTCAAGACCGGACTCGTCGATCTACACAACACCCCCATCGGTCGCCTGCCGGGCATCATCGTCAACGCCGCAGCTCTCAACACACTGCTGCTCGACAACCCGCTTCGGATCGAACCGCTGTCGATCACTCTGCTGGTGACGATCGGCTTGATGCTCGGGGCCGCCGTGCTGTTCTTTCAACTCGATGTCGTCCCCGCTACCGTCTCGGTCGTTCCACTACTGCTCGTCGTCGGCTGGATGCACCACGGACTACTGGCTTGGCAGAACATCATCACCCAGCCCGTCCTCCCGCTCGTCGGAATCGTCGCCTGCTTCTCGGCCGTCACCATCCGCAAGTGGTGGCACGACAACCTCGCACGACGCAGGGTTCGCCGTGCCTTCGAATTCTACCTGCATCCGACAGTCGTCGGGCAGGTGGCCGAACGACCCGAAGCCCTGCAACTCGGTGGAGCCGCTGCCGAATTGTCGATCCTGTTCTCAGATATCCGTGGCTTCACCACCATCGCCGAACGACTGCCCGACACCGAACTGACCATCCTGATCAACGAGTACCTGACAGCAATGACCGAGGTGGTTTTCGACAACGACGGGACCGTCGACAAGTACATCGGAGATGCCATCATGGCGTTTTATGGTGCACCGATCCCAAGCACGACTCACCCGCTACAAGCCTGCCGCACCGCCATTCGCATGTCCCAACGGTTGAATGAACTCAGACAACAATGGCAGGCCCGAGGATTGCCGACGATCCGGATCCGGATCGGGATCAATACGGATACCGTCCGAGTCGGCAACTTCGGATCGAACCTGAGATTCGACTACACGATTATCGGTGATGGAGTGAACCTGGCTTCCCGACTCGAAGGTGCCAACAAACAGTACGGAACCGAAACCCTGATCAGCCACAGCACCTGGGAACAGGTTCACGAACAACTGATCACTCGAGAAATCGACCTGATCCAGGTCAAGGGACGGCAGGAACCGACCCGGATCTACGAGTTGCTGGCCGAATCATCCGCCCCCGACAAACAACTCGAACGGATCGCACAATTCGACTCCGCCATCACACGCTACCGCGAACAACGGTTCCAGGAAGCTCTCGACCAGTTCAGCAAACTGGCCGAGGTCGACCCCAACGATCAACCGACTCGCATTTACATCGAACGATGTCGTACCCTGATCCAGACGCCTCCAACATCGGCCTGGGACGGCGTGTTCGTGATGACCAGCAAGTGACCACACCTCGAGCCTGTCCATGACCGCTTTCTCGGACGCCGACTGGATGCCGATGGACACCTTCGAGGCGTTGCCCGAAGACGCGCTGCAACAACTCGAAAATTCGATGCCACACCGACAGTTCGCTCAAGGCGAACACCTGATTCACCAGGACGACATCGGTGAAGAAATGTACGTCATCACCTCGGGCCACGCCGTGATCATGACCGAGGACGACTCGGGCCAACGCCACGTCATCGCTCGCACCGGACCCGGCGATGTACTGGGCGAAATGGCACTGTTGGCCCGAGAACCACGGACGGCCGATGCCATTGCCCAGGACGCAGTCGTCACACGCGTCCTCTCGGCCAAAACGTTTCACTCGCTCATGGACACCTACCCCGAATTCAGCCAGTTGCTGACTCGGTTGGTGGCGACCCGGGTCGGAGGCCGAGATCGCGATGTGCTCGTCGGTCGCAATATGCACGGATACCAGATCACTCGACGACTCGGTCGAGGCGGGATGGCGGTCGTGTACGAGGCGGTCGGAGACGACGGGCAGCTGGTGGCACTGAAGATGATGAGCCATCGGCTGGTCTGCGATCAACGCTCGCGAGACTTCTTTCACCGCGAAGCCGACATCATCGAAACGTTCGATCACCCGAACATCGTCAAAATGCTCGGCCGATTCGAAATGTTCTACACCTACTTCATCGTCGTTGAGTTCATCGACGGGCTAAGCCTCTTTGAACTGATCCGGCACAACGGACCACTGCCAGCCGACGACGTTCAAGCCATTTCCGGACAACTTGCCAAGGCGATCGACTACGCACACCGATCGGGGATCACTCATCGTGATATCAAACCCGGCAACGTGATGGTCTCGCGAAATGGGACCGTCAAACTGATGGACTTCGGACTGGCTAAACCGACCGCAGACAACAGCGACGCCGACCGAGTCCTCGTCGGTACGCCAGGCTACATGGCTCCCGAATTGTTCACCCAGGGAGAACCGGGACCGAAATCCGATCTGTTCGCCATGGGCTGCCTGGCCGTCGAACTGCTGACCGGTCAGAAACTCTTCAACCAATCCCAACCACACGAATTCGTCGCGGCAGTCGCCAAGTGGTCGGGATGGGATCCGGAATCCCTGGACATCACAATCCCCGAAGAACTCGCCAACGCGATCACCAGCTGGCTCGATCCGTCGCCACAGAATCGCATGGCAAACCTCGAGTCCATCAGCCAATGGGCTGCGACCATCCAGTTGCCCGAGGATATCGACATCTTCAATTCGTTCGACGAATTCGATCCGACATGGACCGAGGACGATACTCTCGACTCGACCGAGACGTTCTGAATCGGAAAGTTCAGCAAGCTACGGTCTCAACTGAGCCGCGTACCACCGCACCCGAAAACACAGATCCCGGCTTCCCAACGGCGGCTTCCCACCTCCTGACGCGGCACTGATGAAACGTACGCTCTAGCGGAACAACCCCAAACCCGGCAGGACGCCCAGACCGGTCCTGCCATCGCTGCGGTACTTGCCACGACCACCCTGAAGACGACGACCGTGCCACCATTTCAGACGGACCTGCGTCCATCCAGGAGCATAGTCCCTGCCCCACGTTCCCTCGCGATACACATCGCGGCGATGACCACCCGACACCGCGCCACCGCCCACGTAGTACCCTTTATGACGCTTGCCGATGGACAACCGCGCCCACGGAGCAACTCTCTGGGGATGCCCGGCTCGAGCTGACTGCGTTTTACGCTTGTCAGCCGCAGACGACTCCTGCCCATACGCAGACCCCGCGACCAGAAACAGGCCGGCCGCAAGCAACAACCCAAACCCTGTCCGAATTCTGTCGATTCCCATCGCCCACTCTCCCTGATGAAGCCAAGACCTGCACCTGCGACTAACCTTCCGGGTTCCGCAGGAACTTGATGTAAGGCAACCGCACTCCGTCAACGACGACCTGGTCGGCCCGAACAACTCCAGCCGGTGGCCCGAATCCAGCAATCCCCGCAGCGGTGACCACGTCGTCCTGATCCACCCCATCACCGCTGATTCCCAGGCCGCCAACCAGTTGGCCGTCGATGTAGATTGGTGCACTTCCCGGAAAAAAGACCACGCCGTTCTGGTTCTCGATCTGGTCGATGTCGTGGAAATTCGTACCCGGAAAGAAGGCGTCATAGCCCAGGACCGAGCCGTTGAGCGAATCGACAGAGGGGTCAAACGAGCCGACGGTCGCGGCGACCACACCACTGTTCAGACCGGTCGCCGGATCGATCCCCTGATTGGCGAGGATTGAAAAGATCCCTGCACCGGCGTTGTCGATGCCGTCTGGAAACCGTGGCTCGGCCAGAAATCGGAATGTCCGATTGGTAAACGCAGTCCCGGCCGCAACACCTGGCACCTGATCGACACTCTGCAGAGCACTCGCGTCAGCGTAGTAGGACATGTTGCGTGCCTTGGCAATGGCGACGTCAATCGAGAATATCGTCGCATCGTCCATCCGGTGTAGGCCCAACACATTTCCAGCCGTGTCGGTGACCGCCATCACCATCCGCGTGCGACTGCTCATCGGCAATCGCACCGCCGCCCGAGTCTGCTCGGCCTGCTCGACCGCCGCCGCAATGATCTGGTCGACCGCCGCCGCAGTCAGCAACGGGTCGGACGCTGATGACATCGACACCACCAGGTCGCCCTGAGATACCGGAAGGCCCGGCCGCGTCAACGTGCCCACACCGTCCAAGGGCTGGTTGAATCCGACCG
Organism: Planctomycetota bacterium; assembly: GCA_963694825.1. Taxonomy (GTDB): domain Bacteria; phylum Planctomycetota; class Planctomycetia; order Planctomycetales; family Planctomycetaceae; genus UBA8437. Next base: position 14,431 of record CAVOEV010000011.1, read on the forward strand.
ATGCCAGAGTACCGGATCCCTGGCCAACTCGAACCAGCCGCCTGACACCCTCACGGCCGGCAATCGGTCCATAGACCTGCAGTTGGATGCCAACCAGGTCGAGTCGGCCGAAGGGAAGATCGAGTTCGTCGACGGGGGGAATCCCGGATATGACCCCCAAAGAGAAACTCGCCCCGCGACTGCCACCTGCTGCAGCAAAGGCTATGTACTCGCTCTCCAGAACGCAGGGTGAGTTGGCTGGATCCCGAGACGCACCGCAACGCGATGTTGCCGCAAGACCCTGCTCGTGGCTGGCAAATCCCTTGGGACCGGGAAAGAACACGCCAATTCCGCCAACAAGAGTGTCGCCCAGACCGTCGGCATTCGAATCGCGGAACAACGGAATGCCGCCCGGGAGAGTCGCCATGCCACGCGATCCGGACGCCGGGAAACGACCAGACTCCAAACCGTAGGACTCTGGTGGGACCAACGGAGTCACGCCGGGAGCCAACCGAGATGGGGCGATGTTGAAACGACCGGGCAATACGATGTCATCGACTGTCCCACGAATCCTGTCGGCTCCAGGGTGCACGATGCTGTCACGGTTGGTGTGCTCGATCGCAAACAAGTCGACCGGTGGAGTGAATTGAACCCCGGGTGGAAAATGACCTCCCAGGCCCATCGCCGCCACGAAACCGGGACCGCGGTCTCTCGAAGCCCGTGCCAGACCGAGAGAACCACCGTCGAGATTGGGGTTGGAATTGACTTCTCGCTCGGTCATTGTCGACTGGCTGATGAAACCGACCAACCTCGAAGTCAACGGAGCCAGCGTACCGTTGGCAGGGTCGCCGCTGGAGAAGAACGCGGCCGTGCGAGCCTTCGACACCGCGCCGTCAATCGCGAAGACCAGCGTCCGTTCTTCCAACGTCCCCGAGTCAATCACTCCGTTGCCATTTCCACCGCTGGTGACGTTGCCTGGATCGTCCAGCAATGCCACCACTCCCGGCTCGACCCGAACACCCAGGATCCTGCCGCCACGGTCGACCACCGCGATGATCGCGTCGTCGCTCGACGTCGCAGCCGAACCACGATCCAGCAGCCTCGTGACCTCGCCAGCCTGCAACTGCACCGAGTGAAGCGGCAAGACCGCCAACGGCGTCTGGAAACCACCCGCGACCAAAGTCTCGACCGACCAACCTGACGCTGCCGCTTCGATCGACTCGACCGGCATCTCGCCGATGTAGTCGCCTCGCATGATCGTGTTCGAACCCAACTCGTCGGATAGTCCCAGGACATGACCCACCTCATGAGCCATGACGGTGAACAAATCGAACGCCTCCGGACCAGCCAAGTCGCCAACACCCGTTGACCACGACTCGGACTCGTCGAGCCAGATGACACCCTGAATGTGCCAGTCCAATCGACGCGACAAGGCTCGCTGGCCACCTCCCACGCCCAACACGCCGCCGGGACCACTCGTTTGCGACACCGCCTCGAGATCACCCATTCCAATGTTGATGATCTGAGATGACGGAAGCCGCGGGGCATGGCGGAAATCGACCCGCCCCCCCACGGCCGCCTCCCACGTCGCAAGAACCTCTTCGGCCCTGTGTCGCTGCACAGATGTCAATCGGTTGTCGTATCCCGACTCGTCGCGAAAGTCGTAATGGATCACCACCGGACTCGAGCCGAACAACCCAATGACCAGCTTGTCGTGCAACTCCAAACGCACAAACCGGTCCTCGACGTCCTGGCCCAACTCGTCACGGCCCGGACCGCCGTCGAGGACGTCGCGGTCCGCACCGCCTCGCAATCGGTCGGCACCGCCGTGACCCCTCAAGAGATCGCGGCCAGAACCACCGTCGAGCAGATCGCGACCGGCACCGCCCAGCAACCGGTCGTCGCCAGGACCACCGACCAGACGGTCGTGGCCGGCTCGACCGTTGAGTCGATCGAGACCGGCTTCGCCTTCGAGCCAATCGTTGCCGGCGTTGCCAGTCAATGAATCAGACCCGTCACCACCAACCAGCCGGTCGTGACCACCACCGCCCAACAACTTGTCCTGACCAGGACCGCCAGACAAATGGTCCGCTCCACCACGACCGTTGATTCGGTCGGTTCCCGCTCCACCGTCGATCCGATCGGCTCCCCAACCACCGGTCAAGTGATCATTGCCCGAACCGCCCAGCAGTGTTGATGGCAACTTCAAAACGTCGACGCGGACCGTGTCGTCTCCAGCAGCCGACTCGACCAGAATCGAATCGACCTGCGATGCCCTAAACTCACTCTCGCTGCCGTTGACTCGCACGATCACCGAATCGGAATCCGACACAATCTCGATCGTGTCGGATTCCGATGTGCCCTGCACCGTCAAGATTCCTGATACGACCCCAGCAGTGAGCATCGTCCTGGATTCCAGCGACTCGAGCCGAGACCAACCGCCCCGCTGACGTCGACGACGCGGCCGCTTTTGCCAACGCATGACACATCCCTGCTCTCGATCGCCGACACGTCAGCCAAACAACGCCAGGTCGCCAACAACCGCCCGGCGGCCCGGCGGCCCGACATGGCTCCAACTCTCTGATCGGCACCTTGACGCCGACACCGCGATCGCAATTCCATTTCAATCCCCGCACCCATTCGTTTACGACAATCTCAGTACGACACCAACACACGTACCACCACGTACCGACACGACTTCCATCTCCCTGTCCTCCCAGCCCACCCAGACTGACAGATGCTCGACGGCTTGACGGAGATATTGCCAGTGAAACAGCAGATCAGGTGTCTCGAACACCAAGCTCAGGGATCGTCACAACCGATACAACCGTTAGAACCCGCAATCTGGTGACACGGACTCGCTGCGCCAAGAAGGCACGAGTCTCGGTTCGTCAAGCGGATCCATTGTGAAGTGCTGGATGGGACACAGTCCCTGATGACGGCAAAGATGATGCGAACGCATGGCGTGTTTTGGATCGCGATGAGGTCAACGGCCGCCCTGGCAACGGTGCTGCTGGCGGCGGCGGTAGTGCGATCGGCGCCACCAGAGACCGGTCCTGCTGCCGACGATTCACCAGCCCGTCCCTCGCTTCTGGCACCACGCCGGTCGGCCGTCGACCAGCCACAGCCTCATTCCACCCCGGAAGATTCGGCCAAGTTCGTCGTCCCCATTCGAGACGCTCCATTCGGCTTCAGCGGCCCCTCGGGCGTGCTGCCTCAAGAGTCGCAACAGAATAGCCACTTCGTGCCGATCGAAGATCGTTGGCGTCTGGGAATGCCAGCATGGGACCGTTACGGCAAGAACCATCCAGCCGGTGACGACTATCCCGGAGTCTTGGGACGGTGGTGGGATCCGTACAACCAGAACGTGCTCAAGGGCGACTACCCCCTGATTGGCCAGGACACGTTCCTGGTCGTGACTGCGATTGCTCAACTGATTCAGGAACTCCGCGAAGTGCCGACGGGGACGACGCCCTTTGAGAGCACACTGCGACCGTTTGCCGAGGAGTTCTTTGGCGATCCCGAGCAGTTCTTCAGTACGAACTCATTCCGCTTCTCCGTCGATTTGTTCAATGGCAGCGCCGGATTCAAGCAACCCGTCTGGCAGCTGCGGGCCACTCCGGTCTTCAACTTCAATTACTTGGACGTCAACGAATTGGCCGTCGTCAGCCCCGACGTGCGTGACGGGACAACCCGTCACCGCAACCGCTGGGCATTGGACGAATGGTTCGTGGAAACCAAGTTGGCCGACCTGAGTCCACACTACGACTTCGTCTCGGCCCGCGGCGGGTCTCAGTTCTTCGTCAGCGACTTCCGTGGATTCGTCTTCAGTGACATCAACCGTGCCGTGAGGATCTTCGGAAGTCGCTTCTCGAACCGCGACCAATTCAACCTGCTGTGGTACGACCAGACCGAAAAGGAAGCCAACAGCGAATTGAACCTCTTTGACGACCGTCACCAAAACACAATCATCGCCAACTACTTCCGTCAGGACTTCCTTGTACCCGGTTACACCGGACTGGTCAGCTTCCACTACAACAACGATCAACCGAGTTTCAAGTTCGATTCCAACCGATTCCTGGTCCGACCCGATCCGGCTGGTGTGTTTCAGCCACATCGTGTCGAAGCCTACTACCTCGGCCTGGCCGGACAAGGTCACATCGGACGCATCAACATCAGCAACGCATTCTATTGCGTCTGGGGCCGCGACGGCCTGAACCCGATCGCCGGGCAGCCACAGAAGATCCGCGCACAGATGTCGGCGATCGAACTGTCCTACGACCGCGACTGGGCCCGCTTTCGAGTCTCATGGTTCTGGGCCTCCGGTGACTCCGACCCCGACGACCAGGATGCCGAAGGATTCGACGCAATTTTCGACAACCCGAACTTCGCCGGTGGTGAGTTCAGCTACTGGCAACGACAGTCCATCAGACTGTTCGGCGTCGGACTGAGTCAACGACAAAGCCTGCTGCCAAACCTGCGTTCGAGCAAGACGCAGGGACAGTCCAATTTCGTCAACCCCGGACTGTCGTTGGTCAACGCCGGGATCGACATGGACCTGACCCCCAAGCTCAAACTGATCGCCAACGCCAACTTCCTGTGGTTCGACACGACGAGGTCACTCGAAGTCTTCACGTTTCAGGATCGGATCCGCCGGGAAATCGGCACCGACCTCAGCCTCGGTCTCGAGTACCGCCCCTACCTCAACGACAACGTCCAACTCGTCACAGGCCTCTCGACCTTCATTCCAGGCGACGGATTCAAAGACCTCTACAACCCACTCGGCGGCACCGTCGACACCCTCTTCGGACACTTCCTCGAAGTCAACCTCACCTACTAATCCCTCTTGAACACACCGCCCGTTTTCGATAATCGTCAAGCCGAACTCACACCACACATCCCAGCCAGATCCGACAAACGGTTCACCGGCTGCAGGAGCCAGACAACCATGTCACCAACACGTCTGAAACTCGCCATCGCCGTGCTCGGGTCCTGGGCCACCATCACCGTCGTGATGCAACCAGACCAACCATCCGGGGATCATCTCAAGGCCTCTGAACCCAAGACTCGACCCGCCGCCCCGCTGGTCCCGCCCCGTAGCTTCGCTCCGAATGGAAACCACATCGGCCGATCGAAGGTGCCCGCGATCGCATTCGCGGCGAGTCCACCTGTCGGGCTGCTGGGCCAGGCGGCTTCCGAGGCGAATTCCAAGAGTCATGGCTGCATCGCCTGTCACAAGACGGTGGGAGACCCGCACGGCAGCCCGGCATTTAGTCTCGGATGTACCGATTGTCATGGAGGCGACGCCACGGCTCGCGACAAACAAACTGCCCATGTCCATCCCCGACACGCCAACGCCTGGACGTCGTCGGCCAACCCGATCCGTAGCTACACATTGCTCAATCACGAGCGTCCCGAGTTCATCCGATTTGTCAATCCGGGTGACCTGAGAGTGGCTCACCAGAGTTGTGGGACCGTGGGATGTCATCCACGTGAAACTCTCGAAGTGAAAAAAAGCATGATGACTCACGGTTGTATGCTGTGGGGAGCCGCGCTGTACAACAACGGAGCGGTCCAGGAAAAGTGGTCGACGTACGGCGAAAGCTACTCGATGAACGGCACGCCCCAGAGACTGCAGACCGTGCCACCTCCGACACCTCATGAGACCGCCACCAAGGGAATCCTCCCGTTCCTGAACCCTCTGCCCCGCTTCCAGGTGACTCAACCGGGGAACATCCTGAGGATCTTCGAACGAGGAGGCCGGTTCCGGACCGAAACAGGCATCCCCGAACGGCTCGAAGAACCCGGACGACCTCGCGAACGACTCAGTAATCGAGGCCTCGGCACAATCAACCGAACCGACCCGGTGTTCATCGGACTGCAGAAGACTCGGTTGCTGGACCCGACACTGAACTTCCTGGGAACCAACGAACAGCCTGGCGACTACCGATCCAGTGGCTGCACGGCCTGCCACGTGGTGTACGCCAACGACCGTTCCAGAATCCACTCCGGTCCCTTCGCCCGGTACGGCAACGCAGGCCGCGCAGCCGCCAAGACCGACGACTTCGTGACGTCCGTCGACCCGACCATTCCCAAGAACGAACCCGGACACCCCATTGCTCACCGCTTCACTCGCTCGATTCCCACCAGCCAGTGCATGATCTGCCACATCCATCCCGGCACAACCGTGATGAACAGCTACATCGGCTATATGTGGTGGGACCAGGAAACCGACGGAGACCTGATCTACAACTCCTCGGGGAAACCCATCTCGGCCGAAGACCATGTCGCCGCACAGATGGCCAATCCCAACCTCGGAGCCATCAAGAGATACGCTCCAGATTCCAAAAACCAGGCGGACATCGCAAGTGTCAACGACAAGGCCACTCGCAGCCAGTTCGCCGACTTCCACGCACACGGCTGGTTGTTCCGAGCAGTCTTTCGCAAGAACTCCACCGGTCAGCTGCTCGATCATCAGGGCCGTGTGATCCACCAACCCACCAACGATTCGATGAAGGCGGCCATCGATTTCCCCAATCGCGTCCGTGAACTCTACCGTAGCCGCACATGGACCTCGAAGGATCAACGAGCTTTCGACACGGCACGCAAACAGCTCGACGAGGTCCGCCGCCACCTGCCAGTGCACCTGATGGACGTGCACATGGAACGGGGCATGCACTGCGTCGACTGCCATTTCCTGCAGGACGTCCACGGAAACACCAAGCTCTACGGCGAGGTGAGAGCGGCGGTGGAAATTGCCTGTCAGGATTGTCATGGCGACACTGACCGACGAGCGATCGTTCGCGATGAGGACGGTCTGCACCTGAGAACATCCGGACCGGCCGCGGCCGAAACGCAAGGACGGCACAAGGGACGCAACCTGTTGGCCATGAGAACCCCGTTTGGACAACGACGGTTTCAGTGGCAGAACGGGACACTGATCCAGAGATCCATGGTCGAACGCGATATCAGTTGGCCGGTGACCCAGGTCGTCGATACCATCGACCCGCAACACGCCGACTACAACGCACTCTCGGCAATCGCCAAAACCGTCCGGTTCGACGAGCTGAATCGAATGGCCTGGGGACGCCTGCCCGAAAAGTCGAACGGGACATCCTCCCGGTGTGCTCACGATTCGAAAATCGTCAACTGCACCGCCTGCCACACCTCGTGGAACCCAAGTTGCTTCGGCTGCCATCTCTCGCAAGAAGCCAACCAGAAGACGCCGTCGCTGCACAACGAAGGCGATGTCTCCAGAAACCTCGTCTCCTACAACTTCCAAACACTCCGCGACGACGTCTTCATGCTGGCCCGTGATGGCACGGTCACCGGAAACCGAATCAATCCGGTCCGCTCGGCATGTGCCATCCACGTGGGAGCCTACAACCAGAATCGCGAATCGGTCTACTTCCAGCAGCAAACGATCTCGGCTGAAGGCTTCAGCGGAATCTCCTTCTCCACCAACGTCCCGCACACGGTCCGCGGCCGAGACGGGACACGCCAATGCCGTGAATGTCACCTCGCCGACACCGGCGACAACAACGCCCGCATAGCTCAATTGCTGATGCATGGAACCAACGCCCTGAACTTCATGGGCCGCTGGACCTGGGTCGCCGCCGGGGAACATGGATTGCACGCGGCGGAAGTGACCGAACGGAATGAACCCCAGGCAGTCATCGGCAGCACACTGCATCAGATGACGTTTCCCACCCAGTTTCAGCAGCACGTCGCCCACAGCCGCGAGATACAGGTCGAGCACGAACATCCCGGGTTGGATGTGCTCGATGAACTGCTGGCAAGGTTCCGACCGCACCGCACCGAGATACTGGGAATCCAGCACCGCGGCGAATACCTCTACGCCGCTTGCGGTGCCGGAGGAATGCGGGTCTTCGACATCGCAATGACCGACAACAAGGGCTTCTCGGAACGCATCGTCACCGCGCCCGTCTCACCTCTGGGCCAACGACTCTACATCAAGACCCGCTTCGCCACCGCAGTCGTCGCTCCAGCCACCATCCTCCCCGATCCCACTCGGGAATCGAGTCGCCGAGCCGCCAACCAGGAAGGAGTCTCGGACCAGAAACCGCTGGTCCATCCGATGTACGGCTACCTGTATGTCACCGATCTCCACGAGGGCCTGATCCTGGTGGGAGCCGGAACACTGCTCGACGGAGATCCCACCAACAACTTCCTCGAACGAGCCGTCACTTTCAATCCCGATGGAATCCTCGATGGAGCCCGCTCGATTACCATCGCCGGCACCTGTGCCTTCATCTGCTGCGACACGGGACTGGTCGTCGTCTCGATCGACAATCCACTCGAACCACGTATCACCTCGGTTCTCGGCCACGACGTACTCCGGCACCCCACCTGCGTCCAAGTGCAGTTTCGTTACGCGTTTGTCTGCGACAAGGATGGCTTGGCCGTACTCGATGTCACCGATATGACACGCCCCCGTCCGGCCGCTCGGATCGAAACACCTCAAGCCCGCAGTCTCTACGTCGCTCGAACTTATGCCTACCTCGCAGCGGGTCGCGACGGACTCGTCATCGTCGATGTGGCCAATCCGACACAACCACGCATCGATCAGATCTTCACCGCCGGCGGAACGATCAACGACCTTCACGATGTGAAGTTAGGCGTGACCTACAGCAGCCTGTTCGCCTACCTCGCCGATGGCCGGAATGGTCTCAGAGTCGTCCAGTTGACCTCAGCAACGACTCCCGGATCCGGAGGATTTCGGCAACGGCCACAGCCCCGCCTGATCGCCACGTTGCCGCTCCCCAAGCAAGGCCGCGCGCTGGCACTCTCGAAAGGTGTCGACCGCGATCGAGCGGTCGACGAAGCCGGAAACCAACTCTCCGTCTTCGGCCGCGTCGGTGCCCGACCGCTGACACTCGCCGAGCAACAGAAACTTTACCTCCGAAACGGACAACCCTGGACTGTCCCCTCAATCACTCGAAATCCCGATATCACCGATGCGGCACTTCGTGAACGAACTCTGCAGTGGGAACTCCGGAAAGGATTTCCGTCCTACATCCCACCAAAACGGTCAACGCCCTGAAGCCGGATCCGCCGGCCAGGCCTCGACCGCCTTCCTCACCACGCCGAAGGCCTCGGCCACCTTCGAAGGATCGTAGTCCCCAATCGCAGGCAACAGCTTGGCAAGATCAACTTCGACGATTCTCGAGGGGCCGCGCCGTGGCTCAAACAACTCGGACGCCACATCCTTGACCGCCGTGCGTGGAAAGACCAGTACGTGCCCCGCCGCACGCAAGGCCTTCAATTCGACCGCATCTCCCCGTCCCAATTCGTTGTAGATCACCTCGCAGGCCCACACCAACTGCCGCGTCGACTCATAATCAAGAACGCCCCGCGCACCGGATCTGGCAATGTCCAGCAAGACCAGGCGACCCACCGTGCGACTCAATGGAACCGCTTCGAGCCGCTTGGCAACCGCCATCAACCAGGTGGCCGTCGTCGACGTGGTCTGCTGCACATCCGCCTTGAGACCAAACGGAGTCGTCTGCAGAACATCCTCGACCTGCTTCCAACGTATCTCAAATTCTGCCCGGGATTCGACTTGCCCAAGAGCCACTCGAGCCAATGCCGTCGGCCATTCGCGGAGAATCGGGCGGCCGGGAACTCGCTGAGGCTGAACCCGTGCCTGCCGCCATGCCGGTACCCGTAAGTCGTGGTGACACGCATAACACTCGAATTGAGACAACTCGGGCCAACTCACTCCGGCCGGAGGCGTCGGTCCACTCAACGACGCTGTCAATTCCAACGACTGAGACAACGAGACGATCGCTCCGACCAGCATGGCCTGGGTTGTGTGCAGTGAATCGAGTCGAAAGCCGTTGCCATCGCCCTGATCCTGGAAGAATGGATCACGAGTCCTGGCCAGGAACTCGCTGCGAACCTTCGCCGGACTCTTGTCCGTCTTACTCGCGACCGATCGCCAGTGAACCGGCATCGCAGCGGCAAAGGTGGCGACTTCGAAGCCGGGAAGCGGAGGATGACCCGCAGCGTACATTTCATGAGTCACCACGCGGCCCTGTGCGGCATCACCAATATGACACGAACCACACAGGCGTGCCTTGTTTGATGGCGTGCGGACATCAATGTAGCCGTGCTGCTCGAACTTGATCTGAGGAGACAGGAATCTCCAAGGCTGCTTCAAATTTCGCGGAGGCAGGTGCAGCCGGAACCACCCGGCGCGATTGCCCTGCTCGATGGCCAGGTCTCCCCCCGGACCATGGCATCCCTCGCAGGTGATCCCAAAACTGACGTCGGTGTTCTTGTGCCACGACGTGGCAACAAGCTGCCCGTCAGTGGCCGGCATCAATCCTCGAGGGTACCCGGTGTGGCACGACAGACACCTCCGATCACGATGTACCGCATCGATGCCCATCAGCCGACCCATTTCTGTCGAACGAGTGTTGAACAAAACCGCGTAGGCCTGGTGGTGCTTGTCCTTGTCCGCCCACGTCGACACCTCGTTGTCCAGAATCCAGTCGCCACTGGGACTCGGCAACGGCAAGTCGTCGTCACCGCGAGGACGACGATTCTGACCATGGCACCCCAGACAAGCGGTGAAACCAACAACGGCTCGATGCGACGACACGGCCTCCTGAGCTGCCGACTCCGAAACCGCTCCGACAGCGACCACGAGACTGGTCACGATGGCCGGAACCAGGCTGATTCTCGAGTTAACCGGAATCATCATCTGTCTTCACCGAGGTCTTTTAACACGGATCGAATCCAACTGGTCGCTTCGGCGAATCGCTGCAGCGCCTGCGGCGACTGATTGACCGGGGCCGATCGGCCCCGGAACTGGGCGGCGCTGTCGTGCCCGTCGGGAAACCTCAGAGCCGCTCGCATCCTCGGTAATGACCGCTCGAGGGCCCGGTCAAGCAAGCGGTGACGATCTTCTCGCATCCCCGTCGCCTGCTTCTGACCGACCTGCAGCGACGACAGAGCCAAGTAAAGTTGAGCGGCCTGGTCCCAATCGCCAGGATCCGACTGGCCACCGGTACCTGATAACAACCGATGCCCCAAACGATCGAGATCCTCTACGGTGAATTCGTGCTGATTGAGTGCCAACGACAACTGGTCGAGTTGATCAATCAACGCCTCGGTCTCCAGCCGCATCCTCGCTCGATCCGGCACCAACGGCCGGGTCGCATCATCAACACGTTTCAAGGCCCGAACCAGTCGTGGCCCCGACCCAGTCGACTCGAACACTGACCACGATCCGATCATCGAGCGTTCCCAACCGGCCCAAGCAGGGAATTGCCCGGGTCGGCGCCCCGAGCGTTTCGCAGCCGCGCGTCTCCAACGTGCGTCTCGTAAGTCGTGATGGCAGGCAAAACACCGCGTCTCGGACAATTCCGGCCAAGGTGCCTTCGGGGTCGATGCCCGCCAACTCGACAACTGCGCACGCGCCCTGAGAGTCTCCACCTGTCCCAGTGCCCACAGCTTCAGTTCCCTGAGCGTGCCATCCTCGCGGTCGGGTCGGCCCGCGTGCCGCTTGCCGTCGACGATATCGTTCCAATGCCGAGGCAGATTGGCGTGGTAAGCGGACATCTCGAAATTCAACCGAGGGTGACCTGCGGCGATGAGATCGTGATTGACGTCCCGGTCGGGACCGCCCACATGACATCCCGTACACACCCGCGCGCGGACTCGAAGGTCGGCTGTGTCCTTGAAACCCAGCCCCCGGCCCTCAACAGCCTTCCGGTTGGACCAATCGCGACGGACGTGGCTGGCAATCCACAAACTGGCCGGACCATGACACGCTTCGCACGAAACGCCGTCGGTCGCCAGGTGCCGGTGATGTTCGGACGAACCATCCGAAGTCGGTGGCAGGGCGTGGCAGTTGAGACACTCGGTCGACTGGTGAGCCGGACGAGGATACCCAAGAGCCGTGACCATCCGCCGCGATCGGTCACCCAGCAGTACGCTATAGGATCGAGAATGACTGTCTCGCTGGATCCAGTCGCTGTAGGAACTCGACCAACGTGGACCTGTTCCATCACCACCATGGCAATTGGCCGCCGCACACGAATTGGTCCCAACGTAGCGAGGCGCTGCGGCCGAAACGGACAACCAACCACTCATGCAAACTAGCACGACCATCAACCAACTCGCACCAGGCCGGGGAACCGGACATGTCACGCCCCACGTCATCTTGATTTCCCATTCACAAGTTGGTGAAGACTATCGAATGAATCACCTGTCGCGACCGACACTAGACGATATCGTCACTTTCCCAGTCACCACCCGCTGACAGATCCTCGATCGGATGACAATCCGGACGGTGTTTTTCCCGGCAACGAGTTGCTGCCGTTACGAACGTGATAAACGTGACATTCAACGCAATCCCAACGAGCTCCGACCGCCGCCGCCGCCGCCGTCACGAATCGCTTCGACGTTGGACGCTCGGCGTGACAACTGCGACATGTGGCAATCGAAGGCATCAGCACGTCCGATGTCGATCGACTCGACGCCACCTCGCCGTGGCATTCCGTGCAACGCATCTGGCGATGTGCACCATGACGGAATCGGCTGTGGATCATCCAACGAGCCGGAATCCCCGGCGGCTCGACCTGCCATTTGCCCTCGTGCTCGTTGATGTGATGACAGAATCGACACCCCCCCTTCGCCTCATGGCCGAACAATGTGTGCCGGTGCTGCTGCACAACAGCCTCGGCAACCCTCACACTCCGAAGAACACTCCCGACCATTTCCGGATTCCACCCAGGACGCTCGCTTCGACCCGGAAATGGACGGCGTGAACCGGCTGGCAGGGACTTCGCAACGACACCCGCCGACTTGGATCCGCCCCCTTCAAGCACCGAAAGAGTGTAGCGCTCGGTGAGCCAACCTCGGACAAGATCGGCCGAGACATGTGGGACCTCGTGACCCGGTTCCTTGTGGTTGTCGAACAGCAACGGATGGCACAGGCGACAGTGCGACTCGAACCGAATCGGCTTCATTCCACCTCCCGAATCATCGGACTCGTGACAACTGTCACAATTCTTCGAAAAATCGACCGTCCGACCGTCCTTGTTCCTGAGTCCCACAACCATATCACCCCGGGCATTCCGCTCACTCTTCAGGTGAGCCGAGTGATTGAATCTCAGCTTGGCCTTGTCCCGATACCCGCTCCCCACAGAATCCTCGTCCACCACGGCCCAAACTCCATGCCCAAAACCCGGACGTGGGCCCGGCCCCTCCGACGACTCCAGCAAAAGTCGCTTCAATGCGAATTCCGGATGAGAAGACTCGCCGGTCGACTCGAAAGTCGTCAGCGAATGTACAAATGTCCTGGATGGACCCGATGTCGTCGTCAAATCCTGGTGACATCCAACGCACTGGCGGTCCTCGACTCGAGCCAACTGCTGGCGGCCACGGTGCTCGCGGTGACAATCTGCACACGAAAGACCGTCGTGACCATGGCCGGGGATCTGGTCAAGATGGTGCAACGCCATGTCATGACAGGCCAAGCACTTGTTGTTGTCGATCGAACGGATCGATTCGGGATTGATCCAGTTGGTGAGTCGCTCGAGAGGTGCCCAGGTCGTGTGACACGCGCTGCAGTCATTGTCGATCATCTGGTGAGCGGTCGACAACCTGCCGGCGGCAAAGATCTGGTGGTGACCGCTTCGCCACTCCGACACAATCCATGCGGCCGTCACGAACATCGACAGCAATGCCGCCCAGACCAGCCGACGACGTAGTGGACGACGGCTGCGACGGACGAAGTTGATCTCGACCCGCTCGGACAATTCACGGCTCGACGGCAGTCTGTTCAACTCATTCCCTTCCCATCACCTACCACGACCACTCCCACGGTACGACACGAAGACTGATCACGATATGAAGGACAAACAGTACCAACAACGACGCCGAAACCGGTACGTGCACAAACAGCCAACCGTGCAGCCAGACGTGGATCCTCTTCAACCGGTGCATCTGGCTGCGTTGATCACAGAATTGTTCAAGCTGATCAAGAACATCGTGCAACTCGGACGGCAAATCGACCCGCATCTGATTGAACGCCGATCGGCGACGTTCCGATTGAATCAACAAGGATTCGCGCTTCGATGAAATCGACAGAAACGGACGTACAAGTTTCAGGTAGAACGTCTTGAGTTCTTCGGTTCGAATCACCACTCGCTTGGTCGCCTCCGGACTGGATTCCGGCTGGCCGGCCAACAGCGCTGACGGCTTGCCTGACGGCTTGGGTTTGGGTCGGGCAGGTTCTTCTGGAAGCAGTTGAGGAGCATTCTCGTAGATGGCCGAGACGATCTTCTGCAGATCGCTTGGCCGCTTCAACCACTTCCTTTGTCTGGCAACGTCTTCGGCCACACCGATCGCCGCCACGGCACTGATATCGATCTTACCAGTGAATTCCGAGACGAGCTTGTCGGCCAGAAACTGCATCGACGCACACTGGTAAGACAATTGGTCGATGAAGGTCTCGTTGGGCACGCTGGTGGTCAGCAACCGCGGCAAGACCTGTTGCAAGGCCAGGCCGACGACCCCGCTGAGAACGATTGTGGCGATCGACAACCACAGGCCGATCTCGACCATCCCCCCCAAACGGAACCCGGAATGAAACAGGATGAAGGCGACACTGAGCAACCCGAGCCAGATGTGGCCCTTGAGCCAGAACTGGGCGCTGCCGATCCGCCAGTTCGGCACTTGACGTCGAGCGGACAGCAGCCCGGCAAAAACCAGCATCGCCGTGCCCACGATCCCAAAGATCAACCCCGGCAGACTGCCGCCAGAGACCCCGCTGGGTCCCGAGGCATACCATGCATAACTGGCCAACCCAGCTGCAAGAATACCCAGCGTGACCTGCAGCCACCGACAATGCGAACGATCCAGGATCACGAGACCGACTCCAGAGAACCGGTGCCTCCAGAAATCTCGACCGAATCGAAAAAGAACCCTTTCGAATCAACTCGGATCGCCGCCTCGTGCGGACACGAGTAGACACACGACGGACCCCCGGGAAGCGAACTGCACATGTCGCAGACGACCGCCCGGCTGATCACTGCCTTCACCTCCACGTCCGGACCCAGCAACCGCCACTGCTGCTCGTCCGGCTCGACGGGTACCGAAAGATGATTCATCTGGATCGACCCGTACGGGCACTGGTCAGCACACAACCGACAGCCGATGCACCAGTCACGGACCTGAATCTCACCACTGTTACCACGGTTGATGGCCCCCACCGGACAGCCAATCATGCAGACCGGATCCAGACACTTGCGACAGGTCAACGGGACCAAATAGTTCTCGTAACGCGGACCATCAAGATACAGCCTCGTGTTTCCATCGTCATGAGCAGCCACACACGCGTCGACACACGCGCCACAACGCGTGCAACGATCCAGGTCGATTAGCATCAACTGCTGGCCCTGAACCAGGCCGAGTTCATCGAAACGTGGAGTCCGCTGCCGCTGCGACGCCGGGTCGATGGCGAATCGCTGCGTCTGCTGACGAGTGCCCTCCTGCCGCTGCCGGATCGTCGCGTCGATCGACGACTTGACCAAGGGAGATGACTTCATGAGGGCACGAAGTGCGTCTTGAGGTATCTTCACCAACTCGACCCGTGACGGCACGCCGCCGGTCCGCGAGTCCGGAATCCGCTGGTGAAACCCACTGTCAGGATGGTCATAGGCCACGCAGGTGGCGTTGCGTGGCAGGTCCAACACGACCCCCATTTCACCAACCGATTCCCCTCGCCCCAAGTACGCCAGCGTTCGCCTCACACCCGCTGACTCGCCGCGACGAGGCAGCGTGCCGGGAAGAGACAATTCCAGCAACCAGCGACGACAGGTCCGCGTCTCCAACTGCGACCAGTTCTGGCAACTCTCCGGAAAACTCGACAACTGGTCACAGAAATCAGGATCGCCCAACAGCGACTCAATATCACTTCGTGTCTTCCCCCACACCCGGGGAATCCCGTCCATGAAGATGAACTCGTTGATAGATTCGAGAAGTCTCTTGTTGAATCGATCGGATACCTCACCCGACTCCACCCGCTCGGTCAACTCGACCTGTAACTCCTCGCCAAGCACCTCGCTCAACACACCCATCACGACACAAGCGGTGTCCCGAAACGCGACGGCCAGGCCCAAGTAAACCTCGCTCCAGTCGCCGTCTCCAAACTCCTCCTCCCGCAGCCTCGTCCACGCATTGGCCACAACCTTGACCACCCCGCTGCGGATCAGATAGATGCAGTCGCTTCGCTCGAATTCCTCGCAGATCACTTCACCAGACTGGAATTCGACCAGCTCGATGTGGCCTTCCAGTTTGCTGAACTCGGCATCACCGAGCGAACGAAATACAGGCAGCTGCCGCACATGACTCTCAAGGACCCGTTCGCGATAAATCGCATCCATCCGTTCCCTGTACTTCGGATCGTTGTGCAGAGTATCGACGACGTTGCGAATCATCTCGAGCAGATAACAGTCGCGGGTGACAACGACCGTGGCCGAACGAGGCGAACGGTTCATGCAACTCATTTCGCCAAACAACTCGCCCTCGTACAACGGTGCCTGCCCGAGACTGCTGTCGATGTCCGACGGGCCATCGATCGGGACCATCTTGGACTCGTGGCCCTCGTGTGACTTTCGAGTTCGACCAAACAGCCGATTCAACCACCCGAAAACTCCACCCTTTCGACGAATCGGATCGAGCGAAACAACCAGCTGGGCAGATGCCACCTGTTCGAGCTGTCGTCGTGTCGAGACATCAACCGATTCCATCGCCTGGCAACGCTGGTTGATGGAATCAACTTCCGACTCGATCTCGACCACCAGCGCCGCACGATCGCCAGGCGACAACATCTCGTACTCCCGGTGCTCGACCGGTTCGCCCAACTCCAGCAGACGCAAGGTTTCGAGCTGACAACGACGGATCGCCAAGACGTCCGCGCCGCTGAGAATCGCGAACGCCGTCGCCCCCGCTTCGCCCTGCTCGCAAATCACCCGACCAGGTCGACAGCGGCGCAGAACCATGAAACCGGGAAATCGGTCAAATGACGGCGCCTTCTTCAAGTCATCGAATAACGAAATCTGCCGCAACTCTTCCGGAGTCAGTAACTGATCCTCTTCGCTGAGTTGCTCCGCGATCTTGGAAAGATCCGGTGGCAACATCGCCGCAACCTTGGCCATCGCCCCATCGCCCCATAAAACGGACTGGCAGCAAGAGCGTTCAATTATGGCCGAGCCGGAAACCAACAGCAAACGCCCTATGGCCCCGATGACTCAACTCCGGTCACTTCATCGTTTCCAGACTTGCCAGAGGACCTCTGTGGTTCGAGACTGGTGAAACAGGAAATTGATCCTTGGCCTGGAGTCCCGCTTCGGTGGCATTATTTGAATTGAAGTCCGTTCGCCAGTTCGAGGGCGAGATGTTGCGCCGCTGGTTCGACGACGACGAGGGCTTCTTCGACCTGATCGCATGGATGATCGACGCCAGCACCGTTTCAGGCTTCCAACTCGCCTACGACGTCAGTGGCCAGGAACAGGCCGTCACCTGGCTAGGGGGCGAATTCAGCCACCGGACAGTTGACGCCGGAGACGACTCGCCCCTCGCAAACGACAGCTCGATCCTCGGGGACGGTACTCAACACCCGCTCTGTGAACTGATCGAACGGTTCAGCGACAGCAGCCAGGAAATCGACCCGATTGTGCGCAACGTTGTCATCGCACGGCTGAACGAATTCGCCAGGACCGACCGCGGTCTCGCCTAGACCACCTGCGACGGGCGACCTACAGCAATTCAGGAATCGGCCGACCACCCTCGGCCACGATCGGAATCGGTCGGCCGCTACGGTTGGTCCAATGAGTATCCAGCCCGATGCCGAGGTGCCGGAATGTGGTGGCCGCCAGGTCTTGAGGCCGGACGACTCCGGACTTCACCGTCCCGCCGTTGCGGTCACTCTCACCAATCACCTGACCGGCCGGCATGCCGCCGCCAGCCACGACCATCGACATCACCTTCGTCCAGTGATGCCGACCAGCCTTCTCGTTGATCTTCGGCGTCCGACCAAATTCGCCCATCATCATCACAAACGTGTCGTCGAGCAGGCCTCGCGTCTCCAGGTCGGTCACCAGCGTCGCCATCGCACGGTCGATCCGCGGACACAACGGAGTCAACCCCTTGGCGATGCCGCCCCAGCGGATATCGTCGCCGTGGTGGTCGAAGTAGCCCCAGGCACCACTGACCAGGACGAACGTCACGCCGTGCTCGACCAGCCGACGCGCCAAGAGCGCCTTCTCACCCACGCTGCAGCGGCCATAGGCGTCCCGGGTCGAGGCGGCTTCCTGGTCCATGTCGAAGGCCTTTTGGACCTTGCCCGAGACGACCATCTGGTAGGCCCGCCGCTGGTTCTGGTCCAGCCTCTCGAGAGTGTTTCGTTGATCGAGATCGCGACGGAAGCGATCGAACTCCTGCCGCAACCCGGTTCGGTCAGCCAACCGGGACGCCGCGATACCCTTGGGCAGAGAGAACTTGCCGGTCAATTCCAAGCCCTTGACCGGTTCATGAGCCGAGCCCATCTCGCCGGCACCGTACACGTCGCTGGTCCAGCTGCGGGCCAGGCCCACAAAACCGGGCATGTCGGGATCGTTGCCGCCTCGGAACTTGTTGACCAGCGAACCCATCGACGGATACCCGCCGCCGTCCTTGCCGTCGTTGGTCCGCCGTGCCAACGGATTGCCCGCCTGCATCGTGACCGGAGTGTGATTGCTGGCACTGCAGTCGACGGCACGGAGGATCGAAAGCCTGTCGGCCATCGCCGCCTGCATCGGCAGGTGCTCGCCAAATCGTACACCCGGGATCGCCGTCGGGATCGTCTCGTATGGTCCGCGAACTTCCAGTGGAGCATCCGGCTTGGGATCCCAGAGATCCAACTGGCTGGGTCCGCCAGAAAGCCAGAAGAGAATCACCGCTTTCTTTTTCGTGGGAGCGGCCGCCGTTTGGGCCGCCGCCTGCTGGGCTAGCAACTCCGCCAGCGATACCCCGCCGAGTCCGGCAACACCCGTCTGCAGAAACCAACGCCGCGAGCCGACGCGAATCGTGTCCTGGGCAGCGGGTTGGAATGGCGACGCAGCCACCTGCGAGGCATGATGGGCGTCGTGCTGCTGTCCGCGGCTGGATTTACTCACTCGTTCACTCCCTCGTCCCGGTCCGACAGATGCTACTCTCTTCCAATCGGTCCCGAACAGTTAATCCTCAAATGATCCTTCAAGATTGTATAAACCCGCACTGATCCAACGCAATCACGACATCCACACACAGGAAATCCAACGTGTTCCGTATCTGCCTCTTCACCGCTACTCTCACGCTCGTTTTCGCGGCTCACCAGGCCCCCGCGGCTCCGGTGAAAGTGCCGGCCGGACTCTTCAAGGACGTCAACGATACGACCATCGGCCAGGCCCGGCTGGTTCGTGGAACACAGCTGTTCATCGATGACTGGTTGATCGAGTCTCTCGAGGGAGTCCGGCGACAGCTTAACCAGCCAACCAAGCACAAGCAGAACCCCGTGCTGGTCAAGGACAAGCCGTGGGAAGTTGACGCGCCGAGCTACGGCACCGTGCATTACGATCCCAAGGCCAAGCTGTTCAAGATGTGGTACCAGACCTGGAAAAAGGTCCCCGAGGGAAGCGTCTCCGAAGGCAACCTCTGCCTGGCAACATCCCGCGACGGTGTCACTTGGTCCAAGCCGATCATCGACAAGAAGGGCGGGACCAACATGGTCCAGATCCCAAATGTGACGGGTTTCCAATGCCCGGGGATCTTCCGTGACCCGGCCGAAAAGGACCCCTCCCGCCGCTACAAGATGCTCTTCAGCTGCGCCCCCGACGGCACCGCGAAGAGCTGGATGACCAGCGTCGGCTTCTCGCCCGACGGGATCCACTGGACCGCGGCAAAGACGCTTCCCCTGATCCCCTTCAGCGACACGCAGATCTGTCCGTTCTGGGACTACCGCAGTCGCCGCTACATCGCGATCCTCCGTTTCGGTCCGCCCAACACGCGGCTGGTCAGCCGAACCGAGAGCGAGGACTTTCTGAACTGGTCACCCAAGGTCACGGTGTTTCGTCGGACCCGCCGCGATGCCGTCCAAACCACCCAGTTCTACCAGATGGCACCCATGCCCTACGCCACCGGGTACATCGGGCTGATCGGCACCTACCACAACGAGTCGCTCAAGCCGATCCCGCCCGACAAGCCCTGGACTGATCGACAGGACCTGCAGTTGGCCTACAGCCGCGACTCGGTCACCTGGTTCCGGGTCGGTGGCAGCGGAGCCGTCACCAACGCATCGCTGAATCGCGAACAGGACTGGAGTCGCCAGGCGCGGGCAGCCACATTTTTGCCCTACGGCAAGATGAACAAGGACTGGGACTGGGGCTACATCACGCCCTACTACACCCCCGAACCGATCATCGTCAATGACAAGATTCACTTCTTCTACTCCGGTTCCAACGCCAAGCACTGGTGGACCTGGACCGGTGACCCACCCAAGAAGGACCCCAACGCCAAGCCTCCAATAAAGGGGGTCGGCCTGGCCACGCTGCGACGCGACGGATTCGTGTCAATCAACGCCGACGAAAAGGAAGGCACGATGACCACTCGAGCGTTCCTGTTTCTCGGCGACGGGCTGGTTCTCAACGCAGACGCAAAGGGCGGACAGATCACCGTCGAAGCACTCGATGCCGATGGGAAACACATCCCGGGCTTCGGACTGGAAACCAGCCAGCCGTTGACCACCGACAACATCCGACACTCCCTGGCCTGGAAAGGACACAAGGACCTGCACCAGTTGCAGGGCAAGCCGATCCGCCTGAGGTTTCACATGAAGAACGCCCGGATGTTCTCGCTGACACCCCGCACGAAAAACCCACACTACATTCGCTCGTACAACTGATCACCCTCGAGTCACTTTGCCGTTTCCCAAGAGCCCCGTGTGATGAACAACTCACGACGTAACTTCCTCGCCACCGGCATGGCCGCCGGCGGCGAGGCATCGGCCGCGGAAGCGGCCGCCCGCTGAGGATGCCGGTGAGCTGGAAGTCCGGCGGCGACCTCGCACGACTGGCCGGACGGACGATCCGCCTGAGATTCCATCTGAAGGACTGCCAGCTCTACACATTTCGCTTCCGAAACCCGGCTCCGCCGAAGCGTCAATGAGAGATGAGCTTAAACCGCGGCGTGACATCGGGATTGACCACCCTGCCGTCTCGAGGCCAACGACCTTCAAGAACGGCGACGAGGTTTCCCACACCGCCGACCGCAATATCCTGTCGAGACTCGACACTGAAAGCGGCCACGTGAGGAGTCAGCACCACGTTGTCCCGGCCCAGTAACGAGTCGCCCGTTGGGGGAATCTCCTCAAGATCATGCACGTTGATCCGCTCGAAGACATCCAGGCCGGCTCCACGCAGTTGACCCGAATCGAGAGCTGCGACCAGCGCGGTTTCATCAACGATGGCTCCGCGTGCCGTGTTAATCAGAACCGCACCGGGCTTCATCCTTGCAAACGCGTCGGCATCCAGCAGGTGGTAACTCGCATCGGTCAGTGGCAGGTGCAGTGAGACGTAGTCGGATTCGGCCAACAACTGTTGCAGCCCGACCAGCCGCACGCCCAACTCGTCGGCCTCGGGTGCCTCGATCTGCATCTGCCGTCGAGTCGCCAGGATTCTCATGCCGAAGCCCACCGCGCGGCGGGCGGTGGCCTGGGCCGAGAGTCCCCAGCCCACCAGGCCCAGGGTCCGACCCGACAGGCGGTGGCCCTGACCGGCCGTGGCACGAGACTCCCTCCAGTGCCCGGCGACCATGTCTCGAGCCATCCTGGGTAACTGGCGTTCGACTGCCAACAGCAACGCCAGCGTGTGATCGGCCTGCTCCTCGACACAGAAGTCCGGTACGTTGGCCACCACGATTCCCGACCGGGTCGCTTCGGCGACGTCGATTCGGTCGGTTCCGGCACCCAGCCGCGAGATCACCCGGCACCGCGACATCACCTGGATCACTTCAGCGGGCAGCTTCACGCTGACGGCGAACACCCCGTCGGCCTCGGCCACGACCGGGGCCAGTTCCTCGAGCCCGTTCGACTCGCATTCGATCGGTACGATCCCCGCCCGTTCGTACTCAGCCCGCTCCTCGGAAGAGACCGGAAACAGCTCGGCATTGAGCCGCACGATGCGGCACTCGGCCAGCGGTCTCGGCCCCTTGGTAGAAACACTGGATTCGGTCATGGCGGGGACCTAACCGCGACGGCCGCCGCCGGATTCGAATCCGGCGGCCGACTCGGCTCGCAACCAGCCGGGTGTCCCGCCGGCATTCATTGCCAGGTTGCCCCCATCCATCGGGATCAACGCCCCGGTGATCCAGCTGCCCGCGTCGGACCCCAGCAGCAGCGACAGTCCGCGGATGTCATCGGGCACCCCCATCCTGCCGGCGGGGATCCCGCCCAGGAACATTCGCTCGAGGTGCGGATCGGCCTGCATGCGTTGGGTCAGACCGGGGTTGATCACCTGCGCGGGCAGAATCGCGTTGACCCGCACTCCGAAGCCGGACCATTCGGTCGAGAGTTCCCGGGTCATCTGCACCACGGCACCCATGGCCATCGAGTACGAGAGATGACGGCGGCCCAAGGCACTGAGACTGGCCA
>CAVOEV010000012.1:0-36760 GCA_963694825.1 Planctomycetota bacterium
GACTCGGGAGCAGCTTCGGGAGTGTTATCGTCGAAGAACATCATTGGGTCTCTCGATTCCCGGTGATTGGTCTATTTCTTGTTGTTTCGTGGTTTCGCTTTGCAGTCTTCATGCTGGTGGAGTCGCGAATCACACTCCAACGGGCTTGCGGCCAGATCACCCGTACCCGTTTCGAAGCAACTCGGAGTCATCAGGTTTGCAGGAGTTCCCCTCCCGGCAACGACCTTCAAACCCCGACCGCCCCGGCGATGATATACCACTCGACCCGGCAACTGTAAACCGTAAATGGCATGCCACATCCGGCAGCCCGGCCGATCCGATCTTTCGCGACTACGAATCGTTGACCGACTCGCACGGGATCTTCCGACCGATTCGCTTGAGCAGTCCTTTGAGAACTCGGCCGGGTCCGATCTCGTAGAACTCGTCGATGCCCGACTCGATCAGTTTCCCCATCGAGTCGGCCCACAGCACAGGGCTCTTGACTTGCCGAACCAGCAGTTCCCGAATTGCCTCAGGGTCCTCGTGTGCCGTCGCGTCGACGTTGCTGATGACCGGAATTCTCGGCACCGCCATCGGGCAGTCCTCGAGCGCCCGAGCCACTTCCTGGTCGGCCGGCTCCATCAGCGACGTATGAAAGGCACCAGCCACCGACAGCTTCACCGCACGGCCACCAGCCGCTTCGGCCAACTCGATCGCTCGCTCACAGGCCGCCACATGGCCCGACACGACCAGGTTACCCGGGCCTAGCCGATTGGCGATCCGCAACACCTCGGACTCGCCAGCCGCTTCCTCACAAATTGCCTGCACAACCTCGGGATCGATCAGCAGCAGGCTGACCATCCCCGATGGGGTCCGGTCCGACGCGGCCTGCATCGCCTCGCCACGCTTCTGAACCACTCGCAAGGCATCCTCGAACTCCATCACCCCGGCAAAAACCAATGCCGTGTACTCACCCAGACTCAAACCCGCCGTCTGAACACACGCCTCAACCAACTCCGGACGGTCCGCCCTGAGCCACTCGAGAGCCGCGAGGCTGGTGACGAAAATGGCCGGCTGACTGATCACCGTGGAATCGAGTTCCTGCTTGGGACCGTCGAAACACTTGGCCGCGAGATCGTAACCCAGTACGTCGGCCGCACGAGCGTACAGCTCGGCCGCGGCAGAACACTCCTGAGACATCTTTCGACCCATGCCCGGGTGCTGAGCCCCTTGCCCGGGAAACAGGAACCCGATCCCGCTCATGACGGCCGGGCCTCCTCAGCTTCATGGGCCTGCTGAGGGGGATCGGCTTCGGTCGCCTCCCCCGAGGCAGCTCGACCAAGTTCATCGACGATCTGAGCATTGACCTGGCGAGACTGCAGGGTCGCGGCGGCTCGCAGCGCGTTGGCAATCGCCAGCGAATCGCTCGAACCATGACAGATCATGCAGACCCCGTCGATTCCCAGCAACGGCGCACCACCCTGCTCACTGTAGTTGTACTGCCGCGAGGCCGTCTTCAAGGCCGCCATCGCCTTTTCGCGTTCGGTGTCGAGTTGGGCGAGAACATCCTGAGCCAGGGCGCGGATCAGGAATTCGGCCATCCCCTCGCTGACCTTCAACACCACGTTGCCCACAAACCCCTCGCAAACCAGTACGTCCGCTTCGCCCTGGTACAACCCGCGACCCTCGATGTTGCCGACATAACAGTCGGCCAGAGTCGATTGCTGGAGCAGTGCGTGTGCCTCGCGATACAGCTCGTTCCCCTTGCTATCCTCACTGCCAATGTTCATCAGTCCCACCCGAGGAGACTCGACACCCAACACTTCACGCGAGTAGACCACTCCCATCACCGCGTACTGCAACAGGTGCTCGGACCGAGCCGCTGGATTGGCTCCGACATCAATCAATACGCTGCGGCCTCGCATCGTCGGCAATGTCACCGCGATCCCCGGGCGACGAACTCCGGACAAGAACAGCCGAGTCCTCAGACCCGCGGCAACCACCGCACCGGTGTTGCCCGCACTGACCACCGCGTCCACATCCCGAGCCGCCATCAATCGCCATGCGACCGCGATCGAACTGTCCGGCTTCTGACGCAAAGCTTCCGTCGGCTTCTCGTCCATCCCCACTACGTCAGCCGCCGCAACGACCGTCAGCCGGGACGCGTCGTATTCGGCACCAGAGAGCAACGGCTCCAAACGCGACGGGTCGCCCACCAGAACAACCGACATGTTCGGGTCTGCCACCAAAGCGCGAATCGCTCCGTCGACGGTCACCGCCGGAGCCTCGTCGCCTCCCATCGCATCCAATGCGATTCGCATCGCCTCGAATCCTCATCCTGCGACCGTTCCCGGCCTGCTTGACACTCAGTCGTCAGCCGGCATCACCGGACGGCTGAACCGAGCGTAATGCCCGCAACGGGGGCAGACCGCATGTGGGAGAATGCTCAAGTGACACTCCTTGCACAGGACCACCTGGATCGAGCGGGCCCGGATATGAGTCCGCCGCTTCCGGCCGCGAGCCTTCGAAATCTTACGCTTGGGGACTGCCATCGTCGCCTCGTGACGCCTCGCTCCGAATGACTCCGCACCAAAACACGAACCGCAACCCGAAAACAACTCGCAGAATGGCTGAATCAGCGATCCTGATTCCGAGTCGCTTGCAGCGGAATGTTCTGTGAAGTGGACAACGGAGGTGATTGATAAAAGGAACACGGGATCGTAGAGAGTCCGCACCAAAGGCGTCAAGCTTCGCAACGACGACTCCAGTCCACACACCCACACTCCTCACAGACTCATGCCGTACCCTCCCACACCTCGCACCCACCACTCACCGTGTCGGCCCAACTTCCCTGATCAACCCTGCCCGTTCGACCGATGATGACTGAACAGAACTGTGTACAGACAAGTCGAAAAAAAAGGCGTTTTTGATTGCAATTTTGGAGTCGGTGCGGGAATAATAGGTTTCGGTTCTCAAATCAAAGTTTCGACTCATCTTTTTACTCTTCTATCGGAGGTGGTTCATGGCTCGTCGGAAAAGAGGTTTCACGCTCATCGAGTTGCTCGTCGTGATCGCGATCATCGCGATTCTCGTCGCGCTGCTCCTGCCGGCTGTTCAACAGGCTCGCGAAGCGGCTCGCCGCTCGGCCTGCAAGAACAACCTGAAACAGTTTGGCCTCGGCTTGGCCAACTACCACGACACGCACAACTACTGGCCACCCCTGCGTGGTGGCACGGCTGGCGGGTCGCAGAACGAGATGCTCAGCGGCGTCGCCATGATGCTGCCGTTCATCGATCAGGGCCCGCTGTGGGATCGAATCAAGAACTTCGGCGGCGGAGTCTCGGGTGGTGGCGATCAGGGTGGAAACCCTCGCCTCGCTACCTTCCCGCACCCCCCGGCCGAGATCGAAGTGCTCCTCTGCCCGTCGTCGACCGTGCCCGTCCGGCACGTCGCCTCCGGCAGTGCACAACGCAGCTACGTGTTCAGTGTTGGCGATACCATCATGGACAACTACACGTCGATCAACCCGAGCACGGGCATCATCATGCGACACCGTGGTCCGTTCTCCTACCGTATGTGCACGCGAATGCGTGACTTCAAGGACGGTACGAGCAATACGATCGCCATGGCCGAGCGTGACCTGGGCAACCCGGGTAACCTCAGTGATGTCATCGGGCACGCGTCGACCACGCAGACAACCGTTCCGTCGGACTGCGTCGCCACGGCACTCAATGGCTACTACGTCAGCCCTTCGCAGATCGACCGCCCCGCTCAGTACTGGGCCGGCGGCGCTACCTACTTCAATTCGGTCGCCATCGTCATTCCCCCCAATGGCCCCTCCTGTGGGGCCCCTGATGGTTACTCGATGATCACCGTCAGCAGCCGACACCCCGGTGGGTCTCATGTGCAGCTCGCTGATGGCAGCGTGCGGTTCATCAACGAGTCGATCAACACCCAGACCGCAGGCACCGCTGGCCTGGGCACGGATGCGACCCTTACCAACCTTGGTGGTAACAGCCCCTACGGGATCTGGGGTGCACTCGGGACGCTAACCGGTAGCGAGGTAATCGGCGAATTCTAAGCCGATCTCCAAACTGCTGAGAATCATCCTCGGATGAGCGACACCGGCCGGTTCCCTCGCGGGAACCGGCCGGTTTTCTTTTTGGCCCAAACACCGAAACCAAAAGGACTCCAACACCACGCAAGAATTCGCATCGATTCCACCGATGTGATAGACTGACAACCCGCCGGGTCGCCCCGTTCACTTCGGATGACAACCCCATGCTCTCGATCCTTGGATCACCCAACGCCACCACGTTCTGCGATCGAATCACACGCCGCGATGTGCTGAAGATCGGCAGCCTGCCAATGGTCGGAGCCGCCGGTGGACTCACTCTCCCACAACTGCTCGCAGCCGAAGCCGCCTCGGGATCCGCGTCACCAAACGGCTCACACAAGTCCGTCATCATGGTCTTCCTCTCCGGGGGACCGCCCCACCAGGACATGTTCGACCTGAAAATGCAGGCGCCCTCGGACGTGCGAGGCGAATTCCAACCCATCTCCACCTCGGTTCCAGGTATCCAGATTTGCGAGCACCTGCCGCGGATGGCCGCGATGATGGACCGGTTAGCCGTCATCCGCTCGATCGTCGGCTCAGAAGGACGCCACGCCGCGTTCCAGTGCATGACCGGACAGACCGTCAACAACCAACCCCCAGGCGGCTGGCCCTCGTTCGGCTCGGTCGTCTCCAAGCTCCAGGGAACAGTCACACCCGGAACGCCCGCCTTCGTCGGCCTGTCGCCTCGCATGAAAAACAGCACGTGGTCCGACGCAGGACAGGCCGGATTCGCTGGCCCCGCCCACGCTCCCTTCCTGCCCAATGCCGATGGAGCCGACAACCTCGTCCTGAATGGCATGACGCTCGATGCCTTCAAGAACCGCAAGAGCCTGCTCGAAGGACTCGATCGCTTCAAGGCCGCCGCCGATGCCGGAGGATCACTCGAAAGCCTCGACGCCTTTCAGCAACAGGCCTTCGGTATCCTCACCTCCAGCCGACTCGCCAAAGCACTCGATGTCTCCGACGAAGACCCCGAAACTCTCGCACGCTACGGCGGCGGCTCCTACGAACCAGCCGGCTACGGGGACGCTGGACCACTGCACAACCACTACCTGCTCGCCGCCAGACGACTCGTCGAAGCCGGTGTCCGCATCGTTACACTCGCCTACGGACGCTGGGACTGGCACGGACGACCACACGGGACCAACTTCGAAAACGCCCGAGACCACCTGCCACGACTCGACCAGGGAGTCACCGCACTCCTTGATGACCTCAAGCAACGTGGCATGGACCAGGATACCACCGTCATCGTCTGGGGCGAATTCGGACGCACTCCACGAATCAACAAGAACGGCGGACGGGACCATTGGCCTCGAGTCTCCTGTGGACTGCTGGCCGGTGGAGGCATCGACGGGGGACAGGTCATCGGGGCCACCAATCGACTCGGAGAACACCCCGTCGATCGGCCAGTCCACTTCCAGGAAGTCTTCGCGACGCTCTACCGAAACATCGGCATCGACACCAGCATCGCCACCGTCAAGGACTTCGGCGGACGACCTCACTACCTCGTCGACCACAACCTGCACCGGCCGCTGCCGGAACTGACCTAGCAGACTGTCGAAACGCTCGAGACTCCGAACACCGGCGTCCGCAAGCCGACCCGCAGGATCGGCCAACCCCGATTCGTCCACACGCTCAGACTTCAGGAGTCCTCCCCAGATGAACTCGGCCAATCCCTTCGACGCCACCGCCACACTCTCCACCGCAGCCGGCGACGTCACCTACTACCGACTCAACACACTCGCCGACCTCGGACTCGGCCAGATCGACACCCTGCCCTACTCGATCCGAATCCTGCTCGAGGCCTGCCTGAGACACGTCGACGGGTTCGTCGTCACCGCCGACGATGTAACCGCTTTGGCCGGATGGTCCGCCGACTCGATCCAACCGGACGAAATCCCCTTCAAACCAGGCCGCGTCGTTCTGCAGGACTTCACCGGTGTCCCTGCCGTCGTCGACCTCGCCGCTCTCCGATCAGCAATGGTCCGCATCGGTGGCGACCCGGGCAAGATCAACCCGCTGGTCCCCTGCGACCTCGTCGTCGATCACTCGGTCCAGGTCGACCAGTTCGCCTCCGTCGACGCACTCGCACACAACGTCGAACGAGAATTCGAACGCAATCAGGAACGCTATGGGTTCCTTCGCTGGGGACAACAGGCCTTCGACAATTTTCGCGTTATCCCACCAGCCACCGGGATCGTCCACCAGGTCAACCTCGAATATCTCGCCAGCGTTGTCATGGTTCAGGACGGAGTCGCCTACCCCGACAGCCTGGTCGGGACCGACAGCCACACTACGATGATCAACGGGCTGGGAGTCGTCGGTTGGGGAGTCGGTGGTATCGAAGCCGAAGCCGTGATGCTCGGACAACCCATCTACATGCTCACACCCGAAGTCGTCGGGTTCGAGCTGTCCGGAGAACTGCCCGAAGGATCCACCGCAACCGACCTCGTGCTCACTGTCACCGAAATGCTCAGAGCTCACGGTGTGGTCGGGAAGTTCGTCGAATTCCACGGCAATGGTCTCGATGCAATGTCACTCGCCGATCGAGCCACACTCGCCAATATGGCTCCCGAATACGGAGCCACCATGGGCTTCTTCCCCGTGGATCACGAAACACTCAGATACCTGGAACGCACCGGGCGAAAACCCGAAACAATCGACCTCGTCGAACGCTACACGAAGGAACAGGGACTATTTCGGACGGCAGATTCCCCAACTCCCAAATTCAGCAGCAGCCTCGGACTCGACATGTCCTCTGTCGTCCCCTCGCTCGCCGGCCCAAAACGGCCTCAGGATCGGGTCACGCTCAAGAACATGCGGAACCAGTGGCACAAGGACCTCGCCGGTACCTTCGAGAAACCCGAACCATCCACTCCGATTTCCGTCTCGCTCGACGGCGAAACCAGCTCGATCACCGACGGAGCCGTGGTGATTGCCGCCATCACCAGTTGCACCAACACCAGCAACCCCAGCGTGATGATCGCCGCCGGACTGCTGGCTCAGAACGCCGTCGCCCGAGGCCTCCGCAGCAAGCCGTGGGTCAAGACCAGCCTCGCACCAGGTAGCCGAGTCGTCACCGACTACCTCGACCAGGCCAAACTCACCCAACCACTCGAACAACTCGGATTCCACACCGTCGGCTACGGCTGCACCACCTGCATCGGCAACAGCGGCCCGATCGCAGAACCAATCTCCGAAGCCATCACCAGCGGAGACCTTGTCGCCGCCGCCGTGCTCTCGGGCAACCGAAACTTCGAAGGACGCATCAGCCCCTGGGTCCAGGCCAACTACCTCGCCAGCCCACCCCTGGTCGTCGCCTATGCACTGGCCGGAACCACCGACATCGATCTCACCACTCAACCCCTCGGCAACGACCGCGACGGTCAACCCGTCATGCTCTCAGAGATCTGGCCCTCGCAACAAGACATCGCCAACGCCGTTGCCAACTCGATGTCACCAGATATGTACATCAATCGCTACGGCGAGGCCGCAGCCGAAGGCCCCCCCCAGTGGCAGGCCATCTCCGGAGCCACCGGGGACGTCTTTCAATGGGACGCACAAAGCACCTACATCCGGGAACCTCCGTTCTTTGTCGACATGCCCGCCGAACCGCCGCCGATCCAGAGCATCTCCGGCGCTCGTGTCCTCGTCAGTGTCGGCGACAGTGTGACCACCGACCACATCTCTCCCGCCGGTGCCATCAAGGACGACTCGCCCGCCGGACTGTTCCTGCAACAACATGGCGTCTCGCCCAATGACTTCAACAGCTACGGCAGCCGGCGGGGCAACGATCGCGTGATGACGAGAGGCACGTTTGCCAATATCCGACTCCGAAACCTCATGGCACCCGGGACCGAAGGTGGACTGACCACCTACCTGCCCAGCGGTGATCAAATGTCGATCTACGAAGCCGCCACCAAGTACCAGGCCGATGGCACGCCGCTCGTCGTGCTCGCCGGAGCCGAATACGGAACCGGGTCGTCCCGTGATTGGGCCGCCAAGGGGACCTACCTACTGGGCATCCGAGCCGTATTGGCCACCAGCTACGAACGGATCCACCGCTCCAATCTCGTCGGAATGGGCGTGCTGCCGCTGCAGTTTCGAGACGGCGAAAGCCAAAATTCCCTCGACCTCGATGGGTCCGAATCCTACGACATCACGATCGATGATGACCTGACGCCGCAACAGGCCGTCGAAGTCACCGCCACACGACAGGATGGCTCGATAGTCCACTTCGTCGTCACCTGCCGCATCGATACACCCGTCGAAATCGACTACTACCGAAACGGAGGCATCCTCCACACCGTGCTTAGACAACTCGCCAAAAATTGACGTTCCAACACGTCGCCTCGTGTTCAAATATTCTGACACCCGGCAAACTCACCACATCCAGGCATCAGCCCTCGGAGTCCATGCCCTGCCCCCGCCCACACCGTTCGATTTTCAAGGAGCACACCATGGCTCGGACTCTCGGCACCCTGCTTTGCCTCGCTGGACTCACCACCTCAAGCCTCGCACAGGACGCCCAGTCAAAACCCACCAAACAGCCAACGGCAACGGCAACGGCAACGGCAACGGCAACGGTCAAGACTCCGCAGCCAAGGATCCGGGCTCGGGTCAAAGTCCAGGCCCAACCAAACAAGACCCGTTCAGACAAGGCTCAACCGAAACGAGCGATCCGGATCCGGCAACGCACCGTCACCAAGTCCGGTCGCGGCACAGGCTTCTGGCTCGGAGTTCAACTGGCAGAAATCCCCCGATCGCTCCAGGTACAACTCGGACTGAAACCCCATCACGGCGTGATGGTTCAGAACGTCGTGCCCGGTTCACCTGCCGCTAACAACTCGACACTGAAAGCCTTTGACATCCTGCTGGCCGTCAACGGCATCGCACTGACAAACCACGAAGGACTCACCCACGCCGTACAATTCGCCGGCGCCGAAAAGAAACCGCTCAAGCTGACCGTCCTTCGAGCTGGAAAGACAACCACCGTGGAAATCAATCCCGCACAACACAAACAGCCCCTGGAAATCCAGGTCCGAGCCTTTGCCATCGAGGGCAACGACGCGGATGAGATCGACGAGAAACTCCAGGAGATCGAAATCGAGATCCAGACCGACGGCGGGAATCGCATCGACCTCAGGAACCTCGGCCAAGCCATCCGCAACCTGGTGATCGACGGCAAGGACGGCGTGGAAGTACACATCGAAACTGACGGCAAGCCCGGCAAGAAAAACTCGGAGGGACGCTCGATCAGGATTTCACCCGACGGCGTCGAAGTGACACCCCAATTCCAGTACCGACGCCAACCAGCCACCAAGCCCGGTGCCCAACACTGGGTGATGCTCAAGAAACTCGAAGCCGCGTTGAAGCGGATCGATATTCTCGAGAAAAAAGTCACAGCGTTACAGAAGAAGCAGGTCGGCAACAAGTAGTCGCAGCCGCGACAATACCCATGCTCGACTAGACCTCGGGCAAGACCCACGGTTTGCGCCACTCCGGACGGCCTCGCAACAGGTTCGCCTCCTTGTCGCCGACAAACGTCTCGCTCGCTGGGTCCAGCTCCAGCTTGCGGCCGAGGCGTGCCGAGATGTTCCCGGTGTGACACAGCACGCTGGCCGGGTGGCCGACTGTCTCCAGATCGCAATGCGGACGCTTGCGACTCTTGATGCAGTCGATGAAGTTCTCGACATGAGGCTTCTCGTCACTGCCGCCCTCGCCGGCTGCCACCTGGCCGCCGCGATCGAAGGCCCGCCAACGGCGATTGCCGATCACGATGTAACCCTTCTCCCCAAATACCGCCGAACCTTCCGACTCGCCCAGGTACTGATACGGACACCAGACTCGCATCTCGTACGTCAAAAGCCTCGGGTGACGACCCGAATACTCGTAATTGACCTGCAGCGTGTCGGCAAACTCCTGGCAGTCGTCGAAGTACCACTTGCCGCCACTGGCCGAAATGCCGGTTGGCAGACCGAGAGGATCCTCGTTCTGAGCTGCGATCGCCGCCTCCAACGCGGCAACCGCCATGTCGAGACGATGCACACCGTCGTTGCCCAAGTCCCCCGTGCCATAGTCGTAGAACCACCGCCAGCGGCCGTGGAATCGATTGACGTTGAAGGGCCGCTTCGGAGCCGCACCGCACCACATGTCGTAGTCCACACCGGCCGGAGCCACGCTGTCCTTGGGGAACCCGATTGCACCCTGGCGGGAACTCTCCCATGCCTTCGCCACCAGGCAACGGCCCAGCGCACCCGTCTTGATGTACTCCAAGGCCGACTGAAGCCGAGTGGTCGACCGGTGCTGAGAACCCATCTGGCAGATTCGCTTGTGCGTCTTCATCGCCTGGACCATCCGCATGCCCTCGATGATGTTGTGACTGTCGGGCTTCTCGACGTACACGTCCTTGCCCGCAATCATCGCCAGGATCGACGGGATCGCGTGCCAGTGATCCGGGGTCCCCACGACGATGGCGTCCAACGAGTTGTCATCGATCAGGTGACGGAAATCACCGGTCGTCTTCGGCTTGGTTCCCTGGCGACGAGTGACTTCCTCGACCGCCCTAGGCAACCGGCGTGGATCGAGATCGGCGATGGTCACGATTTCGGCGTTCGGGTTCTCGGCAAAGGAACGGTTCAACGACAACGCCCGCCCCCCCGCTCCAATCACACCCACCCGAACACGCTCGTTCGCACTCGACTTCTTCGACTCGCCTCGAAGACGCGTCGAACCAATGGTCGCCACAGCCGCCCCCGCCACCCCCGCACCGATCAAAAAACTTCTGCGGTTCCGCTCAGACATCCCCTCGCCTCCACTCACCAGAATCCGTCCGATCCAACAGTCGACTTCCCACCACAAGACTCGGCCGCCAGAGTCGGCTATCATCTCGCAGCCAAGTCATTGTGCCCGCTACAATTCGTGATGTCGAACCAAAACCCACCCGCCGACTCGCAACGCCCTGTTCCCACTCGGGATCCGACGCAGGATCAAACACAGGACCAGACGCCCGAAGTCCACTTCGCCGTCGCCGACTATCTCGGAGGTCGACGCATCGATGCGGTCGTCGCCCGACAACTCAGGAACTACACCCGATTCCGAATTCACCGGCTGGTTCGAGCCAAAGCCGTCCAGGTCGATGGCCACACCGCCAGTCTCACGCAACGAGTCTACCCGGGGCAGCAGATCACCGCCCGACTGATCGAACCTCCCGACAACCTGCTGCAGGCCACGCCCATGCCGCTCGAAGTGATCTACGAGGATCAGTGGCTGGTGGCAGTCAACAAGCCGGCCGGCCTGATCGTTCACCCGGCCGCATTCCACCGAGCCGATACACTCGTCAATGGACTCCAGCACCACCTCGACCAGACTGCCGACGCAGTCGGGCTGCTGCGACCCGGGATCGTGCACCGGCTCGATCGAGACACCTCCGGAGTCCTCGTCTCCACCGCCGACCACCTCTCGCACCGCAAACTCTCGATCAGCTTTCAGGATCGGCTGGTCCGGAAAACCTACCTGGCCATCGTCGAAGGACACCCCGCAGCCGACTCGGGCACCATCGACTCGCCACTGGGCACCGTCAACAACCCGGACTCGCAACTCGTCTCGGCCGCTCCCGATGCGCTCGACCCCAAAACCGCTCGAACCGACTACACCGTGATCCGGAAACTCAAGGGATGCTCGCTCGTCGAAGCACGGCCTCGCACCGGGCGACTGCATCAGATCCGAGTCCACCTCGCATCGATTGGACACCCGCTGCTGGGAGAACCGTTCTATGACGCCAGTGGATCACTCAGACGCGACCGCGACGGTCAACTGCTGATCGCACCCCCCAGCAACCCGCCCTGGCCCGCAATCCCCAGGCAGGCTCTGCACGCACGGTCACTCGAGTTCCATCACCCGATCACCGGGAACCCGCTCGTGATCGAAGCCCCGCTGCCCGACGATTTCCGCCAGCTGATCGATGACGCCAGCTGATCAATACTCCACCGGTCCTCTCAAACCGCATCGATCCGCCAGGCAGGTTGCTCGACCAATGGCTTGACCGACAACTCGGACTCCGATGCTCGCCCGGCAGACAACTGGCCCGGCAACTCGACCGACGATGTGGCCGCATCGCGGAGCAAGACGTCGTCCCCGCACGACGACAGCAGCCGGTCGATCGTCAGACGACGACGTATCGCCGCAGCCACCCGACCAATCGAAACGGCCACGTCGGGGCCGATCGCATGAGCACCCAGGACGCGGCCGCTACGGCGAGTCCACAGCAACTTCAAGGAGTTGATCGATCCGGGAACGAAACCCGATCGCCCCGATTCGTAATCGACTCCCTCGGCCATCAAGTC
Organism: Planctomycetota bacterium; assembly: GCA_963694825.1. Classification (GTDB taxonomy): domain Bacteria; phylum Planctomycetota; class Planctomycetia; order Planctomycetales; family Planctomycetaceae; genus UBA8437. The sequence goes on from CAVOEV010000012.1 coordinate 12,442, forward strand.
CTCGGTCGTTTTACCCGCCTGAAGGATCTCCGGACGAGTCCCACTCGAAGTGGTCGCCGCACCAGGACCTCGCTCGAAACCACCGGAAAACAATACGTCGACAGCCAGACGCTTGCCCTGGTCTAATGAATGACGCAGCCAACTGGGATGACCGATCACCGACCCGACCGCCCGAACCCCATCAACCCACGTCCCGAATCGCTCGTCACACCACAGCCGACCACGCTCGTCTGTCTCCAATCCAATCGCATCCAGACCCAACGCGTCCGTGTTCCCCGTTCGACCCACCGACACCACGACCCGGTCGAATCGCTCGACATCGGTGCCCGAACAGACCACCACGGCACCCTCGACCGCCGGACCCGCCTCGTAGACCTCCTCGCCCAGTCGCATCCGGATTCCCGATCGAGACATCTCCTCGACCACCAAATCCACCAACTCCGAATCACACTCCTCCAACAGACGATGACGACGGTCAAATACCGTCACCTCGACACCCGTCGACGCCAGCAATGTCGCCGCACGCAATCCGTCTCGGCCAGCCCCCACAACTGCCACTCGACCCGAACCCGCCGCTCGCTCGAAGGAATCCGCGTCCAGAATTCGGTCGTGATCCACAGCAAATGACGCCGGAATCCACGGACGACTGCCGACGCTGATCACTATCGTCTCGGCCGATACTGCGTACGTTTCGTGAGCTGAAACAACTTCCAATTCGCCAACACCCACCAGTCGCGGCAGGCCGGTCAAAACCCGTACCTGGTCGTTGCCAACCGGATCGCCGCCGCCGACCCCAGGCATCACTAGCAAGACCCTCGCACCACGTGAGGCCGCTTCCTGAGCCACATCGTGACCGACTCGGTCACCACCAATCACTGCCAAATCCCAAACCGGTGCCTTGCTCGACATCGCTCGTCTCCACGACCCCCTGGGCCGGTTGTTTGTGTTGAGACCACCATGTGTCGCGACTCTCTCTCAACGAGAGACGCATCCTCCATATATGGGCCACACAACCGGTCAGGCAAAATGAAAAGAGTCTTTCGACCAGGCGAACCAGACAAGATACAGACGACAACTCCGATTCTGACGATTGTGCACAACACTCACGACACGAACCGTAACCGGTTTCCACAAAACGCTTTACATATCCCGACCAACGCCCCACCAACTACTCAGGCTCGTATGGTCCCCCCTCGGGCAACAACGATTCCAGCGGGCAACCCACGCAATCAGGACGGGTGCGGCAATGAGACCGACCGACCTGACGGATCAGACGATCGGTTTCTTCCAGCGAACTATTGGCCCATTCGCTGCCCTGCCGAAACAGCTGCTGCCACTCGTCGTACTCGGACTCGAGACCACTCCAGCCATGGCGGCAGCCGACTCGCAATGCCGCTCGCGAAAGTGGCATCGTGGCAACGCCCAGGACAAGCAACAGGATTCGATCGACCAGTTCGTGACCCACACCACGAACAGCCGTCAATTCCGCACGCCGTCGCGTCTGATCCTCGCACCAATCCACGTCCGGTTCGTCTCCCGGCCACCACAGAGCTAATCCCAACAACGCACCGGCTCTCCGAGCGTCACGACCAGACCGCTTCAACGCCTGCTTCAAGGCCTCGACCGACAACTCGATCACATCGTCGCACCGATCCAATCCGTTGGCAGTCCCCTGCCCGAGTCCGCTCTTCTCCGGCCCGGCGACGACGTCAACCAGAGTGCGAAACTGACGTGGCAGCATGCCGAGCGGTCCCGATTCGCCACCGCCATCGGCCTGCCGCAACCTCTGTATCGCTTCACCCAGTCGTTCGATGCTCATCCACAATCCCAATCACTGCCAAACCAGACTCCGCAACTGGCACCGGCTTGGACGCTGTCATTCCGAGCAACGCGAGGAATCTCAAACCCGCCCGCTCACCGATCCTGACATGATGCCGTCAACGACTCATCCCGGCAACCTCCTCACTCGACCGCTTGCCGCAACCGCTGCCGAGACAGTAAACAGGGAAACCATGACACCAGGGAAAACAGAAAAGCCGTGGGAATTTTGGATCGATGTCGGAGGCACGTTCACCGACTGCATCGCCTGTTCACCGGATCACCAGCTGATCCCGTCGAAGGTACTCAGTTCGGCGATCACCAAGGGCCGAATCGAGCGATTGGCCGACAACAGTGCACTTGTCGACTCGTCCCGTTGCGACGACCCGGCCAGCTTTTGGATTGGGTACGCGTTGAGATGCCTCGACGGCGATGGCCAGCCACTGTTTCAGTCAACCGTCACTACCTTCGACTCGAGCACCGGCCACCTCGGACTCGAACAACCGCTCCCCGACACCATAACCCCCGGTACACCGTACGAGTTGGTTTCACCCGAAGAAGCACCCATCCTCGCCATCCGTCGTGTGCTCGCGCTGCGGCTCGAGGATCCGATCCCCACAGTCGATGTCCGGCTGGGGACCACTCGCGGCACCAATGCGTTGTTGACACGTGAAGGAGCTCGGACGGTGCTCCTGACCACCCGCGGTTTCGCAGACGTACCGTTGATCGGCAACCAGGACCGCCCCCGCCTCTTCGACCTCGTCATCGAAAAACCCCAACCGCTGTTCGAGCGGGTCATCGAGGTCGACGAGCGGATCGACGCCGACGGCAAAGTGCTCGACCCTCCCGACCTCCAACCCGTCCAGGCCGCTCTCACCCAGGCCCACGACGACGGGATCGAATCAGTAGCCATCTGCCTGCTGCACTCCTTTGCCAATAGCTCGCACGAAGAACAACTCGAACAGTCTGCCCGCGAGGCAGGGTTCCAAGAGATCAGCCGCTCCAGCCGACTCTCACCACTGATCAAGATCGTCAGCCGCACCGACACGACTCTCGTCGACGCCTACCTCAACCCGATCCTCCGCCAATACGTCACTCGGCTCCGAAACTCCCTCGGATCAAGCTCCCTGAAAATCATGACCTCGGCCGGTGGCCTCGTCGACGCCGACCGCTTCGTCGGTAAGGACAGCATTCTCTCGGGTCCTGCCGGAGGCGTTATCGGGTTCTCACGAATCGCCGAACAGGCCGGGTTCGAGCAGTCGATTGGTTTCGACATGGGAGGCACCAGCACCGACGTTTCGCGGTACGACGGGAACTATGAACTGGAATTCGAGACGACCAAGGCTGGGGTCCGCATCGTGTCGCCGATGCTGGCGATCGAGACGGTCGCGGCCGGAGGAGGGAGCATCTGCGACTTCGACGGCGTCAAGCTGGCTGTCGGGCCGGCGAGTGCCGGAGCCGACCCGGGGCCGGCCTGCTACGGACGAGGCGGCCCACTGACCGTCACCGACCTCAACGTTCACCTCGGCCGCATCCTCCCCGATCACTTCCCTTTCCCTCTCGATACCAACGCCGTCACCAATCGACTCGATCGACTCTGCGACCAGATCGCACGCTCCCCCATGGGACAGAACTACTCTCGCACCGAACTCGCCGAGGGTTTCCTGCAAATCGCGATCGCCAACATGGTGCGGGCCATCCGGAACATCTCGGTCGCTCGAGGCTACGACCCAGCGGACTATGTGCTGGTGACCTTCGGAGGAGCCGGCGGGCAGCACGCCTGTGCCATCGCCCGAGAACTGGGGATCCGAGACATCCTCGTGCACCCCTTTGCCGGAATTCTCAGTGCCTACGGCATGGGACTGGCCGACGTGAGACGATTTGCCCAGCGAAGTGTGCTCCAGCCCCTGGATACTCAAACCCTCAACGACCTCGAAACCGTCTTCACCGAATTGACTGACGCGGCAATCCAGGAAGTTCGGGCCGAAGGAATCGCTGAACGGCAGATCGGAACACCACGCCGAAGTCTCGAAATCCGCTACCAGGGCGTCGAGGCCGCGATCGCAGTCCCCTGCCCCGACGACGGTGATTATGCAACCACCTACCAGCAACTCCATCAACAACTCTACGGATACGCTCACCACGGACGCAAACTCGAAATCACAGCCGCCCGAGTCGAAGTCGTCGGCACAACCGCCGATCCCCAGATGGAAACCGCCACCGCAGTCACCCGGTCACCGGATCCCGACACCTCGACTCCGGTCACCTTTCACGGCACGCCAACCCACACGGACGTCTTCCTCCGAGACAACCTGAAACCCGGCGACACGCTCGTCGGACCTGCCATCCTCTGCGAATCGACTTCCACGCTCGTCATCGAACCGGGCTTCTCGGCTCGAATCACCGAACGCAACGAAGTCCTCGTCCGATACGACTCCAAAAACTCAACCGCCACACAACTCTCCACCGCCGCCGACCCGGTCCTGCTCGAAATCTTCAACAACCTCTTCGCGTCGATCGCCGAACAAATGGGGCTGACACTCCAAAAAACCAGCTTCTCGACCAACGTCAAGGAACGACTCGACTTCAGTTGCGCCATCTTCTCCAACACCGGCGACCTAGTCGTCAATGCACCACACATCCCGGTGCACCTGGGTGCGATGAGTGAAACGGTCAAGAGAATCCTGGCCGACAACCCGGACATGTCGCCCGGAGACGTGTTCGTCACCAACGACCCCTACCGTGGTGGCTCGCACCTGCCCGACGTGACGGTCGTCACACCCATGCATCATGCCGACGACGGCCGTCTGCTGTTCTTCACCGCCAGTCGAGCCCATCATGCCGAGATCGGAGGCATCGTGCCGGGCAGCATGCCGCCGTTCTCGACCAACCTCGGTCAGGAAGGGGTCCTGATTCGCAACTTTCGACTCGTCGATCAAGGTGTCTCGAACGAAACTGGCCTCAGCGAATTGCTGGCGTCGGGGATGTATCCCAGCCGCAATGTCGCCGAAAACCTCGCCGATGTCTCGGCACAGGTCGCCGCCAACAACAGTGGCATCGTGCAATTGGGACGATTGGTCCAGCGGTACTCGCTCGATGTCGTCATCGCCTACATGCAACATATCCAGCAGGCGGCGTGCGAAAAAATGAGACTCGCACTGAGAGCGATTCCCGATGGGAACTACCGCCGCACCGATCAACTCGATAACGGCGCCGTCATTGCCGTCTCGATTGCCATCTCCGACGATACCGCCACAGTTGACTTCGCCGGCACGTCCGCAGTCATCGACTCGAACCTCAACGCCAACCGAGCCATCGTCACCGCCGCCTGCCTGTACGTCTTTCGCTGCCTGATCAATGAAGACATCCCACTCAACAGCGGCGTGCTCGATCCGGTCACCATCCAACTGCCCGAATGCCTGCTGAATCCAACCGAACATCCCGACCCCGGATCGAGTGCCGCCGTCGTCGGAGGAAACGTCGAAACCAGCCAACGGGTCGTCGACACACTGCTCGGAGCCCTCGGCGTCGCAGCCGCCAGCCAGGGAACCATGAACAACCTCACCTTCGGCGACGAAACCTTTGGCTACTACGAAACGATCTGTGGAGGAGCCGGAGCCACACCCAAGGCCGCGGGCGCCGATGCCGTCCACACACACATGACCAACACCAGGCTGACCGACGTCGAAGTCATCGAACGACGATACCCGGTCAGAATCCTCGAGTTCTCGATCCGGCACGGTTCCGGTGGCAACGGTCAGTTCCCCGGCGGAAACGGAGTCGTTCGACGAATCCAGTTCCTCCGAAAACTGTCCGTCTCGATCCTCTCGGAACGACGTGGACCCACTCCACCGTTTGGACTCGACGGAGGCGAACCCGGTGCGGTTGGACAAAACCTGCTCGACCCCGTCGATGGATCCGCTCAGAAAAACCTCGGCGGAAAAGTCCAACTCGACATCCTGCCCGGAGACATACTCACGATTCTGACACCCGGCGGCGGAGCCGTCGGGCAGGTCGCTGACTCCGACTGAGACCCGGTCGCGAGACGTCTGGATGTTGACTGGCACGGTGTCCTGCCGCCGCCTACCATACGCCTCGCTCGATCCACAACATTTCATTCAGCCAGCGAGACCACGATGACCGACAATCGACGCGCCGAAGTCGACCAGGCGACCGAGAACATCGATTTCGATTCCACCAGTTACCAGATCGAATTCCAAACGTCGCTGGGCAAGATTACGCTGGACCTCTGGCCCGAACTCGCTCCCGGTCACTGCAGGAACATCATCGGCCTGACCCGCATCGGCTACTACGACGGGATCATCTTTCATCGCGTGATTGCCGGGTTCATGGCCCAGGTCGGCTGTCCGCTGGGTACCGGAACCGGTGGACCAGGCTACACGATCGATGCCGAATTCAACGATCAATTGCACGAGGCCGGAGTGCTGTCGATGGCACGCACCAGTGATCCCAACTCCGCCGGCAGCCAACTCTTCCTCTGCCTCGACCGAGCCCCACACCTCGATCGACAATACACAGCCTTTGGCAAGACGGCCGATGACCCGAGCCTGGAAAATCTGCTGACGATCGGCCAACTGGCGACCGACGGGCAGGACCGGCCGACCGATGAGGTGAGAATCGAGACGGGGCAGGTTATCGAGTTGTCTCGCTGACCGCGTCGCCAACATGGACCGGGCCCGCCGACACCACGCGGGCACAGATCCCCCCGTGGCCCTGCATCGCGTTGTAACCACCCACCCCCAGGTTCTCTTCCATCCGCTTGCACGGCTCGCACGGCTCGGTGCCCTCAAGCAACGCGTCACCAACCCGAAACCTGCGACCCAACAACGCCAGCAGGTTGATGCCGCTGACGACGATGTTGCGACGCAACAACGACGGATCCACCGAATCGCGTCCAGCCAACGACGCCACCGCACCAAGATGTTCGTGCTGGATCAACGTCACCTCCCGGTCGCTCGGAACACCACCCGCGTGGTGCTCGCCATCCATCCCCATCCCCGGCTCCAGTCGGCACTCCGGAACACTCAACACCGCACCAAGCCGCTGTGTCGCACCACCAATCCACTCGACCCGACCATCACGCGGAAACTGATCCTGCATAGCCCCTGTCCCCTCTCGCCAATCGACACCAATACCCCGCGACCCCATGCTACGCCGACCGCACCCGCGCCGAAAGTAAGCATGCATCGACTCGCCAGCCGACTCGACTCCCGGCTAGACTGACTGCATGCACGACGATTCGAAATCACAACCAGACACACAACCAGACACACCCGCTGACATTCGGCGGCTCTGCCGCGAAGCCGCCTGGACCAAGCACACGGCCGGACTGGCTCCCGGTTACGCTCAGGCCAACCTCGTCATCCTTCCCCAACAGTACGCCGCGGACTTCCGACTCTTTTGTCAGAAAAATCCAAAGCCGTGCCCGCTGCTGGACATGACCGAACCAGGCCAACCCATTCCCTCCCGTTTGGCTCCGTCAGCCGACATCCGCACCGACCTGCCTCGCTATCGAGTCTGGCAAGACGGCGAGTTGGTCGACGAACCGACCGACGTGACGCCGTGGTGGCAAGACGACATGGTCGGGTTCCTCATCGGCTGCTCCTTCACCTTCGAAGCAGCCCTGTTGAACGACGGTCTCGAGGTACGTCACCTGGCGTGTGGGACCAACGTGCCGATGTACCGCACGACGATCGAATGCGAAACGGTCGGTCCGTTTTCCGGGCCAATGGTGGTCTCGATGAGACCCTATTCGCCGCAAGACGTCGTCCGAGCCGTGGAAATCACCTCGAAGTTTCCCCAGGTCCACGGATCTCCAATCCACATCGGCTTCCCCGAACTCCTGGGCATCCACGACCTTGCTCGCCCCGACTATGGCGACGCTGTCCCGGTCGACGACCTCGAACTCCCGGTCTTCTGGGCCTGTGGTGTCACACCCCAGGCAGCACTCCAGGCCGCCGCACTCCCGCTGGCCATCACCCACTCCCCGGGCTGCATGTTCGTCACCGATGTCCTCGATCACGACCTGATCGCAATTGACGATTGCCGCGACGCCACGTCCTGAGACGCTCGTTTTATTTTTTTTGGAGCGAGGGTTTGAGTCCCGGGCTTGGCGTCGGTAGGATGCGTGGGATAAATTGGGAGGCTCGCAAGCGAGCCGGTGTTTGGCATCTGTTGAGGAGAGTGACGTCGATGCGGGACCGAAACGACCAAAATCGCACCGGGCCGGACTTCAATCGTCGGGACTTCCTGAAAGGGTCCGCGGCGGCGGCCACCGCAACGGCAATCGCCACGCAGGGCCCCGACACAGCGTCGGCCGCCAACCTGAAGGCCAACGTCTTTGCCGCGACCGTCACCAAGGTGACGCTCAGCGTCAACGGCAAGACTCACAACGTGGAAGTCGAACCGAGAGTGACGCTGCTGCACGTGCTGAGAAATATTCTCAACCTGACCGGTTGCAAGGAAGTGGACGAGCGTTCTGCCGACGGAGCCGACACGGTGATGATCGACGGTAAGGCCGTGCTCGCCGGCAGCCGGCTGGCGATTGAATGCGAAGGCAAACAGATTCGCACTGTCGAGTCTTTGCGGCAGGGTGCGGAGGTCGATGAGGTCGTCGCTGGCTTCGTCAAGCACGACGCCATGCAGTGCGGGTTCTGTACTCCAGGATTCGTGGTCGCCACCCGAGTGTTTCTCAATCAAAACCCCAAGGCGTCTCTGGCCGACATCCGTAAAGGCCTGGGCGGCAACATCTGCCGCTGTGGCACCTATCAGGGCATCACCATGTGTGCCCTGGACATCTCCAAGGGAGGGAAGTGAGCCATGGCTGAACGTAAGGTCGCCTGGAAAGCCCGCAAGGACAACTCCCTGATCGGGAGTGACATCACACGCATCGATGGCCTCGACAAAGCCTCGGGACAAGCCAAGTATGCCGCCGACATCAACACCACCGGCACGCTGTTCGCCCGGCTGCTGACGTTCAAAGGCGGAGCCGCCGTCGTCAAGACACTCGACACCTCAGAAGCCGAAAAGACGTCCGGTGTCCGAGCCGTCCACGTCTTCAACGACGTCGGCAAGGAACTCCGCTGGGACGGCACGATTGTCGCCGCCGTGGCCGCCGACACGCCCGAACAGGCCGAAGACGGTGTCCGAGCGATTCAGGTCAGCTACGAAACCAAACCGCACTGGGTCGACGAAGAAGACCTGCCTGGTGCCACAAAGGCCATGCGGACCAAGCCACTCGGTGACAACCAGAAAGGCGATGTCGCCGCCGCACTCAAAGCCGCCAAGTACGTCCACACCGGCTACTACGGGGTCACCACCATCACGCACATGTGCCTGGAACCTCACGGCTCACACTGCGAATGGGACGGCGAAGACAAGCTGAATGTGCACCTCTCGACGCAAAATGTCTCGGGCACAGGTGGCCAGTTCGCCGGGCCGCTGGGACTGGATGCCAGCAATGTCTCGATCACCTGCAACTACATCGGTGGCGGGTTCGGGTCGAAATTTGCTGCCGACCAGTGGGGGATCGCTTGTGCCGAACTTGCCAAGAAAGCCGGCAAACCGGTCCGCTTGATGCTCGACCGAGCCACCGAACTGAAAATCGCCGGGACACGGCCCAGTGGGTTCATCGAGGTGACGATCGCTGCAGATGCCAAGGGCAACATCACCGCTTGGGACAGCCACCACTGGGGGAGCAGCGGGATTGCCGGCAGCACCATTTCCCTGGGACAACTGCCCTACTGCTTCGACGGGATCCCCAATCGCAACCGCAAGGCGACCGGTATCTCAACCAATACAGGCCCCAACCGGGCCTGGCGAGCTCCCCCGCATCCACAACTGTGTGCCGTCACCGATGTCGCCATCGATGACCTCGCAGCCAAGATGGAGACCGACAGCTACGACATCTTCATGAAAAATCTCGACAAGACGCCCAAACCGGACGTCTATGCCGAGGAAATGAAGATCGGTGAAAAGCTGATGGACTGGAAGGCCAAGTGGCACGCTCATGGTAAAGGAGCTGGCCAATCCGTCAAACGTGGACTGGGGATGGCGATTCACCGCTGGGGCGGACGAGCGGGTGCCACAACCTGCACCGTCAAGATCCACCCCGATGGAGCCGTCGAGACCTTCCTCGGCAGCCAGGACCTCGGCACCGGCACCCGCACCGTGATCGCAATCACACTCGCCGAAACCTTCGGACTCGGCGTCGATGACGTCAAAGTCAATCTCGGCAACAACTCCTACCCCAAGGCCAACCCGTCGGGCGGTTCGATCACCGTCGGTGGCGTCACCGGACCGCACCGACGTGCCGGACTCGAAGCCCTGTGGAAGATCTACGACCTGGTCGCCGCCAAGTACAAGGTGAACGCTGATTCACTCGCCGCCAAGGACGGTAAGATCCTCTCGGATGGAAAAACCGTCTGCTCGTGGAAACAGGCCTGTGGACTGCTCGGCCCGATGCCGCTGGAAGTGCAAGGCACCGGTCCCAAGAACGACGGGCTGACCGACCAGGGCGTAGCAGGCGTCCAGATGGCCGACGTGTCGGTCGATATCGAAACCGGGATCGTCAAGATCCACAAGCTAGTCGCTGTTCAGGACTGCGGACTGATCATCGACGAACTGACCGCCCGCAGCCAGGTCTACGGAGGCCTGATCATGGGCATCGCCTACGCACTCTCCGAAGAACGAGTGATGGACAATCGCACCGGACGGTTCATCAACGCCGATCTGGAAAACTACAAGCTGCCCCGAATCGGTGACATCGGCGAACTGGTCGTTCACATGTACCAGCCCGACAGCGAGTACGAACGAGGCGTGGTCGGGCTCGGAGAACCTCCGGTCATCTCGACCGGGGCCGCGATCTCCAATGCCGTCGCCAACGCAACCGGCATCCGCGTCCCCGTCTTGCCGCTGACTCCTCAGAGAGTCCTCGAGGCTTTGAAAGGAGGTCAAGCATGAGACCCTTTGAATACGCACGACCGCAGACCGAACACGAAACACTCGATCTGCTCAACGACCACGATGCCAATACCGCTGTACTGGCCGGAGGCACCGACCTGATCGCACTCCTCCAAGACGACCTCCAGACTCCGCAACGCGTCGTCGACATCAAGCAGGTCGAGTCGATGCACGGTGTCGAGGACAACTCGGATGGAATCGTTATCGGGACGCTGACCACACTCGAAGAAATCGCCGCCAGCGGGCTGCTGGATCAGTATCGGTCGCTGAGTGACGTTGTCGATGGGGTCCGAGCGATCCAGATCCAACAAATGGGGACCCTCGGTGGCGACCTCTGCCACCAACCCAATTGCTGGTTTTATCGCAACGGCTACGGACTGCTGGCTCTCGAGAATGGTGACTCGCTGGTCGCCGAAGGCGATAACCGCTACCACGCCATCCTCGGCAACCAGGGACCCGCCAAGTTCGTCAGCGCCTCGCGGTTCGCTCCGGCACTGATCGCCTGGGGTGCCGATGTCCGCGTGATCGGACCCGATCCCGATGCCAGCCAATGGCTGCCGCTGGAACACTTTTTCCTGACACCCAACGTCGAAAGCCAAGGCGTCTCGATCCTGAAACCCGGACAACTAATCTCGCATGTCCGTCTGCCGGCAGCCACCAACCGGATCAGCTCGACCTACGAAGTGCTGCAAATGGAAGGGCTCGACTGGCCGCTGGCCACCGCCGCCGTCACCATCGACCTCGACCAGGGCGTCGTCCGAGAAGCCAACATCGTGATGGGACACGTCGCACCGATGCCCTGGGTCGCTCGAGAAGCCGCAGCCAGCTTGATCGGGCAGCCGATCGACGAAGTGTCTGCCACGCGAGCCGGAGACATCGCCGTCCGACAGGCGACTCCACTCCGAGACAATGCCTACAAGGTTCAATTGGCCAAGACGGCCGTCAAACGAGCCGTGCTCGCGGCGGCCGATTTGCTGGAAGGAGCTCTATAAACCATGACCGAAGAACTCAACGTTCTCGACAATACCGCCACGCGGTGCCGACAACTCCTCTCCAAAGGTCTCTACACCAACGCCGGAATGCCGACTGGGGAAAAGGCCACCGGAGACGGAAACTTCTGGTGTGGCAAGACTCAGACGATCTTCGGCCCCGATGATCACATCTGCGATGCCGAAAACTGCACCGATGCGACTCGCAGTTGCTACGAGACCAACTAGGTTGTTGCAGCAAAACGTTGACGGGGTTGGCGACGCGTGACAGAATCGGAGACCGACTGACCGGTCGGCTGCTACAATTCGGTCTCCAACAAGGATCTCAGAAATGCGTCAACTCGGCACAGCCCTGCCCCTCGTCCTGACCCTCGCCATGGCCGCCAACCTGCAGGCCGCGAACATCTCGGGCGAATACCTCGAAGCCCGTACCTGCAACGTCTACACCGGCCCCTGCTTTGCCAACGCCGAAATGGGACTCGCCGGCAAAGAAGCCCTGATGGCCTGGAAAATCGACAAGGGCCAGTGGAAAGGTGTCAACGTCGACGGACTGGGGGCCGCAGTGATCGTGACAGCCGAAAACACCATCGGCTACGACGGGATCTTCCCACTCCGTGCTGGAAAAATGAAATCCGTCATCCTGATCGACAAGTCAGCGACTCCCGAACAGTTTGCCGCACTGCTCGACTTCGTCAAGGACACCGCCAAGATCTACACACAAGACGTGGTCCGCGTTCAACGCGTCCCAATCCAACTCAAGACCAATCACCTGACCAAACAGGCCCGGTTTCAGGCCGGCAAGATCGCCGAAATCACGACACGGGCCCTGAAACAAAGTGACTGCGTTTGCACCAACGAAGTCGTCTACTATCTCCCACTGACCAAGGTCGAAAACTCAAGCCCCGCCTTCAGCCTCAAACTCTCCTACCAAGGCAAGGCTCTCAATCGACGCTTCACAGACTTCGGAACCCGAAGTGCCTTCCTGGCGACGTTCCGCCGCTAGGTACCGGTTGAAGAACCGGGGCGTGCTTTCAAGCCGCGGCAAACTGTCATCCCGAGCAAAGCGAGGGATCGCGGCCTCCTATTCACACCTGATGGAACCTCTCCCGATGAAACCTGCCTACCTGCCCGTCGTACTCATCCTCACCACCGCCCTCGTCCCGGCCGCGATTCTGCACGCCGCCGCGCCTGGCCATTCGCTCTCACGAACCACCACGATGCCCCGCGGAGTCGCCACCAAGATCGCCAGCATTATCGACAAGGCCGGATACAGGATCTCCAACCCCAAGGGACCTGTCTGCAGCGTCTGGCTCGTCAAAGATGTACCGATCCGAGACAAATTCAAACCGTCACTCTCCAACCTCTACCCCTTCACCAACGGACAACTCATCGGTTTGCTCCAAGTCCATCCCAAGACCGGATACACGGACTTTCGTGGCCAGGAACTGAAGCCGGGGGTCTACACGCTGAGATACGGGATGCAGCCGGAAGACGGCAACCATGTCGGAACCAGCGATACCGCCGACTTCCTGCTCGCACTGCCCGCCAGAATCGATCAGGACCCCAAGCCGATCTTCGGACCGCAGGACCTCTCGACCAAGAGTGCCAAGTCGGCCGGAGCCACTCACCCGGCCATCTTCTCGATGGTCACCCCAAAAGGAACCATCAAGACCGCGTCGGTGAGCCACGATGAAGATCATGACTTCTGGATTCTTAATATTCCCGCAGCCGCCAAGACAAAGACCCGGCCGGCCAAGGTCGACCTGAGATTCATCGCGATCGGACGTACCTCGGAATGAACGCGTGACTCCTTCGACTCGTATCCTCATGCCGCTCATGCTGCTCACCTGCGGGCCACTTGAGTTCCAGAGCGTGACCCCTAGCCTGGCACCCGCAACGGCCACAGCCAATTCCGCCAAGACCGTTCGGCCACAACAGCCGCCCACAAGCATCAAGAAACAACTGTTCTCCGGACAGGTCGTCATGCTGAGGGAAGCGCTGAAACGAAAAGGTGTCCAGAGTACGACCGAGTTCGACAAGTTGGTCGTGCTCGAAACCAACGAAGGAGAACTGATTCCGATTGTGCCCGATTGGCGCGGTCGAGCCTTCTACCAGGACAAGCGGCTCAGAAAACGACCCGTTCAACTGGTCGGCTACCGCCGCAAGGGGATCCCCTACCTCCAGGTCCTGATGATCTTCACGCTCGATCACAACAAGTCCACAAATTCCCATCCGAAAAAACGACAAGCGAAACCCATCCGGCACTACTTCGACTACTGGTGCGACATCTGCTCGATCCCGATGTACGAGATTAAGCAATGCGAGTGCTGCCAGGGACCGATCCGGATGAGATACCAGCCAAGAGGTCTGCCGTCCTACATCTCTGTCGACCCGACGGGCAAGACGACGGGCAGGGAATCGGCGAAATGACCGGCCAAGGGACCGATTCCGGCGGGCTGCTCAACGAGAGTGCCTGGCGGCTGGCCGAGACGATTCGTCGCGACATCGACGATCTCAACGGAGCCATCCACACTCTCGACAACGGTGCCGTCATCGTCGATCTCGGAGTCGATGTCTCCGGTGGACTCGAAGCCGGCCTCCTGCTGGCTCGGCTCTGCCTGGCCGATCGCGGACGTGTGGCCATCCACTCGAACCAATTGCCCTCTGACGGCTGGCCATCGATCGAAGTCTCGACCGACACCCCCCTCGCAGCCTGCCTCGCCAGCCAGTACGCCGGCTGGCAACTGTCCGTCGACGACTACTTCGGGATGGGATCGGGACCCATGCGAGCGGCAGCCGGTCGAGAAGCCCTCTTCGAAGACATTGGCTCGACCGAATCGCCGTCGGTGTGCGTGGGAGTGATCGAGAGCGGTCGGTTGCCCGACGAGGCCGTTGTAGCCGAGATTTCTGCAAAAACGGCCGTGGCTCCGGAACACACTCTGCTGGCCGTCGCCCCCACCGCCAGCCAAGCCGGTACCGTGCAGGTCGTGGCCCGTAGCGTCGAAACGGCCATGCACAAATTGCACCAACTCGATTTCGACGTCTCGCGAATTGTCTCGGGATTCGGCCGCGCCCCGCTGCCACCCGTCGCGGCCGACGATCTAGCCGGCATTGGACGCACCAACGACGCAATTCTCTATGGTGCCACCGTCAACCTTTGGGTCACCGGCGACGACCCTTCGCTCGAAGAAATCGGCCCCAAGGTCCCCTCGTCCGCCTCAAAGGCACACGGACAACCCTTCCTGAACATCTTCGCTGACGCCGGACACGACTTCTACGCAATCGACCCACATCTGTTCAGCCCGGCCGTGATCCGCTTCTTCAACACCGACACCGGACACGTACACAGTTTCGGCCAAATCGAAACAGACATTCTCTGCGACAGCTTTGGCATCTAAACTCCCAAGGCCCACCGGCTTCACTTTCACCCGCTGGACACCCCAAGCGTGCGGATCGCCGTTCTCAGCCATCCCGGTAGCTGGTACCTGAAAGACATCTCCCGAGCCGCATCAGAACGCGGACACGACTGCGTGCCGATCCGCTTCAGCCAACTGGTCGCCACGATCGCCACCGCCCACCCTCACGAAGAATCGCTCACAGACGCCGAAAACGGCCTGGAGCATGCCGACGCAGTCATCGTCCGCACCATGCCTCCCGGGTCTCTCGAACAGGTCGTCTTCCGCATGGACGCCCTCGGCCGACTCGAACAACTCGGCCTCATAGTGCTCAACTCGCCGCGAGCCATCGAATGTGCCGTCGACAAGTATCTCTCGACCGCACGGCTCCTCGAAGCCGGAATCCCGGTTCCTGCGACAGTCGTCTGCGAATGCTCGGAATTGGCGATGGAAGCGTTCGAGGCACTGGGAGGTGACGTGGTGGTCAAACCGATCTTCGGGTCCGAGGGACGCGGGATCGTCCGAGTCAGTGATCCCGAATTGGCTCGGCGTACCTTCCGAACACTCGAACAACTCGACGCCGTGCTCTACCTCCAGGCCTTCATCGATCACGGCGGCTACGATGACCGAGTGCTGCTGCTCGATGGAGAGGTCCTGGGAGGAATGCGGAGACGCTCTGGCGAGGACTTTCGCACCAATATCTCGCAACACGGTCTGGCCGAACCGTACAGTCCCACCGACGAGGACATTCAACTGGCTCGCGACGCCGCCGCCGCCACCGGGACATGCCTCGCCGGAATCGACCTGATCCGTGGATCCGATGGCCGTAGAATGGTGCTCGAAGTCAACGCCGTCCCCGGCTGGAGAGCCCTGACGCAGGTCAACTCGATCGATGTCGCCAGCCGACTCGTCGATTGGCTCGAATCTCATACCGGTCCACTCCGGCAAACATCAAAACCCCTCCACACACCCCGGTCGATTCCCTCGTAGCACCCCATGCGTTAATCTCGTTTCCTCACGCCGGATTCTTCACGCCGGATTCGCCAAAGACGGGGCCATCGATGGAATCCACTCTCTCGGATCTCACCACTTCGCTGTCACGCGACATGCCCGAGATCTTGCGTTGGGGCGGCGCGCTCGCCCGGCGGATTCGTGAATTCAATATCTCACTGCCCGGAAAGACCTCCGGCAGCCACCTGACTGACGCCTTGACACTGGCCGATATTGGAGTGCAGGAGATCCTGGTCGGGGCCCTCAGAGATCGTGACCCACTGTTTCGGCAGGCGAGGATCGAAGCAGAAGAGGAGAACGGGGATCTGCATCTGTTTGCCGATCACGCTCCCTGGACCATCGCACTGGATCCGATCGACGGCACCAGGCAGTACCGCGATCGGACCGGCGATGGCTACGCCGTGATGCTCTCGCTGAGAACTCGCGACACGTTGCACTACTCGCTCGTCTTTCTGCCCGAAATGGGCGAGTCGGGGACATGGGTCGAAGCCATCGGCGACACGATTCGCTGTGGACCCGACGACCCGCTGATGACCGCCCGCAAGGCTCTCGATGCGATCGCCCCCGTCGATCCCGACAATCGACCCGATTCGAAACGGATCTACCTGATCGGGTTCCAGGACCACGACGCCGCTCGGGCACAAGACGTCACCGACGCGGGACTCGAAGGTGTCGCCCCCGACGACATGCCCGGCAGCATCTACCCACTGCTCGCCGATGGACAATTCGGAGGCTCTCTGATCCACTCACCCAATATCTACGACTTCCCGGTCTCGTTGCATATGGCTCGGATCCTCGGCGGAGATGCCGTCTGGGTCCACGACGGACAGAGCGTCCACTTCGACGAACTGTGGATGGACGAACGAGCGGACATGCTGAGACTGCCGGGCATCGTTGCCTGCAGCGCCAACCGGCAAACCCTCGAAACACTGGTCGAGTTGGCCGGTGACTGGAGCCGCCAACGGTACGCCGACTGACACTGTGCCCTCGTCAAAAAGAACCGGAGGAAAGAGAGACGTGTTTTCATGGCCGAGGTGATCGACATCCGCGGCGGCGACGAACAGGCAGTGGCCAAAGCGGTCAGCCGTGCGGCCGCAGCCGTCGCCGACGGACAACTCGTGGCCGTGCCCGATGAGGCCGGATACCAACTGATCGCGGCCGTCTCGGACCCGGACTCCACACACCGACTGCTGAAAACACACCTGCCACAGGAGTCGTTCGGACCAATCGTCCTGGGAACCAATGCCACAACATTGATGCAAATGACCGCCAGTACGCCGGAACCCGGACAACTGGCCACGAGACTGGCGCGTCGCTGCTGGCCAGCTCCGGTTGTCCTGGAACTCAACACCGCAGCCAACACCGCAGCCAACACCGCAGCCAACACCGCAGCCACGCCCCCTCAGGGCTTTCACACCGCGGCTTGGGAAGCGGTGTCGAGTCACGACTGGCTGGGCGTCCGCGTCCCGGCTCACGAAGTGCCACGCGGACTGATCGACCTCGCCAACTCGCCACTTCTGGCTCGAGCCTTGCCGCTGACCGAAACCGGAGAACCCCGCACCGCAGGCGTCGAAGACGCCGCCATCGTTCTCCTGGCAGGTGCGCCACGCTTCGCCGGAGGCGACACCGTGATCCGAGTGCGTGGTCAGGATTGGGAGATCATCCGCGACGGAGCTGTCGGGGCCGCCACCGTGGCCAGGATGGCCTGCCATGTCGTCGTATTCGTCTGCACCGGAAACACCTGCCGGTCTCCAATGGCCGAAGCGATGTTTCGCAAATTGCTGGCCAGCCGACTACAATGCTCCCCTGAAGAACTCGTGGATCACGGTCTCCTGGTGGGTTCGGCTGGAGTCGGCACCTACGGAGGGAACCCGATCAGCCCCGAAGCCGCCACATGCCTCAAGGAAATAGGGATCGAATCCGACGCGCACGTCAGCCAACCCCTGACCGCTGAATTGGCCAACCAGGCCGATCAACTGGTTGCCATGACCCAAAATCATCTCGACTCGATCCTCCACACTTGGCCCGAAGCCGTAACACGAACCCGACTCCTCGACCCAAACGGAACTGATATCGACGACCCGTTCGGAGCCTCCTCAGCCGTCTACACAGACTGCTGCCACACCATCGAAACACACCTCAACACCTTGGTCTGCGACCTCTTCGACGACCAGACCAGGCCAGGCCTCTGAAAAGCTAATCGACCACATCGGTCACCTCGGCACCATTCCCATTCTCAACTTGCCTCACGACAATCCGACCATGAAGATCGCCGTTGCCAGCGACCACCGCGGTTTCACCGTCAAGAGTATGATCTTGGCGCTGTTGAAAAGCCTCGGACACGATGGACTCGACCTGGGCCCCGATTCAAGCGACAGCGTCGACTACCCCGACTTCGCCGCGACCGCCGCCCGAGCCGTTGCCGACGGGACCGCCGACCGAGGGATTCTCATTTGTGGAACCGGCATGGGCATGTGCATTGTCGCCAACAAGTTTCATGGAGTCCGAGCAGCCAATTGCCACGATGACCTGACGGCAGAAATGAGCCGCCGGCACAACGACTCGAATGTCCTCTGCCTCTCGGCCGACCTGCTCGGCGATCGACTTGTCAATCGCATGATCGAGATCTGGCTCGAGACCGAATTCGAAGGCGGACGCCACGCTCGACGTGTTGAAAAAATCGCCGAACACGAATCTCAACAATCAACACACCTCTCCGAATAACCCCCCCCCCGCCCCTGCCCCTGCCCCTTTTTCCTCAACACCTGACCAGACGACTGGCAGGGACGCAGACGCGAGAAAAACGGAGTTTCACGACGATGGACTCTTCGACTTTGAGGTACGCTCGGAGCCACGAATGGCTCCAGCTGGATGGAACGACGGCCACCATCGGCATCACCGATTTCGCCGTCGCGGCGCTCACAGACCTGGTCTATGTCGAGTTGCCCGAGTTGGGACGCAGCCTGGCTGCTGGTGAGATTTTTGGTGAAGTCGAAAGTGTGAAGGCGGTCAGCGATCTGTACGCTCCGGTCGCTGGCGAAGTGATCGAAATCAACACCGGGCTGCCCGATGATCTCGACGCCCTCGGCGAAGACCCCTTCGGCCGCGGCTGGTTGATCAAGTTGGCAGTCACCGACGCGTCGGCCGCCGATGCACTGTTCGACGAAGCCGCCTACCGCGACCACTGCCAGTCGGCCGGCCACTAAACCATGTGGCGATCACCGCCGTTGCCAAATCGAGACGAATCGTGGCGTATCTCTTCAACACACCCGACGATATCCAGTCGATGCTCGAAACGATCGGGGCCGACTCAATCGAGACGTTCTTCGAGCAGGTGCCCCGTCACCTGCAACTCGACCAACCACTCGATCTCCCCCCCGGCCTTTCCGAACCCGAGCTCGAAGCTCATCTCCGCCAACTCGCAGCCGTCAACCACGGAACCTCCTCACGCGTCTGCCTGATGGGCGCAGGAGTCTACGACCACTTCATCCCGGCGGCGGTCGACGAGATTGCCTCACGAGGCGAATTCTACACCGCCTACACGCCCTACCAGGCCGAAGCCAGCCAAGGCAGCCTGCAGGCGTTCTTCGAATTCCAAACCTTGATCTGCCAGCTGACCGGCATGGATGTCTCCAACGCCAGCCTCTACGAAGGCGGGACGGCACTCAGCGAGGCAGTGTTCATGGCAATGAGAATCACCGGTCGGCACAATCGAGTCCTCGTGCTCGGGTCACTTCACCCCGAATATCAACAGGTGCTCGAGACCTACCTCAGAAACTTCGACTGCCAACTCGACGTGATCGCCACTCCCGACGGAGTGGCCGACGTCGATATCGTCAGCCAAGCCCTCGACTCCGAAACCTGCTGCCTGGTCATCCAGCAACCCAACGTGTTCGGAGCGATCGAAAACCTCGAATCACTCTGCCAAGCAGCTCACGAAGTCGGAGCACTCGCCATCACCAGCTTCGACCCGATCAGCCTCGGACTGCTCAAGTCGCCCGCTGCCTGTGGGACAGACATCGCCGTAGCGGAAGGCCAGTCGCTGGGGATTCCTGCTCAATACGGAGGCCCCTATCTGGGGATTCTCACCTGCCGGCAGAAACACGTGCGACAGATGCCCGGCCGACTGATCGGCCAGACCGTCGATCGCAATGGACGTCGCTGCTTTGTACTCAATCTCCAAGCCCGCGAACAACACATCCGCCGCGAAAAGGCCACATCCAACATCTGCACCAATCAAGGTCTGCTCGCAGTGCGAGCCACTATCTATCTGGCATTGCTCGGAAGACAGGGGCTGCTGGATGTCGCGCAACTCTGCTGCCAAAAGGCCCATTACGCCGCCGACAGACTCGGCGAATTGCCCGGCTTGGAATTGATGTTTCAGCAGCCGTTCTTCAAGGAATTCACACTCAAATGCCAAGGGGATGCGACCGAGTGGATCGACCGAGCCGCCGCTGCTGGCTTCGACCTCGGACCCGATCTGGCCCGGTTCCCCCGGCTCCGTGAATCGCTCGGAGACGACGCCGATCAGACTCTGCTCGTCGCAGTCACCGAACAAAGAACTCGAGAAGAAATCGATCGGCTTGTCCAGTCATTCGCCTCCGTCTCGACACACTCCGATACTCCACAATCGCTGGGCAAACCCGCCTGATCACCATGCGTAATACACTCGCTACAGAACTGATCTTCGAGTTGTCTCAATCGGGACGCCGAGCCGCCTGCTACCCCGATTGTGACGTCCCCCAACAACCGATCGACGATCTGATCCCCGCCGCATACCGGTTTCAGGACGACGGCCCCGGTTTGCCCGAGTTGACCGAACCGGACGTAATCCGCCACTTCCTCAACCTCTCGACCCTCAACATGTCGGTCGACACCCACTTCTATCCGCTGGGCAGCTGTACGATGAAGTACAACCCCAAGCGGCACGAACGACTCGCAGGACTGCCTGGCCTGGTCGACCTGCACCCCTACCAGCGGACCTGCGATCAACAGGGCATGCTGCGACTGTTGCACGACATGCAGGACATGCTCGGCGAAATCGCCGGACTGCCCGCAGTCTCTCTGCAACCGGCAGCCGGAGCCCAGGGCGAACTGGCCGCACTACTCGTCGCTTCGGCCTGGTTCCGCTCACGAAACGAAACGCGAACCCGAGTCATCTTCCCCTGCAGCGCTCACGGTACCAACCCCGCCAGCGCTGCGATCGCCGGGTTCCAGTGCGTGCAACTGAACAACAGCCCCGGTGGACTCGTCGACCTCGATGAACTCACCGCCCAACTCGACAACTCCACCGCAGTCTTCATGATCACCAATCCCAATACGCTGGGACTGTTCGAAACTCAGATCGAAGAAATCGCCAAGCGAGTGCACGACGCCGGAGGACTGGTCTACATCGATGGAGCGAACATGAACGCCATCATGGGCGTCACTCGACCCGGTGACTTCGGTGGCGACATGATGCACTTCAACGTTCACAAGACCTTCACAGGGCCTCACGGAGGCGGTGGGCCCGGAGCCGGTCCGATCGCGGTACGTGAAGATCTTGCCAAGTTCCTTCCCGGACCGATCGTCAGCCGCACGACAGACGACAACGGGTACACCCGCTTCGAACTCGAAACCCCAGCCAACTCAATCGGTCGAGTTCGCAGCCACTTCGGCAACGTGGGAATCCTGCTTCGCGGCTATTGCTATCTCAGAACCCTTGGCCCCGATGGCATCCGACAAGCCGCTCGACACGCAGTGCTCAACGCCAATTACCTCAAATCTCTCCTCGCTGACATTCTGCCCGTGCCGAACGGCGAATACTGCATGCACGAATTCGTGGCCTCGGCCGCGAACCTGAAAGACAATCGTGACATCTCGGCCTTGGACATCGCCAAACGACTGCTCGATTTCGGGTTCCATGCACCCACGATCTACTTTCCGCTCGTCGTCCCCGAAGCCATGATGATCGAACCCACTGAAACCGAATCGAAACTCACACTCGATGCCTTCGCCGAAGCCCTCCACAAGATCGCCGACGAAGACCCCGAGTTTCTTCACCAGGCTCCGTACGAAACGCCCGTCAGTCGGCCCGATGACGTCAAGGCCGCTCGCCAGCCGATCCTGTCGTGGTCGACCGATGACGGCCGCGACTCTCTTTGACACGCGATGACAGACCGGAACATCGCCTGCCGGATCGTCGAAACCGGCACGACTCACTCCGGACGCTGGAACATGGCGTGCGACGAATGGCTGCTCGAATCTGCACTCCAAAATGGCCAGGCCGCAGTGCGAGTCTACGCCTGGTCACGACCCACCGTGTCGCTGGGCCACTTCCAACAACCCGACCACCTCGACGACAACACTCGACTCGTTGAACTGGATCGAGTCCGACGACTCTCCGGAGGCGGGGCCATCGTGCACCACCACGAATGGACTTACTCGTGCGCCGTCCCGCCCCAGGATCACAGGAATCGACACGGTGATTCACTCTACACGCGAGTCCACCTGGCACTCGTCAACCTGATCAACCAGATCACGAAATCCGCTGGACAAACCGACACACCACTACAACTCAGAGGCCAGGCCCCCAAGAACGATCAACCAGCACTCTGCTTCGCTCGAACCGCAGCCGATGACGTCGTACACCGATCACACAAGATCCTCGGCAGCGCCCAACGACGACGACGTGGCGCCATCCTCCAACATGGCAGCCTGCTGTTGCAGCAATCTCGGTTTGCACCCGAATTCCTCGGGCTGCTCGATCTCGTCCCCGGACTGAAACTCCCGGACGACTTCTCCGCGACCATCGCACACGCGATCGCCGCAGCACTCCATTGGGATGCCTCGCACAAATCACTCAGCATTGCCGAACAAGCCGAAATCGAACAACTCGCCGACCGGCCAGAAAAACAACCGAATCAACCGTCGCGATCGTAGGATCAATCGATTCGCAGGAATGCCCAAAACACGCCGCAAATATCCAAATTCGTTGACATTTTTCTGAGTTCCCGGTAACGTGCAAATGAGGGACTTATCCTGTTTTTCTCACAATTTCTCCACGTCTCCAATCGATCACTGTTTCTGCACTCTACAACTGGTTTCGCTACTGGTTTCGCTACTGGTTTCGAAACGGGCATGGGTACGGATTCGGCGGTCTGCTGAGATGCGTGACTAGGTACTTGTCAGTTTCATTCGCGATTTGTCACACGGGCCTCGGAACAAAAGCGGAACGAGCGAATCAGGGAAGACATTCAACGAGTTGGCAGAGCCTGAAACTGACAAGCCTTCGGTCGGGCGCAGAGGCGGAGAACGGTTTCGATGTTGCGAGCTGAATTAAAATCCGTCGGGGGACGGCACCACGGCAAGTTGATCCCACTGGAAGTGGATCGCAAGTTCTTAATCGGTCGCGAACAGGATTGCCATCTGCGTCCCAACAGTGAATCGATCAGCCGACACCACTGCTGCTTCACTCTCGATGCATTCTGCCTCAGACTCCGAGACCTCGGCAGCACCAACGGCACGCTGGTCAACGGAGACGCTATCACCGGCCAGGTCCAACTCAATCAGGGAGACCGCGTGACCGTCGGTCCCCTGGAATTCGAAGTGCTGATCGCTGAAACCGTCGACGCAAACAGTGACAACGAATCGGAAGCCGCCGCGAGTGACGAGACGGTCGAGCAGGCGGCGGCCGACAGTGTGCTCGACTCTCCGACCGAAGAACCCACGTCGGGCGAAACGATGATCGATCTGCCCACCGACATATCCGAGATTGTCGATTCGGCCACCAACACCGCAATTCTCTCTGGCGATACCACCGTCATCCCCAACGACCAGCAACAGCAGTTGCAACAGCAACTGGCCATGCAGCAACAGATGGCCATGCAGCAACAGCAACAGCAACAGCAACAACAAATGGCGATGCAACAACAAATGGCCATGCAGCAACAATTGGCCATGCAACAACAGATGCCCTATGTCGCCCAACCCGGCATGATGCCCGGCATGATGCCCGGCATGATGCCCGGTATGATGCCGCCCGGGTTCGCACCCGCCGAGATGCCCGCGGCCGAACCGCCAGCCAGTGCGCTCGATGTCACACTCCCCGATCCGGCGACCACCGGAGCCAAGGATCCGAAACCG
>CAVOEV010000013.1:0-36028 GCA_963694825.1 Planctomycetota bacterium
AGCGTCTTCATCGGCGGCTTCTTCAGATGCTTCTTCCGAGTCAGCGTCTTCATCGGCGGCTTCTTCAGATGCTTCTTCCGAGTCAGCGTCTTCATCGGCAGCTTCGTCAGATGCTACTTCCGAGTCAGCGTCTTCATCGGCAGCTTCGTCAGATGCTTCTTCCGAATCAGCGTCTTCAACGGCCGATCCTTCAGTGGGTTTCCCATCGGCTCCGAGTTGGAACAGTGGTCCAGAGGTACTTCCGGTTCCGCCTCGGAGGTCGATCTTGGCGGCTGCATCGGCTTCCTGGGCCTCGCGAATCAGCTCTTCGGGATCGATATCCAACCGTCTGGAGAGCCCAATCTTGCGTTCTTCGGTATCGACCCGAAGGACTCGCACCTCAATCGTCTCGCCCACCTGAACGACATCTTCGGGGTCTTCGACCTTGTAGTCGGCAAGTTCCGAGATATGGAGTAGTCCCTCGAGGTTGTCTTCGAGTTGTACGAAGACTCCGAAGTTGGTGACCTTGGTGACTTCGCCGTGGACGGTGCTTCCGGGTGCAAACCGTTCGGGGATATCGGTTTCCCAGGGGTCTTCTTCGAGTTGTTTGAGTCCGAGTGCGATGCGTCGTCGTTCCTCATCGACGGTGAGTACCTGGCAGGTGATTGCGTCGCCTTTTTCGAGAATTTCACTGGCGTGACCGATCTTGCGTGTCCAGGACATGTCGCTGACATGGAGCAGTCCATCGACTCCTTCTTCGAGTTCCACGAAGGCTCCGTAGTTGGTGAGATTTCGGACGGTGCCTTGGACGGTGGTTTCCGGTGGGTACTTGGCGGCGACGTCGTCCCAAGGGTTGGGAGTAGTCTGTTTCATACCCAGCGAGATTTCCTTCTTTTGCTGGTTGATCCCAAGCACAACGACTTCGACTTCGTCGCCGATATTGACGAGTTCGGTCGGGTGATTGATGCGTTTGGTCCAGGACATTTCGCTAATATGAACCAGGCCTTCGATCCCGTCTTCGAGTTTGACGAAGGCCCCGTAGGTCATCACGTTGACCACTTCGCCATTGACTCGCGAATCGACGGGGAACTTGGTGTCGATATCCTGCCAAGGGCTGGGAGTCTTTTGCTTGAGTCCGAGGGCGATTTTTTCTTTTTCGCGATCGACGTTGAGGATCACGACCTCGATTTGTTCTTCGATTTTGACCATGTCCGACGGGTGATTGATCCGAGCCCAGCTCATATCGGTGATGTGCAGCAGGCCGTCGATGCCTCCTAGGTCGACGAAGGCTCCGAAGTCGGCGATGTTCTTGACGGTTCCCTTACGAAGTTCGCCCTCGGTGATTTCGGACATCAACGCATCTTTCATCTTGTTGCGTTCTTCTTCGATCAGCTTGCGTCGCGAGACGACGATATTGCGGCGGGATTCGTCGATCTTGAGGATAACGCACTGGATATTCTGTCCGACGAAGGCTCCGATGTCGTGTGGTCGGCGGATGTCAACCTGGCTGGCCGGCAGAAAGACGTTGACTCCGATGTTGACCAGCAGTCCGCCCTTGATTTTGCGGAGGACTTCACCGGTGACAACGTCATCTTCGGAGTGTTTGGCGATGACTTCTTCCCACTCGCGGATCCGATCGGCTTTTCTTTTCGAGAGGATAATCAGACCGAATTCGTCTTCGATTTCTTCGAGCAGAACGGTGACTTTTGAGCCGGGTTCGGGCACGTCGACGACATCGTCTTCGCGGAACTCATCGATCGGGACCATTCCCTCGCTCTTGTACCCAATATCGATCAGCACATCGTCTCCTTCGATTCTCAACACGGTCCCTTCGATAATGGAGTTGAGTTCGTAGGAATCCGACGCGGTGTTATAGATCGCGTCCATATTGCCGGTATCGGCGTCAATTTGTGCGAGGGAGTCGCCGAAGGCTTTTTCAAGGTCCTCGTCGGAGATATTGAATTCGCGGATGAGGTTACGATTGACCATGATCGGGATCCATTCGTGGCCTGAGTGTGGCCGAGTGGTTTCATCGACGGGACGGCCGCGTCAAAGCGGTGCGGCGTGCGTCGTCAGAGAACTGAGTTGTTCGATCCGGTGGGGCGAGCAACAAGCCAGCCGAGTGCCACATGGGATCGCGTGGTGGGTCGCAAGGCGAGACTATA
This sequence comes from Planctomycetota bacterium, assembly GCA_963694825.1. GTDB lineage: Bacteria > Planctomycetota > Planctomycetia > Planctomycetales > Planctomycetaceae > UBA8437. The sequence continues at coordinate 2,145 of CAVOEV010000013.1, forward strand.
GCAGACTTTGGCCAAAAGCGGCTAGTCCGCGTCAGTCAATCCGCCGGGCTGAAGTCGGCCTGTGGCTCGCGGCATAGGTGGGTTCCGGCCTTTGGTGTCAATTCGGCGACTCGATCGAGTTGTTGAGCGACCTGAGTGGGGTTAGTCAGGAGCGTGAGTTTGATGCGTGCCGACCAGGACTGTTCGGGATCGAGTGAGATCAAGCGGCCCTGCGAGCGTTCGAATTCGCGGGTGTTGGGCAGATCGGTCGAGGGCTCGATGCCGGCGACGTAGCCGTCGGCGGCATGAACGGTGTTTTTCCAGAGTGTGAAGCAGGGGAGCGGATCGATGTGGAATCCGAGAGCGACGCCTCGAGCGGCCGGTTTGTCGTGGAGGACGACCAGTGTCTGGCCATCGGCGTCTGCGGCGAGTTCGAGAAAGTAGCATTGTTCGCGAAACCCGGGCGTGGGTGGGCCGAACAAGTCCCACTCGTCGATGGCGGCAGCGGCGTGAGTATCGGCTGGGACGACACGTCGAGCCGGAGCGACCAGTCGGGCCCCCTGTTCGAGAAGTGGCTGGCCGATGTTAGTGTGGTAGAGCAATTCGAAGTCGGTTGGTGTTCCAGCCAGGTTGGTGACGGTTTCGCAGAGAGTCAGTTGATTCGATCCGGGTGTGGTTGAGACGGTCGAGTCGAGGCGAAGGCAGGGCCCGAACAGGGCGGTTTCATCGACGAGGCCTCGGACCCAGATCCGTGAATCCTCATCGATTCCGGCGGTGACTTGATGAGCCGGCAGGTTGGCGATTCGGCCGTGTAGTGTCACTGGTCGGTCGTCGGTGGAATCGACGGCAGGAGGCCCGTGCGAGGCGAGTCCGCAGTGGGTCAGCAGTTCCTGAAAGCCAGCCAACCAGCCCAGGCCACCCGAATCGCCAGGTCGAACCAGAGACGGGTGAACGGGGCGCCTGACCGGAGACAACCAGCCGAGGTCGAGGCCGTCACAGTGGGCCTTCCAGAGTCCCATGCCACGTGTGGGGAGGACCGACACTTTCAGGCACCCGTTGTCGAGTTCGACGACATCGACCCCGTCGCCAGGTCCGCCGCGGATGGTCCATTTTTCGATCGACGACACACGACCAGCATCGTCGTCTCCGACGGACGTGAGGGTGTCGGATTGGATCCGAAGCGAATCGACCCAGATTCTGGCGTCCGCATCGGTCAGAACCGTCGACTGTTCGCTCATCGTGGTTCGTCCTGACCGAGTCGTCGTGTGCGGTTTGAGTGTGGCGGAGTGGTGTGGCGGAGTGGTGTGGCGGAGTGGTGTGGCGGAGTGGTGTGGCGGCGAGTGCGAGGGGCGCGTCCTGGCTGTTGCCTGGTCTGAGGTTCGTCAGTTTAGCGGTGTTCTGGTATTGGTCCAACCGGTCGAAGCTTGGTCAAAGGAGGTCAAAGGAGGTCAAAGGAGGTCAAGGGAGGTCAAGGTTGGTCTGGAGTGGGGTTTGACAACTCCGGATTTGCGTTCAATGATTGAATCGAGGGAGCGAAGCAGCGTGGTGTTTCGTTGCGACAGTCCCGTTGGCCCGGGTTCGATCCGGTTTGAGTTTCATAGAAGAGGCCTCTGAAGTTGTTGGATACTGCGGCAACACGACCGTTCACCGCGAGTTGGTACGCGTCGCTGGAAAGTCATTTGGGTGCGACGGCGTGTCGTCAATTGGGATTCTACGTGATTCCCGAAGACCTGTTGTTGTCGGTGGTGATTCCTATCTACAACGAGGCGGAGACTCTTGCCGAGATGGTCGATCGTGTTTGTGCGGTTCCGATTCGCAAGGAACTGGTGCTGGTGGACGATTCGAGCGATGACGCGACTCCCGAGGTCCTCGAGTCGATTGTTTCGCGGCTTCGTGATGACGAGTGGAATCGCGTGGTGGCGACTCGTCACGAAGTCAACCGTGGCAAGGGGGCGGCGTTGCGGACGGGCTTTGCCAAGGCCACAGGCGACATTGTGCTGGTGCAGGACGCCGATCTCGAATACGACCCCGCCGAGTACCCTCGACTGATCAAACCGATCATCGACGACCTGGCCGACGTGGTCTACGGCAGTCGATTTCTGGGCGATCGGCCTCACCGGGTGATGTATTTCTGGCACTACCTGGGTAACCGGTTCCTGACGACACTTTCGAATTGCTTCACCAACCTGAACTTGACGGACATGGAGACGTGTTACAAGGTGTTTCGAAATGAGGTGATCGAGGAGGTGGCGCCATTGTTGCGGGAGTCTCGATTTGGAATCGAACCCGAGATCACTTCAAAGATCGCTTCGCGTGGTTTCCGCGTCTTCGAGATGTCGGTCAGCTATTCGGGTCGAACCTACGACCAGGGTAAGAAGATTGGTTGGAAAGACGGAGTCGCGGCGATCTGGTGCATTGTGCGATGTGGAGTGACGGAATGACGAAGTATCGGGCATCATCGGATCCTTCAGGCGGCGACTCGGGCGAAGGCAACGATCGTTCGAAGCCTCCGGGTCTGGGCGACCAGCGAGGCAGTTCTGGGGAAAACGGTCCGCCTCGGCGTTCGGCGGCGCCGTGGGTATTGCTGTTGCTGATGTTGGGGATGCTGGCACTGTGGTCGTGGAACCGATCGCCATCGAATCATGGTCCGACGATCAGTTACAGTCAGTTCCGTGCCGAGTTGGCGAGGAAGAATCTCGAGTCGGTTCGATTTCACGGCGAGATCGTCACCGGCGAGTTTCTCAAGGCTGCGGAGCCGGTCGAAGCTTCGGACGGGTCGACCACGGTGGCATCGGATCTGCGATTCAACACGGTCCTTCCATCGGTGGGGATGCGGGACGCAGTATTACTCGAGCGGCTCGAGGCGCAGGGTGTCGACGTCCACGCCGACCGAACGTCGGTCGGGCTGGGAACCCAGATGGCCATCTGGCTGTTGATCCCATTGGTTTTCATCCTCGGGTTCTGGTTCTTGATGCGTCGTTCGAGCGATTCGATGGGTGGTGGCATGCTGGGGAATTTCTCCAAGAGTCCAGCGCGGCGGTTTGAATCGTCGGCCCAGAAGACGACCTTCGACGACGTGGCTGCGATGGAGCAGGCGAAGCGGGAGTTGCAGGAGGTGGTGGAGTTCCTGAAGTTTCCCGAGAAGTTCCAGAAGCTGGGTGCCGAGATTCCTCGGGGCGTGTTGTTGAAGGGGCCACCGGGAACCGGGAAGACGTTGTTGTCGCGAGCGACTGCCGGAGAAGCCGGGGTTCCGTTTTTTGCGATCAACGGTTCGGAGTTCATCCAGATGTTCGTGGGTGTGGGGGCGAGTCGGGTGCGCGACCTGTTCCGCAATGCTAGGGCGCAGTCTCCCTGCATTGTCTTCATCGACGAAATCGACGCAGTGGGTCGGATGCGTGGTGCAGGTTTTGGTGGGGGTCACGACGAACGCGAACAGACGCTCAACCAGATTCTTAGTGAGATGGATGGTTTTGACCGATCCGAGGCGGTGATCGTCCTCGCGGCCACCAATCGTCCGGATGTGTTGGACGAGGCGTTATTGCGTCCCGGCCGATTTGATCGACACATCACGATTGATCGGCCGGCCCGCGAGGGTCGCGAGGCGATCCTGAAGGTGCACTGTCGCCGCGTGCCCCTTTCGGATGACGTCGAACTGGGCGTGGTAGCCGGAGTCACAATCGGGATGTCGGGTGCGGCGTTGAAGAACCTGGTAAACGAGGCTGCATTGAGTGCTGCGCGATCGGACAGGTCGCGGGTGACCCGCGAGGATTTCGAATACGCTCACGATCGCGTTCTGATGGGTCCGAAGCGTGAGGAAGTCTTGAGCGAAGACGAACGGCGGCGGACGGCGTACCACGAGGCGGGGCATGCGTTGCTGGCGTGGTTGATTCCCGAGGTGGACGCGGTGCACAAGGTGACGGTGGTCCCGCGGGGGATGGCCTTGGGAGTAACGCAGTTGTTGCCCGAGGAGGAGTTGTACCATCTGGGTGAAAGCCGCCTGCACGCTCAGTTGGTGATGATGCTGGCTGGACGTAGTGCCGAAAAGCTGGTGTTTGACGAGTTTGGAGCGGGGGCGGAGGACGATCTGCGGCGTGCGACGTCGATCGCTCGCAGGATGGTCGGTCACTGGGGCATGAGTGAACGGGTGGGGCCGGTGGCGTTCCGGTACGCCACGGATCAGCCGTTCTTGGGCAAGGAATATCACGAACAGCGTGAGTTCAGTGAAGAGACTGCTCATGTCATCGACCAGGAGGTGCAGCGTTTTCTGGTCCGAGCGTCCGAGCGAGCGTTCGCGATGCTCAAAGAATCCCGTGAAATGCTGGAACGACTGGCCGAGGAACTGGTGTCGCATGAGGAGTTGGGCAGCGACGATCTTGTCCGACTGCTGGGTCCCGCGGCGGTGGCGGACGCGGACACTCCTGATTCGGGCCCGGTCATCGATTCCTTGCTTGCCGGAGATTCCGACGGGGCGGCTGACGGGGCAGGAGACAGAGATTGACCCGATTCGTGGAATGAGCTAGTCTTTTGACTGACAGTCCGAAGAAGGCCCTGCTGAAGAGCCCGGATCCGACCGCCGTCCTCAGTGGGCGAGCTGGTTGTTTGGAGTCGCAAACGGAGCGACTTTGTTGGGTAGAACGAGGCGGAGGCTTGTCCAGACGAGGCCCCGGATGAGATATCAGGCCGGGCGTGGCCGAAGAAGGCGACGCGAAAACTAAGCAGAACGGGAAACCAGAAAACGTGCCAAACAACGAGAATGACCAATCCACCACAGCCGCAACGGACAGTTCCGACGGCTCACCGACCGAGTCCAAGACCTTTCACGGCATGGGGCTCAGCGAACGATCGATGCAGGCCTTGGAGCATGTGGGTTACGAGACCCCCAGCCCAATCCAGTCGTCGTTCATTCCTCGAGCTTTGACCGGTAGGGACTGCACCGGTCAGGCTCACACCGGCACCGGCAAGACGGCCGCGTTCGTTTTGCCAATTCTCGAAGCCATCGACCACGACGTGCCGTACACTCAGGCGCTGGTCTTGGCTCCGACGCGTGAACTGGCCGACCAGGTCAAGTGCGAGGCCGAGCGATTGGCATACACATCGCCAATTCAGGTGGCCTGTTTTGTTGGCCAGCGAGACATTGACCGTCAGATCCGGCAGCTCGAACGTGGTGTTCAGGTGGCGGTGGGGACACCGGGCCGAGTCAAGGACCTGAACAACCGCGGTCACCTGGTCTTCGACAATTTGCGGATTGTGGTCCTGGACGAAGCGGACCGAATGCTGGACATTGGTTTCGAGCCCGAAATCCGGGACATCCTGCGGCGGTGTCCGACCGATCGTCAGACATTGCTGTTGTCGGCCACTCTGCCGCCTTCGGTCGAGCGTCTGGCTAAGAAGTACATGACCAACGCCGAGCGAGTCGATTTGTCGGGCGACGCAATCGCCGTCGATTCGATCGACCAGTTCTATTGCACGGTGGATCCGGACCGAAAGTTCGGTTTGCTCGTCAGGCTGTTGAACGAGCAGAAGCCTAACCAGGTCATTGTGTTCACTCGGACCAAGCGAGGCGCCGACTCGTTGTACCGTCGCTTTTCGGGCGGTCTGGATAATGTTGGCGTCATGCATGGCGACCTGCCTCAGTCTAAGCGTGAACGATCGTTGAAGCGATTTCGCGAGGGTCAGGTTCGGCTTTTGATTGCCACGGACGTGGCCGGTCGGGGGATCGACGTCAGTGCGATATCGCATATCGTCAACTACGACATTCCCGAGTATCACGACGACTACATCCACCGCATTGGTCGTACCGGCCGCATGACGTCTGACGAGAAGGGGCGTGCTTTCACGTTCGTGACGCGTGAGCAGGGTGACGAGTTGACTCGGATCGAAATCCGCGTCAACAAGCAGTTGACCAAGTACACCGTGTCGGAATACGAGGCCTACCGGGATCGCGGTCCACGACCGACTGTCGACACGGTGGCCTAGTGGTCGTCGACCGGAAAGTCGGCCAAGAAGTTACGGATCCCGGCGAGGAACTTGTCGGGAACGTCTTCAAACAGTAGGTGGCCGGCGTCGGGGAATCTGAGTGTGCGGGCGTCGGGGAATCGGCGTTGGAATTCTTCCAGAAAATCGATACCAAAGCACCAGTCCTGCTCGCCCCACGCCAAGAGCATCGGGTGATGGGCAAAGTGGGCGAGACCATTTTCGGTTTCGAGCAAAGTCTGGTAGCTTGGGTGAGTGGTACTCAGCGGGATATCCTGAATGAAGCGATGCACGGCGACTCGGTTCGCCCAGGAGTCATAGGGTGCGACGTATCCGGCTCGGACGGAATCGGTGAGTTGTCCGTCTCGGGCGACGGCCATTGTCATTGCGGCTCGTGAAAACAGATTGAAGCCTCGGACAAGGACTGCTCCGATCAGCGGAATCCGGCAGGCGGCGATTCGCAGCGGGATGCGAGTCGATCGAAACGCCGACGTATTGGCGAGGATGAAGCGGGCGAACCGGTCGGGTCGGCGATGTGCCGCGGTCATTCCGATCGCTCCACCCCAATCGTGACCGCAGAGTGTGATGTGATCGAGGCCGAGGCGATCGATGAGAGTCACGAGGTTTTTGGCGTGTTGGTCGAGTCGATAGTTGTAATGGGGTGGTTTGTCGGAGAGTCCACAGCCGACGTGGTCGACGGCGATCACCCGATGGTCTCTTGAGAGATCGGCAATGCACTTGCGCCACGCGAAACTCCAGGTCGGGTTGCCGTGGACCATCAATACGACCGGTCCCTGGCCTTCGTCGATGTAGTGGTAGGCGATTCCGTCTAGGTCGAGTCGATTAGACGGGAAGGGGTACTCGTCTCCGAAGTCGCTTCGATCCAGCATCGGGTTCGTTCGTTCCGTTTCACTCATCGACGGACAACTCCTCGCAGCGGATCGATTGGAGTGCCTGGGCGAGTTGTTCGACATCATTTTGCGAGTGTGCGGCGGAGAGGCTGATTCTGAGTCTTGCGCTGCCGCCGGGGACTGTGGGTGGTCGGATCGCGGGAACAAAGAGTCCCTTTTCGGCGAGGAGTCTGGACGCCTCGAGTGCGGCGGTGGCCGAGCCGACGATCACCGGAACGATGGGTCCAACGCCCGCTGGAGTGTCGAGTTTGAGGTCGTTGAGGTGTTGTCGGAGTTGTCTGGCGAGTTGTTCGAGGTGTGTTCGGCGGTTGGGTTCGAGTTGGATCAGCTCGAGAGCTTTCGAGGCGGCGGCGCAGGTGGCTGGTGGGATGGCGGTTGAGAAGACCTGTGTTCTGGCGTGGTGCCAGAGGTAGTCGACAAGTGCCCGGCTCCCGACAACGAATCCTCCGGCTGCTCCGACGGCCTTGCTGAGCGTCCCGATCCGCAGAGTGACCTGGTCTTCGACTCCCAGGGATTCGCAGCTCCCGCGTCCGTGCTGACCAAGTACTCCGGTTGCGTGGGCTTCGTCGACGAGCAGCATGGCGTCGTAGGAATTGGCGAGTTGGCAAAGTGATTCGAGTGGGGCGAGATGTCCGTCCATGCTGAAGAGGCCATCGGTGACGATCAGTCGTCTTGGTGCGTCGGCGGCCTTGGCGAGTTGGTGTTCGAGTTGATCGAGGCGTGTGTGGTGATAGACGTACAGTCGGGCGCGGCTGAGTCGGCAGCCATCGATCAGGCTGGCGTGGTTGAGTCGGTCGGAAAAGACGGCATCGCCGTTGGAAACGAGAGCCGGGACGGTACCGAGATTCGCGGCGAATCCTGACGGGAACAGCAAGGCTGCCTCGGCCTGTTCGAACTCGGCGATGTCGTGTTCGAGTTGACAGTAGTGTTCAGAGCGTCCCGAGACGAGCGGGCTGGCGCCGGCACCGGCGGGGACTCCGGCCGCGGCCCGAGTCAGTCTCGAGTCTCGAGCGAGGCCGAGGTAGTCGTTGGAAGAGAAGTCAATGACGTCGTGGCCATCGATTCGGCTGCGGCCGGGCCCAAGCGGTTGAACCCGGCGTCTGGGTCTCAGCAGGTGCTCGCGTTGGAGAGCACTCAGGCCATCGAGGAGCCAGTCGGGATCGCGGGTCATGCGGGCAGGGGGTCCGGGGCGTGCTATTCGAAGCCGTTGGCGGCCAGCCAGCGTTCGGCGTCCAGTGCGGCCATGCAACCGGTCCCGGCGGCGGTGATCGCCTGTCGGTAGTGATCGTCGGCCACGTCACCTGCGGCGAAGACTCCTTCGACACTGGTGTTGCTACGGCCTCCGACGGTCCAGACCAGGTATCCGGCGTCGTTGGTGGCGAGTTGTCCGTCGAGGAAGTCGGTGTTGGGCGTGTGACCGATGGCGGCGAAGTATCCGGACGCGTCGAGTTCGGTGGTGTCGTCTTCGTCGAGGGTGCTACGGATTCGGACTCCGGTAACACCATCCTGCTCGTTGCCGAGGACTTCATCGACGACCGAATTCCACTGCACCTCGATCCGCTCGTTCTCGAGGACTCGTTTGGCCATGATCTTGCTGGCACGGAATGAGTCACGGCGATGAATGATGTGGACGCGCGAGGCAAACTTGGCGAGGAAGGTGCTTTCTTCCATCGCGCTGTCGCCGCCTCCAACAACAACCAGCGGCTTGTCGCGAAAGCGGGGCAGGGCACCGTCGCAGACGGCACAGGCCGAGACGCCAGCATTCTTGAAGCGGTCTTCGCTCTCCAAGCCCAGGTAATTGGCTCGTGCCCCGGTGGCGATGATCAGCGAGAGTGCCTCGATCTGGTCGCCGTTTCGGGTTGTGAGTTGGAAGGGGTGCTGGGCGAGGTCGGCGGAGACGACGTCGTCGGTGGTGATCGTCGTGCCAAAATTGATCGCCTGTTGCTTCATCAACTCCATCAGTTCGGGGCCACTGACGCCTTCGCCGAGGTGAGGCGCCATGTAGCGACGTTTGTCGTCAGCGATTGAGTTGTCGAGGTAGGCCGAGAGATCACCGCAGGGGAAACCGGGGTAGTTTTCGACTTCCGTAGTCAGAGCCAGCTGCCCCAACGGCAACGTGCCTCGCTGCCGGTTCTCCTCGGTGATGGCGCCTTCGAGAACCAGCGGATCGAGACTGGCTCGGGCGGCGTAGATGGCGGCGGTCCAACCGGCGGGGCCAGATCCGATGATCACAACTCGCTGAGCCACGGGGGGGGGTGCTCCTGCCGGGTGAGACTGTGGTGTGAGTCGAGAGGGGTGGTGTGGGAGCGACCTTAGCCCAGAGAGTGATGCCGTACAACTGTTGTCGGGCCTGTGTGGTGGGGCTGGTGGGGGCCCAGGACTTGGTTGTCTGGTTGTTCGTCAGGCGTCGTGGTCGTCGGTGACAATGGGTTTGGTGGCGTCGATGCCGAGGGCGAAGAAACCCGAGAGCACAAAGGCGATCAGGCAGACGAGCATCATGTTGTTCCAGTCGCCCAGTTTGGGGTGTTCGCCGAGTACGGCGTTATAGATCAGCGGGCTGCAGGCGGCTCCGATGTTGCCCCACATGTTGCCCCAGCCGAGCACCGAGCCGACGTGGCGTCCGCCGACATCCTGTTTGAAGGCCCAGTTGGCCGGGTTGCCGAAGTCGACCGAGAACGAGACGACACAGAAGCAGGCGGTCATGGCGACGGCCGAGTTGAGTGGCGAGTCGGTGGGGAAGGTGGAAAACAGCAGGCAGCAGCCATAGGCCATGGCGCCGGTGATTTTGGTGACAAACAGCGGTCCCCGTCGTCCCCATTTCAGTCCGACGCGGGCGGTGAGCAGGTCGGTGGCCTTACCGCCGGAGAGCATTCCAACGGTGCCGGCAAGCAGCGGGAGCGAGGCGAGCAGGCCTCGTTGAAGGATTGGGACGTCGTGCACGTCGGCCAGGTATCGAGCCAGCCAGGTGACCAGGAACATCCAGGCGACGTTGGATCCGAGTTGCATGAAGCAATCGCACCACATGCTGGTACTCTTGACCAGCGCCTTCAATGGAGCTCCACCCGTGGCGTTGTCGGCACTTGCCGATGCCTCGCTGCGGCCTTCGGCGATGCGTTCGAGTTCTGCGGGGCTTGTGCGAGGATGCTGGCTGGGATGGTTGCGGACGATCAGCCAGTAGATGCCTGCGACCAGGAATCCGATGCCGCCAAAGACGTACATCACCGGACGCCAGCCGGCGACGTAGATTTTGCGGATGTCCTGACGGAAGGTGGCTTCGAGAACCAGGCGGTTCAGACGACGCAGTTCGGGCAACGATAGTAGTTCACCGGCCTGTTGCCGCGATTGAAGATCTTCGGCTTGGTGAGGCAGGTTGATGGCGATGTGGGTGGGGTGGTCGTAGAACGAGCGATCGTCGAGCACGAGGTTCAGTGCGTCGAGAACCGCAGTGGTCGTGCCGGAGTCGAGAGTCACTGTGGCGGGGTCGGCGGTCACCGGTTCGCCGGCGTTGGCCTGGTGCTTTTGGCTTGCGAGCAATTCGCGGTATTGCGATGCCACGCTGAGCACTGCCTGGCGTTCCGGTGTCGACAGCTGCGAGTTGACCAATGTCCAGACGCGAAGGGCCGGCGCCCGCGCTGCGGCGCTCGGATCCGGCGAGGATGTGTCCGTCGCGTCGGGAGTGGGAGGTGCGAGTTGGTGGCAGAGTCTGCCGGAGTGGAGCATGTCTCGAGGTGTCAGTCGGTCTCCGATCCCGTCGGAGGAAATGGGGACGAACAGCACCATCAGGAATGCGGTCAGCAGCGGAGCCAGGGCGCCTCCACAACGGCCACCAAGGGCCACAATCGAGCTGGCGGCGGCTCGACCGGATAACGGGATCCACTTGCTGATCACCGAGGCGCTTGTGGGGTAGGCTCCGGCCTGGCCCAACCCGCAGCCGGCTCGGATAATCAACAGGCCGATCAGGCCCGAGACGACTCCGGTGAGCATGGTGAATACCGACCAGAGGATGATGTAGAGCGACAGCATGATGCGAGATCCGTAGCGGTCGCTGAGCCAGCCGGAGGGGACCTGGGCCAGGGCGTAGGACCAGAAAAAGATGCTGATCATCCCGGCGATCTGAGATTGGGTCAGCTGCAGATCTTCGCGGATGTAATCGGATGCGAAGGAAATGCAAAAGCGATCCAGGTAAAGTAGGATCGCCATCAACAGCGAAACCGAGACAACGAGATAACGGACTCGGGTCATGGGCCCGCGAGGGGCCAGGTCTTGACCTGTTGAGTCGGGTGCGTCGGCCATGGCGTGTGCGATCGACTGGAAGCAAACTGTGGCGATGCACACTAAGAGTGCAGGGACTGCTGCGTCAAGTCGCGGCAACGTTTGCAACGTGGATCGGGCCGGTTCGAGGTGCCTGATCGAGTGTCAAACCGCGTGGGGGGTAAGAAAAGAAGAAGCGTTCCGGGTCACTCCAAGTCACCCGGAACGCTTCGGTGGCGAGGTGGACAAGTGCGGGCCAACGCCGTTCCACCTCGACAATAATGGATGTCGCACGTGGTGTGCCAATTGAAGCGAATATGACGGAGGGATCCCACAAGTCCTTACATAGAATCGGTTTAGATGCGTTTCATTTGATTTACTGTTTGAGTTGTCGTTTCAGGCGTTGCGTATCAAAATACAACACCTGCAGTAAAATGATGCGGTCGATATCGCGGCACTTGATAGTTGTTTGCTGAACGGGATACTCGACAGTCAGTCAGTTGAGTGGTTGTGGGACAGAGTGGGAAGGGGTTTGAGTGATGTCTGAAGCTGAGTCAAGTGGCGGTAGCGTATTGGTTCGGATGACGGTCCCACGATTTGTGTCGTCGAAGTCCGAGGGCCGTCGTCTGGTGATGTTGACGGCGTACGACGCGATGTGGGCGAGTTTGTTCGACGAATCGGGTGTAGACGCATTGCTGGTGGGTGACACGTTGGGGATGGTGGTTCAGGGTCATGACACGACGTTGCCGGTGACCTTGGACGAAATGATTTACCATGCCCGGATGGTGGTGCGTGGCAGCAGCCGGGCGATGGTGGTGGTCGACATGCCATTCATGACGTACCAGTTGGGACCTGAGCAGGCGATGTCGAATGCGGGTCGGATCTTGAAGGAGACGGGTGCATCGGCAGTGAAGTTGGAGGGTGGTGAGAGCCAGGCCGAGACAATCCGGGCATTGAGTCGAGCGGACATTCCGGTGATGGCTCATGTCGGCATGAAGCCTCAATCGGTTCACATGCTGGGCGGCATGTCACGGATCCAGCGTGACGCGGAGCGTCTACGGAATGATGCTCGTGCTGCGGCGGAGGCGGGCGCGTTCGCAGTGGTGTTGGAGTTGATTCCACGGGGGATTGCCGAGGAGATCAGCAGCGAGTTGTCGATCCCGACGATCGGGATCGGTGCTGGTCCGGGTTGTGACGGGCAGGTACTGGTCAATCAAGACATGTTGGGTCTGAGCAACGGATTCAACCCGAAGTTTCTGAAGCGATACGCGGACCTGCGTTCGAGTGTCCTCGAGGCGGTCTCGCAGTATGCCGAGGACGTGCGAGCGGGCACCTTCCCGGATGACGCTCACAGTCACGAGTGAGTAGTTTGGGTAGTCGCGTCTCGCGCCGAATTGTCACCTAGGCGGCTTGAGTGACTTCGTGTTGCGGGTCCTGTCCCTTGAGCGTCGCTTTGGCGGCTTCTGGCAGTTGATCGACGACCTGTGTGGCGAGGCCGAGGACTTTCATGACACGGATGATGCAGTAGGTGAGGTCGAATTCCCACCGTCGGTGTCCGTGCCGAGCCATTCTCTGGTAGGCGTGATGGTTGTTGTGCCAGCCTTCACCGAAGGCAAGCAGGCCGACCCACCAGAGGTTCCGCGAGCGGTCGCTGGTCTGGTAATTGCGATAGCCCCAGACGTGAGTGGCGGAATTGACGAACCAGGTGACGTGGTAGACGACGACGATCCGGGTGCACATGGCCCACAGGAAGACCGAGAGTCCCAGGCCTTGGGCGAATAGTTCACCGACGAGGAAGAAGGCCGCGCCCGAGAGGAACAGGAACGGTCCATAGGTGGCGTGCAGGAATCGTTGCAGTCGGCTGCGGTAAAAATCGGGTGCCCACCTCTGGAAGTGTACTTTGAGTTCTTCGGAAGTTTCTCGAGGTTGCAGCCAGAGGAAGTGTGACCACCAGAAGCCGTGGTTGGGCGTATGAGGGTCTTGGAGTCCATCGGAGTGTGCGTGGTGTTTGCGATGTGTGGCGATCCAGAACAGCGGGCTACCCTGTCCCGAGAGCATGGCGCAGAGTGTCAGCAGGCCACGAACCGGTTTGGAGGCCTGGAAGCTACCGTGAGTCATTTGGCGGTGGTAGCCGAGGGTGACTCCGAAACAGCCGGTGAGGTAGAAGAAGGCAACGAACATCGCGACAGCTTGCCACGAGACGAACGCGAAGGCGGCGACGGCCCCGGTGTGCATGGCGGCCAGCCAGATGGCGTTGGACCAGTTGATCCCTTTAGGGAAACGTTCGGCGAGATTTGGTGCGGGTTCGGCCGTGACGGCTGCGAGGCCAGCGGGGCTGACGGGAGCGTGGTCGGGTGCGGCGGTGACCGGGGTGTTTTCGACGGGTGTCGTGTCGGGTGTCATCGGCGTGTTGGTCATTGTGATCTCTATCGAATCGAACGGGATCGCGTCGAAATGCGTGGCCTGCGGTGGCCATGTGGCGAGGATTATAGTGGATGCATCGGCTGAAAGTGTCGCGGGATGGTCAATTCCCTGTCACACTTGTGTCATCTTTTGCGGGCGATGCCGGTGTACTGGATCTCGACGTGGGCGTCGAGCGACATTGCCGGGGATCGGCAGGGCGAATTAGACTGTCGAGAGGGACCGGGGGGTGTGGCGGGTCGGGAGACCTTTGAGACGGGCGGGGTGTTGATGGCGACAGATTCAAGTGGAACCGAAACGACCGGCAAGTCGACTCGTCGGGCATCTCGTTGGATCCTGGGTCCATGGCAGGACCTGTTGTTGTTCGTGGCGACTCCGCTTTTTGTCCTTCCACTGGGTCTGGCCCTTTCGACGCAATCCAGTGGCGAGCAGATCCTGTTCTGGGTTCTGGCGTTTGGTGCATTGGGTCATCATGTGCCGGGCTTGTTGCGAGCGTATGGTGACCGCGAGTTGTTCCAGCGGTTCCGTTGGCGTTTCATCGTTGTGCCGCTGGTGCTGTTGCCGATTTGCGGGCTTTTTTTTGTCGATCAGCTGGTCGGAATGAAGCTGGTCGTGCTGGCCTGGGGCATGTGGCATTTTCTGATGCAGACTTACGGGTTTGCTCGGATTTACGACGGCAAGAGTGGTGGTGGCGGTCGTGTATCGGGTTGGCTGGACTGGAGTCTGTGCATCGCCTGGTTCGGTGCCGCGGTACTGCATAGTCCGCGTCGCGTCGGCGAGTTTTTGGGGATGGCCTACCAGGCCGGGTTGCCGTTGGACTGGGATCTCCCGGTCGAGTCGGTCCGCGGCTACTGGGCCGGTTTCACTGTGGTAGTGACTGTTCTGTCGTTGGGTCAACTGGCACGTCGTGCGGTGCGTGGCATGCCGGTGAGTCTTGGAAAAGTGTTGTTACTGGTGATTTCCTTTTCGTTTTTTTGGTACTGCACCGTGAGCCTGACCAACTTGGTGTTGGGGATCGCGATGTTCGAAATTTTCCACGATATCCAGTACTTGGCGATTGTCTGGTCGTTCAATCGTCGCCGGGTGGATTCGGGTGCGGGCGTGGGTGCGGTGACCCGTTTTCTGTTCCGCAACAGCGGTTCGTTGGCCGGTCTGTGGGTGGGGTTGTACGTGGGCCTGGTTCTGGCCTATGGCAGTCTGAGTGTCGTGGTGGACCGCGTGTCGTCCGAGTCGTTACGGAAGCTGTTGTACGGTGTGATTGCCACGTCGAGCCTGTTGCATTTCTATTACGATGGATTCATCTGGAAGGTCCGCGAGTCATCGACGCGACGATCGTTGGGGATGTCCGATTCGGATCGACGAAAATCGGAAACGGTTCGAAGTCCGTCGAGTCTTGCCTGGCGTCACTGGATGGCGTGGGTAATGTTGGCGAGTCTGGTGTGGTTGTTGTTCGAGACGGAGAGTCGTCGATCACGTCGAGGCGATGTGGGCGATCTGGAGATGGCTCGAGCGGTGGTGGCCCACGTCCCCGGATCGGTCGTGGCCCGCAACGAGCTGGCTCGGACGTTGATCAACTCGAACCAGTTCTCCGAAGCGGCCTCACAGGCCGAGGTGGCGATTCGGCTCGAGCCATCCGTCTACAAGTCGTATGTGTACCGCGGTGTCTCGCGGATCGAATCCGGTCAACTCGAGTTGGGGTTGGCGGACCTGTTGCAGGCCGAGCGTCGTCATGCTCGAGACGCGTATCTTCAGTACCACCTGGCGATGGCGTTCCTGGAGATGGGTCGTGAGGGTAAGGCTGTGCGTCATTTGGAGTCGTCGCGGTCGATCCGGCCGGGCAATGCCGACGTGCACTACAACCTGGGCGTGATCCGGTTACAGGCGGCGATGCAGCGATCGGACCGTGCGGCGTTGGTGGTCGCGGGCGTTCATTTTCGCGAGGCGATCCAACGCGATCCGCAGCATGCTTACGCGGTGTGCATGGTGGGTGAAGTCGAGCGTCAACTGGGACGTTCCGCCGAGGCCATCCGCCAGTTCCGTCTCAGTCTGCTCATCGATGCCAGTTTGCCCGAGGCTCACCACGGGTTGTCATTGGCTTTGCGTGAATCGCAGTCGTTCGACGAGTCAAACCGGTCGTTGAGCCGTGCGGTGTATCATGCTTTGGTCGAGATTCGAGCCGGTTCGGGAGTGATGGATCAGAGGCTTGCACAGGCGGTGGATTGGTCCGAGGAATTGGTAGAGCGGACGGGTCGGTCCGACTGGGCCAGCCATGAATTGCTCGGATTGTCTCGTGCCGCGGCGGGCAATTTTCCAGGTGCCCTGTCGGCGGTTGAGACTGCATTAGAGTCTCGTGCGGCCACCGACGGCAAGTTGCGTCGTCGCTTGGCAAGCCAGCGGCGGGCGTATCAAAGTCGGATGCAGCCGGAATTGCCAAAGCGGATTGCGGGGGCGGATTCCGGCGACTAGCCGCCGGAGTCACTTTCGGGCAAGTCGCCAGTGGGATCGGGATCTGGTTTGGCGACGAAGCGATATCCGGTGCCTCGGACCGAGAGAATATAACGAGGTTGGGCGGGATCCGGTTCAATCATGCGCCGGAGCCTCATCACGAAATTGTCGGTCGATCGCGTGGTGATTTCCGAGGGCTCGCCCCAGACATCTCGGAGGATCTGGTGCCGGGTGAGCACCATGCCTTCGTGTTTGATGAAGTATTTCAGCAGTTCCATCTCGATCCTGGTCAGGTTTTGGACGTCGTCATCTGTGGTGAGTTGGAAGCTGAGGAAATCGACCGAGACGTTGCCGAATTGGAACTGCGCGTCCGGGGTGTCGACGGTGCCGTTGTCGTCGGGTCTCCGTCGTCGTTCGAGCAGGTTTCGGACTCGGCTGAGCAGTTCTGGGAGCGCGAAGGGTTTGGTCATGTACTGGTCGGTCCCAGCGTCGAAGGCCTGGGCCTTGTCTTCGCTGAGTGTGCGAGCGCTGAGCACGAGGATCGGCAATTGGACGTCTCGTTCACGAATCTCCCGACAGATCTCATAGCCACTCATTCCCGGGAGCATGAGGTCGAGGATCACGATATCGAATTCGGGGTCGGCCTGTTCGAGTTGTATCAGTGCATTGGGCCCGTCGCTGGCGAGGTCGACCTGGTAGCCTTCCTGCTGGAAGTTGAACGCGAGTCCTTCGGCGAGAGTGACCTCGTCTTCGACAATCAGGATTCTCATTTAGCCACCTGCCCCGGCAATTCGACCTCAAAGACGCTGCCCGGTTGATTGTCTCGGTCCTGGACCTTGATGCGTCCTTTGAGCGAAAGTACGAGTGTGCGAACGATGTAGAGTCCCAGGCCGGTACCGGTTTGTCGTCGAGTCAGTTCTTCGCCGCTGCGGAAGAAGATGCGGAAGATCTTTTTTTTGAGTTCCGGAGCGATTCCGTCGCCGTTGTCGGCAATCCGGGCGACGACGCGTCCTCGGCCCCGCAGGTCGACCGACACCTGAACGATCGGTTGCGTGGAGCCGTACTTGATGGCGTTGTCGATCAGGTTGCCAAAGATCATTTCGAGCACGATCGGGCGGGCATGGACGACCGTCTGTTGGCAGTCAAATTCGAAGACATCCGCCAGGTTGCACTTGTGTCGCCTGCAGGCCTCCTGAGCACAGCGTTTCAGCAGCGGTTCCAACTCGATGTTTTCGGCCTCGGATTCGTGCCCGATCGCATCGAGTCGTCCGACCTCGAGCAGTTGATTGATCAGGTTGTCGAGTCGGAGCAGTTGCTGTTCCATGACCTGATAGAACTCGTTGCGTCGTTCCAGGTCGAGTTCTCGGAGCTGGAGTGTTTCGAGATAGAGTCGGATGGAGGCGAGAGGGGTTTTAAGTTCGTGAGTGACGCTATCGACGAAGTTAGCTTGCCTGCGATTGAGTTGAATTTCCTTGATGGTGAGGACGAGGTAAAACGAGAGGCCGACGAGGACCAGTGCAAACGCGATGGTGCCGATAGTGAGCGCACCGAAGGAGTTGAGTTGTGCGAAGAGGATGATCCAGCAGACCATCAGCGCGACGTTGAGCACCATCAGCGCGGCCGAGAGCGTGATGGGCCAGTGCAATGTTCGTCGTTTGCGAATGTAGTCGGCCATTTGCCGGCTCCGTATCGACCCAGGTCACCTCGGAGAGGCGGAAGGGGTTTGGCGGAATGGTCGAGTGTGGCGAGTCGGTCTTCAGACTATCATTCCGCGTCGGTCTCAGCGAGTCGCTTGGCACGACGGACTTCGACGCGGAACAGTCGGTCGATGGCCAGTCGGAACAGGATCCAGAGTGCCGCGACACTTTCTTTCCAGCTGATTTTCGATTCTCCGAACCGACGGTCCTCGAAAACGATTGGCGTTTCGGCAAAGCGGCTACCGATTCGGTTGAGTCGGTAGAGGATTTCTTCCTGGAAGGCGTATCCCCGTGCTCGAAACAGGTGGAGGTCGAGTTCGGCCAGTTGTTTGACCCGGTAACAGCGAAAGCTGCCGCTGTTGTCTCGCGACGTCAGTCCCAGCATCAGGCGGGCGTAGAGGTTGATACCCTGGCTCATGAAATGTCGTCGCCAGTTCCAGCCGACCACTCCACCTCCTTCGACATACCGCGATCCGATGGCCACATCGGCCGTGTCCATCAGTTGTCGCATGGCGGGGATGTGTCGAGGGTGGTGACTGAAGTCGGCGTCGAGGTTGATCAGGTGGTCATACTCTCGAGCAATCCCCTCGCGAAACCCAGCCAGGATGGCCGTGCCCAGCCCCTGTTTGCCTTCACGGTGCAGCACGTCGATTCGCGGATCGTTATCGGCGAGGCGATCGGCGAGCGATCCGGTGCCGTCGGGCGAATTGTCGTCGATGATCAGGATGTCGGCGTCCGGAGCCACCTCGTGCAACTCGGGCACCAGTCGCTCGATGTTCTCTCGCTCGTTGTACGTGCACAAGGTGATCAACAGTTTCGGGCCTGAGGCCGAATCGGTTGTTGTGTCCCTTTGCGTCATTGTGAATCAGGCATCGAGCAATGCGGTGGCGATTTGGTCCCATTCGGTATCGAGAGGCAGGTTGCAGGGAGTTTGGTCGGCCTGTCGATACCAGTAGGCGGCATTCGAGTTGTCGCCTTCGATTCGGTGCAGGTGTGCGTGCACCCAGGCGGCAGTCGGGGTATCGAGTTTCTGAACGATCACGTGTCCGGCTTCCCAGCCGTCGCGAGACGCCAGCCAGAGTGCATGGAGTTCGTCGGAGAGATTCTCTGGCGGCGAGTTGTTGTCGAGCGAGTCCTTGAGATCGTCGAGCGTCATGCGGAGTTTCTTCGGTACGGTTATCTTGTGAGGTTGTTCGAGGCGGACTCAGTTGTGGAGCCGTTCTTGAATGGTGTCGACGACCGAGTCAATGGGTATGCGATCCTGTTGTAGAGTATCGCGATCTCTGAGTGTGACGGTTGTGTCTGCTGCGGTGTCACCGTCGATAGTAATACAAAACGGCGTGCCAATTTCATCCTGTCGTCGGTAGCGGCGTCCGATGGCGCCTTGTTGGTCGTACACGGAGGCGATGCCAGCTTGTTTGAGGTCCTGGTAGAGTCGTGCGGCGGTTTCGGGCATGCCTTCCTTTTTGATCAACGGGAAGACGGCTGCTTTGATCGGTGCCAATCGAGGGTGAAACTTCATCAGGACGCGGCTTTTGAGTTCACCCTTGTCGTCGGGCTGTTCATCTTCGTGGTAGGCTTCGCAGAGGAATGCGAGTGTAGCGCGATCGGCACCGGCGGCCGGTTCGATAACGTGCGGCGTGAATCGTTCGCGGGTCTGGTCGTCAAAGTAGCTCAGGTCCTTGCCGCTGCCGCGGTGTCGAGGTTGCCCATGCTCGTCGGTTTCGACGACCAGTTCGTCACCGTCTCGAACCAGTTTCCCCTCGGAGTGGCTTCTCAGGTCGAAATCCCCTCGATGTGCGATGCCTTCGAGTTCACCGTATTCGCCATCCGGGAGGAAGGGGAAGGCGTATTCGACGTCAGCGGTCCCGACGGAGTAGTGCGAGAGTTCATCAGTGTCGTGGTCTCTGAGAATGAGGTTGTCGCTGGTAATACCCAGATCGATGTACCACTGGTACCTGCGGTTTCGCCAGTACTCGTACCATTGCCGCGATTGATCCGGGTGGCAGAAGAACTCCATCTCCATCTGCTCAAACTCTCTGGACCGGAACGTGAAGTTCCGCGGCGTGATTTCATTCCGGAAGCTCTTACCGATTTGCGCGACTCCGAAGGGAATCTTGACTCGGCTCGTGTCGACGATGTTCTTGAAGTTGACGAACATGCCCTGAGCGGTTTCGGGTCTGAGGAACGCGGCATTTTCTTCGTCCGAGAGTGCTCCGATGGTGGTCTTGAACATCAGGTTGAATTCCCGAGGCTCGGTCAACTGGCAGGCGTCGTGTTCGCCGGGCGTTTTACTGGGTTTTCTGGGGCACTGGCTGGTGGCCACATGATCGGCTCGGAATCGGGCCTGGCATTCTCGGCAGTCGATCATCATGTCGTGAAACAGGTCGTAATGTCCCGAGGCTTTCCAGACCTGCGGATGCATGATGATCGAGGTTTCGACACCGACCATATGAAACGTCCCGGCGGCCCCATCGGGGACACCGAGTTCGTTATGGTTGGTGACCATGTCGTTCCACCACGCCTCGCGCACATTCCGTTTCAGTTGGACTCCGAGCGGTCCGTAGTCCCAGAATCCGCTCGACCCGCCATAGATTTCCGACGACGGGAAAATGAACCCTCGTCGTTTGCACAGCGAGACGATCGTGTCCATGGATGTCGGCATTGTGTCCTCGATGTCTGTCAGGCGAGTACGCTGATGGTGTTGTTGTGAGAATCGAATGTGGGTACGAGATCGACGGTGTCTCGTCGTGCGGCGAGTGAGATGTCGTGGTCGAATCCGAGTTGTCTGAGGTTGCGGCCTCCGTGGCTTTCGCGGATCTCGTTGAGCAGTCTGGCGGGGTCGTTTTCGACTTGTTGATAGAGTCCGATGGCAATGCGAGTGGCGTCGCAGGAGAGAGTGTCGAAGTATCCGAGTTCTTGCAGCGCCAGGCCGATGGCTCCGGCACACAGGCAGTCTTCTGCGGTGACCTGCCCATTGGTTCCGGCACAGACGAGGTGAACGTCGAGTCGTTTGTGGGCCAGAGTCTGGAGAATGGCCCGAGTATTGTTAAAGGCGGCCACGAGTACCAGTTCGGCGTTACGGCACGAGTCGAGTGCTACGGTGCCGTTGGTGGTGGTGAAGACGATCGTGCGTCCGGAGACGGCATTGGGAGTGAAGTGTGCTGGGGAGTTGCCCAGGTCGAAGCCGTCGATCCGGACTCCATCGCGTTCGCCGGCCAGGAGCGGAGCTTGTGTTGGTGGGTCGGCATCGGGCAGTGGTTGGTGGGCCAATTGGCGGGCTGTTTCGATGTCTCGGCATGGTTTTATGCAGCGGCAACCGGCGTCGAGTGCGTGGATGAGCGTCGTCGAAGCTCTCAGCACGTCGATCATCACGGCAACGGAACCGTCGAGTCGATCGGGCTGAACGGTGTTTGGCAGCAGGTGAATCGACACTCGGGGCATCATGGCTGGGATCATAGAACCGGTTGCCGGGACCGACAAGATCAGCGTTGAGGGTGTGCGGTCACGGGGTGATCTTGTAGGCTGGGTTCGAAGGAGATTGGGAAGGTGCGGCGAGTAGGCCAATGGTGATCAAGTGACAGAATCCGTCTGGACTCGGCGCCGCGCCCTGATGGCAGCGGGCGGGTTGATCGGTTTGCCAGGCCTGATTGGTCTGTCCAGTCAGCCCGGCTGCGGTTCGGGAGAAGGGCCTTGGGAAGCGGCATCGAAGCCGCCGATCCATCCTCCCGAGAGGAGTCCTTTGGAATCCGTATTCAGTCCGGTGCATGGCATCGACGTGCCTCGGACGGTTCTCGAGTGTCCGGCGGGCGCGTGTATTCTGTTGCATTTTGCTGTCCGCGAGGACTACCAGCCGAGCGTGATGACGGACGTGTTGTTTGGACGGCCCGAGACGGACGCTGACGATGGCCAGATCGTGGCCGAGGCGAAACCGCCATGGCAGGTTGAGCGGGCGGCTGAGTGGGTCCAGTTCAACTGTTGTACCTTCGCCGTGGGAGAGGCAATCGGGCTGGGGCGCAGCGACTGGTTATGTGGAGAGGTGAACCCGTTGACCGACGGCACGAACCCGATGCAAGTTGTTCTGGACAGTTATTACGAACAAGTGGCCGAGTTTGCTCCACCGTTTTCCAGCCGAGCGATCGAGTTGTTCGCGACGTCATCGGAGCTGCGTGAGGATGACGTCGTCTGCCTGGTTGGCAGTAGCGGCCCCGAGTACCCTCATGCGATGCGTGTCCGTCGTCGCGGCGATCGTCATTGGGTGGTGGGGAAATTTGGCGAAGACCCGATTCTGTGGACGCCATTGGAGACAGTTGGAGGCGTTTACGAACGAGAATTCGACCGTGTGTGGGTCTTCCGATTGATTGACTCGGCGTAGTTGTGCGTGTGCGGGTGTTCAGGAGAGCAGCAGTTCGAGGTCGTCTTTGGTGAGAGTTTTGAGCACGCTCCGGTTTTCGAGCAGGATGGCGTCTGCCAGTTCGCGTTTTTGCTGCTGCAGTTCGGTGATCTTTTCCTCGACGGTTCCTTCGCAGATCAGTCGATAGGCGAAGACTGGCCGCGTTTGCCCGACCCTGTGGGCTCGGTCGATCGCCTGCATTTCGACGGCGGGGTTCCACCAGGGGTCGAGCAGGAACACGTAGTCGGCGGCGGTGAGGTTGAGTCCGAGGCCACCGGCCTTGAGGCTGATAAGGAAGATGCCGCAGTCGGGGTCTTCCTGGAAGTGGTCGATACGTTCTTTACGATCGCGAGTTTGCCCATCGAGGTATTCGTAGGCCAGGCCCATGCGATCGAGTCGTTTGCGGACGATGGCCAGCATGCTGGTGAAGGTCGAGAAGACGAGTGCCTTGTGTCCTTCGCCGACGAGTTCTTCGAGGAGTGGCCCGAGCGTATCGAGTTTGGCCGAGTCGCCTTCGGCGAGTTCGGGTTTGAGCAAGCCCGGGTGGCAGGCGACCTGTCTGAGTCGGAGCAGGGCTTCGAGCACGTGCATTTTCGAAGTGTTGAGTCCTTGGCTATTCTCGCCTCCCAGCAGACTCTGGCGGTAGTGTTCTCGCATTTCGTCGTACTGTCGCTGCTGATCCTCGCCCATGCGGCAGTGGATGGTTTGTTCGAACCGCGAGGGCAATTCGGCGGCGACTTCGGACTTGGTTCGTCTGAGTATGAACGGAGCCAAGCCGCGGGTGAGCAGATGTCGGTTACTGTTGTCGTCGTCGGTGAAGCGTCGAAACAGCGAGCTGCGTCCGAGCATGCCGGGGTTGAGGAATTCGAAGATGGACCAGAGGTCACCGAGGTGGTTTTCGATGGGCGTTCCAGAGAGTGCCAGTCGGTGATTGGCGTCAAGTAGGCGAGACGCCTTGGCGACCTGTGAGCCGGCGTTCTTGATCGTCTGGGCTTCATCGAGCACGACGTAGTCGAAGCGGTGGTCCTTGAGTTCGAGGATGTCTCGGCGAAGAGTCCCGTAGGTGGTCAGGATCACGTGGTACTGGTCGAAGGTTTCGCGGAGTTCGGCTCGGTCGAGTCCCGAGTACTCAAGCACTTTGAGCATTGGGCAGAATCGTTCACATTCTTCTGCCCAGTTGAACAGCAGCGATCTGGGCACAACGACCAGTGACGGAGCCGCTTCGTTTCTGGCTCGTCGTGCGAGTGCTGCGATCACCTGCACGGTTTTGCCCAGCCCCATATCGTCTGCCAGGCAGCCTCCGAAGTGGAATTCTTCGAGGAAGTGTAGCCACCCGAGTCCTTCTCGCTGGTAGGTTCTCAGCGAACCATGGAACTCGTCGGGTTGTTCGGCTTCGGCAATCCCTTCAAACGACTCGAGCCGCTTCCGAATCTCCTCGAACTTCTGATCAACATCGACTCCGGCTCTGGTCGCAAGCAGTGCATCGAGCAGAGCGACCTGAGCGGGGGCAAAGCGAACGTGTTCGTCCTGGACGATTCCGAGTTGTCCGATCATCGCATACTGTTCGGCCCACTCGTCGGGCAGCAGGCCCAGCGATCCATCGCCGAGTCGGATCGCCGAGTCACCACGCGAGAGTGCTGCGAGCAGTTCGGGGAATCGGACGCGTTGTCCGGAGAACTCGATATCGCCATGCAATTCGAACCAGTCGATGTGCGAGCGAATCGACATTTTCAGTTTGCCGGTTTGTCGGATTGGCAATCCGTCGGATTCCACTCGCCAGCCGTCGTCCATCAGTGATCGGACGGCAGTGGTGAGTTCCGCGAGAGGAATCTCGAGTTGCCGGGTTCCTCGTCGGTGCTCGTCCAGTTGCAGGAACCCGGCCTGTTGGAGTTCTTTCCAGGCGTCGGTTTCGCGTCCGAGGTGTCGTCGTGCGCAGCAGCGTTGTTCCTTGAGTACGATGGCCGACTGGGTGTTGTGAGCGGCGAGTTGCGAGCCGGCGTAGTCGAACTGGAGGCTGGCGGTCAGTCGTTCTCTTTGCCAGCGTCGTCCTCGGGGTACGGTCAGCAGCAGTACGGGGACGGGTGTGACATCGACATCCTTGAGTGCAAGGGATTCGGGGAGATCGAGGTCGGGGAGTTCGGGCAGGTCGAGCAATTTGGAGACGAGGTCCTGCTGGTCGCCGTTGGGCACGGCAAACGGCAGGTCACCGGCGAGCAGTGTGCTCCAGGCGGCGGCCACGCTGCCGGTGTGTTGGTGGACCGAGGTGTTGGTGAGATAGAGGCCGCCGGCGAGCACCAGTCGTGTGTCGCCCAGTTTGCATTCTTCTTCGGCGCGATGAAACAGGCCTTCGAGTTTCCACAGCGAGCGGTCTGAGTCTTCGGTGAGAGCCAATCGGAAATCCCAGGCTGGTCCGTCGTCCCAGGTTAGTCGGAGTTCATCCGGCCCTTCGGGGTCGAAGAAGGCCAGTCGATTCGTATCGCAGAGTCGAGGAATGAGCATGAGTGCGAGTGGATCGGGGACACGGTAGCGGTAGGTCGAGGGTCCGGCCGGCTGCATTCGTCCTGCGGTTGCGGTTTCGGTGGGGATCCCACCGGCCAGCAGTGTGAGCAGTTCTCGGTCTTCGGCGTCCGTGATCGCATCGACGCGTCCTCCACGGATCCGCATCGGTTTCCACTTGCCCCATCTCCCGTTGGCACGGCGTTGGCGTTGAGAGGTTTGCAGGATCAGTTGGCCCTCGGCTCGACTCTGAGCCAAGTCGATCTCGTAGACAATGTCTCGTTCGGAGTCTTCAGCCGAGGCGTCTCGTTCGAGCACCTGGTTCAGTTCATCCAGCCGAGTTTCCCAGTTCCGGCGTCCGGCGTTGCGTGAAAGGAATTCGGCGAAGTCCTCATCGTGGTCAGCCATGTTGTCCAGCAGTGGCGAATTCCAGTCCGCTCCAGCATGTCCTCCGTTTCCGGCAAACGGAGGAACATAATCGGGCGCCGGACTTCCTGCCAGAAGTCCATCGCGATCGACGACGAGAATGGCGGCCCAGAGATGTCGGCAGGTGGCCTGGCGATCGTCACGTCGCGAGCAACTGCAGAGCAGTTGGAACTTGTCGTCGGAGTGCAGCAATTCGGCTTCGAATTCGCTGTCGTCGTCGATGACTGCTGTCAGTGACGCGGGCGTGAGCGCCTTGACTGTGATGACTTCGTTTTTGAGGAATTCCGAACCACGAAAGCGAATGTCGCCGCGGAACCGGTCCTCGAGGTGCTCGGCCAAGCTCACCGGTATCTCCCGCGTCGGTAGCAATCCATCGCTCGCCACCGTCGGGCGAAGCCCCCGTTTTATTCCACACGGCGAGGGGATTCAAGCGAGGGGTTTCTGTCGAGGATTCCACTTGGTGAGAACGTGGGGTGCGACGTATAGTGGTATGCCGGTGTGCTGTCGTCTGAAAGTCGGTTGGGGCGGTCCTACGGCCAAGGCAACGATCGAGCTGGAATGTTCGAAAATGGCAGGTGTTTGACGTGCACGAGACTGAGTCGAGCGGCGAGTCGGGGCGAGGGCGAGGGGTTTCGTTGCCGGTCGTCGGTGTGTTGCTGTTGCTGGTGATTGCGGGTGGAGTGGCGGTATGGACGGGCGTGGTGGGGGCGAATCGATCCGGCCGTGATTCGGGCAGTGGCGGTGTTGGTGACCCTGTCGGCGGTGGTGCCAGCGGAGTCGACAACCAGTCATTGGCCTTATCCGACGCCGAGGCGAAGTACCTTCAGGATGCCGAGCATCTTGGCGGTTTCGTTCTGGGCGACCGGACATTGCCTGGAATTGGCGCGGCGATTGGTGCCGGTGACCGTGAGACGTTAACGAGTTACCTGTCGAGCGATTTTTCGGGCGAGTTGTTTTCGGTCGGTTCGGGTCGTTCGGTCGACCTGGGCGTGGTCGACGGTCGAACGTGGAAGGCTCCGCGCGACCTGACTGTTTCTGTGGAATCTGCTGGTTTCGTTTCTGTCGTTTTGGGGTGGCGTGAAGAGTTCAGCCAGCTCGATTCGTCGTCGCTGAAGGTGATGCTGATGCGTCCCGAGGCACATGGCGAATTTGACGGTCCGTGGGTGGGTTCGTTGAAGTTGCGACTGACCGGTTTGGATTCCGAGGGCAGGATCCTGGAGCGAGAGGTTCGGTTTCACTGCCGTTTGAATTCATTGACCGAGGACCAGCCCGAGCGGCGTGGCTGGTTGTCGCAGTGCGTGGCGTACGAGGCACGGGTGAGTCGAGCTGGCGAGCGGCTGTTGGAGCCGATGCAGGACTCGACGGGCATCGATGTGTCGGTGCTGCACGACAACTGGACTCGTGCGGACAAGAAGAACCTGCCGTTTCTGACTGGCGGGACGTATCTGGTCGACTATGACCGGGATGGTCTTGTCGATGTGTTGATCACCGACCTGAGCGGGTTGGCGTTGTATCATGGTGAGCCGAACGGTCGGTTTGTGAACGTCACGCTGTCGGCCGGTTTGCCTCCACTGGCGGCTCCGGGCAGCCCACCTCCATTGGGTGCCGTGTTTTCCGATTTTGACAATGACGGTTTCCCCGACTTGTTGTTGGGTTCGAAGCCGTATCGCAATGTGAGCGGGACTCGTTTCGAGCAGTTGGCTATTGGTCGCGACACGTCGTTGCGGCTGCCGATGGACGCGTCGCAGTATTCGATCGCCGATTTCAATCGTGACGGCCTGATCGACCTGTACGTTGTGGGATTGGCCGAGGGTACAGCGGAGGGGCAGCCGTGGATTGGCCAGGCTCGTGGGAATTACCACCAGTTGTGGAAGAACACGGGAGATTGGCAGTTCGAGGAGGTGAGTGTTGCAAGTGGGACTCGAGGGCGAGGCGGTCCGACGTTTGCGTCGGTGTGGTTCGATGCCAACGGTGACGGTTGGCCGGACTTGATGACATCGTGCGAGACGGGCAAAAACGACTACTTGATCAATCAGAAGGATGGGACGTTTGTCGAGGCGGTCTTGCCGGACATTTACGGTGGTTTCTCGATGGGGATCACTGCCGGGGACATTGACAACGATGGCTGGCCGGATATTTACGTGGCCAACATGTATTCGAAGGCGGGCGAGCGAATCGTTGGCAACTTGCGTCGCGGAATCTACCCGGACGACGTGGACGCTCAGATGCGAGATTTCGTAGCGGGCAACGAATTGTATCGTGGCTTGGGTTCGGCGAAGTTCGAGCGGATCGGTCAGTCGACTGGTGTGGCGGACGTGGGCTGGGCCTACGGACCGGGGTTTGTGGACCTGGATAATGATGGTTGGCTGGACCTGTACGCTCCGGTCGGTTTCCAGAGTGTCACTCCGGAACGTCCTGACGGCTGACGTTGCGTGTGGTTGGCTGTCGTGTCACAGCCATTCAACAGCAGTGCTCAGGTACCGTGTCTTCGTGATCTGGACACGGAAAATGGAGAATTCTGGGTGTCGAACCCGTGGAGTTTTTCGGCGAGCGGCGAGAACCTGAGTGCGTACGAACGCAACGGGGTCTTCCTGAACGACCGGCGAGGCGGTTTCCACAATATTTCTCACAGCAGTGGAGCCGACAATCCCGGCGACGGCCGCAGTGCTGTGTCGTGGGACGTCACCGGTGACGGGATGCCCGAGTTGTTTGTGCGTCAGGCTGGTGGCGGTGCATTGGTGATTTATCGCAACCGGTTTCCTCGAGCCCACTTCCTTCAGTTGAGTCTGAAGGGTGTTCGTAGCAACAGCCTGGGAGTGGGTGCTCGAATCGAGTGCGAGGTGGGTGGAATGGTGATCCGCCGGACGTTGAACCCGGTGGTCAATTTCCTGTCACAGTCTCCGGCACTGGTGCACCTGGGCCTGGGCGAGGCGGATGTGGCGGATCGTCTGACGATCCGATGGCCGTCGGGTGAGGTGCAGAGTTTCGAGTCGGTCGGGGCGGATCGTCACTTGCGGATCACCGAAGGGTCGTCCGAGTTGCAGACTTTGTCTCGGCGGAACGCGATCACCAAGTGAGTCTTGTTTCGGCCGCCAACAGCTCAGTCGGAGGCAGTCCGCGTCTGGTGTCCGAGATTGGCGCTGGCGTTTCCGATCAGCAGGCCGAGCACTCCGCTACCGAACAGAAACCAGAAGCGGAAGCTGTCGGGGTGTCCGGGTAGTGCATGTTCCAGCGGGTCGTCGAAGAAGATGATTTCGGAGGCAGGGACATAGATCAGGCTGCAGAGTATGGCTCCGGTCAGCGCTGCGGTGACCAGGTTCTGGGCGGCCTCACGGCCGAAATTGGTGGCGAGAGTCCAGGCGATGAGCCCCAGGGCAATGGTTCCCCAAGCGATGAAATGGGGGACCATCAGCGCGACATATTGATCGATGTCGTACCCTTGGATGGCGTTGGCGGTGCTGGTGTGGAGTACACCGGCGAGGAATCCGGCTGCTCCGGCGATGAGGGCGGATGCGAGTGGTCCGAGGAGGAGTGCCATGATCGTGCGGCGTCGGATTCCTTCGGCAAGTCCGAGAGCGGCACCGAGCGGGAGCCCCAGCAGCAACAGGTAGACGGCGACACGATTACTGCGGAGTGCGATATCCTTCTTGCGACGTTCGACTTCGATCTTCATTTCCGCCTTGACCTGTACGGGGTCGGGGCTGGTCGACGGAGAGGAAGCCTGGAAAAGTCCGGCCAGAGTGAACGATGAGTGAGTGGGTGGAATGCCCAGCGTCTGGATGGCGTATTCGAAGCCGTAAAGCGAGATGTCCGGGTCGGCGTGTGGTTGGCCGGGCCCGGTCGGGGTCAGCGGTGCGACTTGCAAGTCGAATTCGGTCTGGAGCTGCCATCCGGCGGTTCCACCGACAATTCCGAAGACCAGAAACAGCAGCGTGATCCTCATGCGGTGCCCAATGCTGGGGCGGTTGCTGGGGCGGTTGCTGGGGCGGTTGCTGGGGGCTGATGTTGATTCGACGGTGGACTTGGCGGTTGGGGCTGAGTCGTTTGCGGAGGTGTCGGGAGGTGTTTGGTTCATGATGTTGACGTCAATGCCAAGGTGTTTCGGATGGATTGATAGAATGGGTCGTGCGTGGTTTACCGGGCGGCTGAGTCTAGCACAGTTGGTGGGGTCATTGTGAAACGGCCGGCTGAGTCGATTGCGGTTGTGGCAATCGTCTGCAGGCGGCAGCAGCTTGTCGCCACATCCTTGCCAGATCGTGTTTTCCGAGTGTTTCGCAGATTTCGGCCAGCCGATCTCTCACCTCGGCATCGTCGGGTGTCCGGTTGGCCTGGAGGTTTGTTTCGGTGAGTTCCTGTTTGAGTTCTTCGGACGCCTTGTGCTTGGCCATTTCCTGTTTGTACTTGTTGGTTTGTCCGAGTCGCTGCCAGGCTTGTGCGAGTTGGTATCGGCAGGCGGTGTCGTGCGGGTCCTTGTTGAGGAGTCTTTGGAGTGGTTTGACGATGGCGGCGGTCTGTTGTGAGTCGAGTGCCATGTCGACCTGCAGCAGGACGGCGGTGCGTTCGTTGGGATCCATCTGGATGGCCTGGTCGAGCAACTGTCGAGCGATGTCGTCGTGTCCGAGTCCACGGTGGCAATCGGCCTTGAGTGCCAGCACGAGTGCATGATCGGGTTGGGCGGTTTCGAGGGTTTCAAGGGCTTCGGGGTATTTGTTCTGTCCGATGAACGAGCGGGCGAGGTTTCTGAGGACTTCCTGGTGAACGGGATTGGGAATCGAGTCGGGGTGAAAGAGTTCTTCCGCCTTTTGGTAGTGTTGGATTGCGATTTTGAAGTCTTCGAAGTCAAAAGCCATATGTCCGACCAGGGCGTGGGCGAGGTAGTTGTCGGGTTCGACGGTGATGAGTTTCTGCAGGTGCGAGATGGCGGTGTCGAAGGCTCCGAGATTGTAGAAGATTTGTCCAAGCCACCGGTGGGCATTGGCCGAGTGAGGATCGTCCTTGAGCATTTCCTGGAACTGTGCGGCGGCGAGAGGGAGTTGATCGAGCAGGAACAGGCATTCTCCGGTCAATTCCAGGGCAGGCAGTCTGAGTTCACCGGTGGGGTCGACGGCTTCGAACGAGAGAATGGCGTCTGCGGCGAGTCCGCGTCTGAGTTGGTAGGCACCTCGAAGCAACGCCGCGTGCGATTCGAAACCGGGGTGGCTATCGAGGATCTTGATGCCCTGGAGTGCGGCGTCGTGATCGCCCTGTTGGAGTTGTTCGAGGCTGTGGCGAAACACGTCATCGGGGTTGTTTTGAACTGCCAGCCAGCCGACGGCGGCGATTGTAATGACGATCGCGGCTGCGATCAGCAGTCGAGGCTCAGGGCGTGTCACTTGGGGTCACCAATCGCATTGACCCAGACTTCGATGGGTGGTTTCGAGTCCGAGTGGGTGTTGTTGCCGACGGCGATGTCGATGTCACCGTCGCCGTCGAGGTCTCCCAGGGCGAGAGTGGGGTGGTTGCAGAGGTGAGCTTCGAGGGTTCGCGTCCGAAAGACCTGGGGGCTGGTCTGTTCGATCCACAGCAGGGAGGGCACCTTGAGGTTGCTGAGCAGTTGTGTCCGCGAGACATCCTTCAGTTCTCCGATGAAGGCGCAGGCGATGATGTCGAGGTCGCCGTCATTGTCGATATCGGCGGCTTCGGCGCTGTGGACTCCGTAGAGTCGTGCGAGGTGATGCGGAGTGAAGGGGGTGTCGTCACCGTGGTTTTCCAGCCAGCGGATTCCGTGGTCTGGCTTGAGCATGGCGTCGTCCATGGTGTCGCCGTTGGTCATCAGGACATCGGTGTCGCCATCGCTATCGAGGTCGAGTAGTTGGATGCCGGAGGAGCCCCAGCAGGGGTGAGGAGCCTGGAAGAGGGTGCGTGAGGTGAAGCCGAGTCGGCCAGTGCCGATGAAGGCGACGACTGCTTCGTGTTCTTGTGCGAAGAGAGAGATGAAGTCGAGATGTCCATCTTGGTTGAGATCGGTCGGTATGGTGTGGATAGTGCCGTGTCTTTGGTCGAGTTGGCGCGTTGTGTAGGTGGCGGACGAGGGTGGTCCGGGTCGGCCCGAGTGTTCCATGAGGAGCACTTGACCGGTCGTCCGCCAACCGAAGGCACCGACGACGAGGTCGAGGTCGCCATCGTTGTCGAAGTCGGCGGCCCGGACGTCGGCGACCCGTGGCAGTCCGGTGGCGAGATCATTCGGCGTGAAGGTGCCCGGTGGGTGTTGTCTGAGCCAGGTGACCTTGCCGAGGTTGTGATCGATGGCTCCGAATGAGCCAAGGTCGGCGACGAGGAGGTCCTTGAGTCCGTCGTGATCGAGATCGACGGCTTGAACGCGGGCCGGGTGGCCAACCTGGGCCAGGACGGTCAATTTCGACGACCAGCCTGGCCGGGCGCTACCGAGCAGGATCAGGCCATTGGCCATGTCGCAGGCGATGAGTTCGGCAACAGACGTCGGGGTTGGGTTTGGAGAGTCTGTGGTACCGGTTGGCGTTGCGTGGGTGTCGCCGAGAAGTTGGACAATCTGGACGTTTGAGATGACGAGCGGATCGACAGTCGAGTGGTCGCAGGCCATCTCGCGGACAAGAAATCCGAGCGGACCGGCGTCGAGTTGGTCGTCAAGAACGGGTCGTGAAAGTGATTGTGGTGCCCGATTTTCGTACCAGCGAATCACCGATTCGGTGTTGACGATGCCAGGGACCTTGGTGCCGTACCCCTTGAACGTGGCCATTTGGCCGATCCGTGATCGCCACTCGGAACGGGGCAGGATCGACGGTTTGGGGAAGGTGTGGCACTGGCTACAGAGTGCCACAATGGTGTGGTCGGTGACCGGTGTGGTTGCGGTCGAAGTGGGGCCGTGTCGTCGGACGAGTGGATTATCGTCGGGAACGAGGAAGCCAACCGCGATTGCAGCGACGCCTGTGATGGCAACGGCGGCCACCCAAGTGGACTTGGATAGCTTTGTCGGCATGATCGGTTCAGTCCTTGAGATCGACCTTGAAGTCGTTGCTCCCGGAACTTTCGACCTTGAAGGCGACTCCCGATGTCTCGGGATTCACATATTTAGCCGGCAATTTACTCTTGGCTTCTTTTATGCTGCCGTCTGAGTTCATCTGGTCGCGGTAGGCTTGCGTTGGGTCCATAATCTGGCCGCCAGCCGCGTTGCCTCCGACGGTATCGATTCCCGCGAGTGCAGGATCTGACAAACCACTGTCGGAACCACCTTCGGCCGATTTGGAAATCGAGACCTTGTAGGGACCTGGTTGTGCTCCATCGTCGACCCCAAAGGTCCCCAACACGGCTCGACCCGATTCGTCTGTCACGCCCTGGCAGGTACGGGCTCCTTCGCCATTGGCGGTGAAGGTGACCTGTGCGTCTTCGACAGGTTGTCCCTTGTAGGTGACTGTCAGCGAGACGGCGACGCAAGTGGCGCTGGGGTCGGGACTCCCGCAACCTGCTGTCAGTAGCAGGAGAGACATGGCGAGGGGGGCAAGGGAACGTGAATGGCTGTGCATGGTACCGAGAATCCTGCCGGGATGTGAGTTTCGTCTGAGTATGAGAGTCGTGGTGGAGTCAGTTCTATTCCTACTGCAGCGACGATCCAATCTGATTGAATTGATAAGTGATTTTCCCGAATCATTTTGGGGCCAGGCTTCGACTTCCGTTGTTTTTCAATACTACTAAAAAAGACGACCCCGTCGCAACGCGAGCGGGGTCGTCAATCAAGTTCACAGCATGTACCCTGCGGGGCACTCTGGCTGAGGTGTTGTCGGCCTAGAAGTCCGCAACAATTCCAGGAGTTCCACCCACATCCGGATTCTCGAGGGGATCCGGAGTGTTGGGGTTACCAGTCAGGTACCAGCCAATGCCTCGGTCGGCACGATCACCCAGTCGCTGATAGGTGCGATAGTTGATCGATTCGTTGAGCATACGGACACGTCCGTCGACGAACAGGAAGTGAGCCCCTTGCTCGTGCTTGCTCTTGAAACCTTGGCTGGTTTGCCAATTTTGCCAGTGGTTGCATCCTGGTGCCACCTGGTTCCAACCCGGTTCGTAGACGCACTTGATCGGAAAGTTGATCGGTGCGGTGGTTGCCATCCAGGGAGCGTTCCAGTGGTACCAGCCATTTCGAGAGTGGTCGCCACACTGCGGCAGTGCTTCACCCATCAGGATGGTTTGCGAGGTGCCATCGCTGGCGTTGACGGAAGCAATCCGAGCGGCCCAGTTGCCTCGGGCAAAGATACCCGAGATAAAGTTCGATTGCCCGTTATTTCCGTGTCCGGCTCGCCCGGTCAGGAAGTTGTTACCGGGATAACTGCGGCACCAGCCGTTGCGCGAGTTCATTCGCTGGTTGCCCATACTACCCATGTAGTTGGTCCGTGCTCGGTCACCATTGTTACTGATTTTCGGCGAGCCGTCACTCGGGCAAAGATACGTGGGGATGATGTAGGAGCGAAATTTCTTGCCCCATCGCGGCTGGTCGTCTATCCGAGGCAGCCAGCCGGGATCAGCACGCCTGTTACGGAAATCGATGCGGCTGTACAGAGGTTGCTGGTCGACGAAGGGGAGCAGGTGCACCAAGTGCGAACCTTTTTCCTGTGCCCACCAGGTGTGACCCTGACTCCAGTGAATCGCCCAGATTGTGGTCGGGAACATCCCGTACGTATCGTGGTAGTTGTGCATGGCAACACCCAATTGCTTGAGGTTGTTTTTGCACTGAGCTCTTCGAGCCGCTTCTCGTGCCTGCTGCACAGCGGGCAGCAACAACGCGATCAAAATGGCGATGATGGCGATCACCACCAGTAATTCGATCAGCGTGAAGGCTCGTTTTCGGTTGATTCGTTTAGCCATGCCTCCCCTCCTTACTGT